>JAJDAH010000120.1 GCA_029261965.1 Polyangiaceae bacterium
CGGTACCCGCTCCCGCGCCGCCGCCGGTACCCGCTCCCGCGCCGCCGCCGGTTCCTGCGCCCGCGCCGCCGCCGGTTCCTGCGCCCGCGCCGCCGCCGGTTCCTGCGCCCGCGCCGCCGCCGGTTCCTGCGCCCGCGCCGCCGCCGGTTCCTGCCGCGCCGCCGCCGGTTCCTGCCGCGCCGCCGGTGCTCGTCATTCCGGCCGCGCCGGCAACACCTGCCGCGCCGGCCGTTCCCGCCGCGCCCGCGCCACCGCTAGTACCCGCACCGCCCGCTGCGCCTGCGTTCCCCGCGCTGCCACCGGTCCCGCCGGAGCCGGTCGAGCCCGCCGCTCCCGCGGACGCCGAAGCGTCGGCGCCTTCCTCGGGGATCTTGCTCCGATCCACGTCGGTCACGATCGTGCAGGCCAAGGGGAGGGCGATGGCGACGCCCGAAGCAATCAACAAACGTCGAATGTGATTCATCGGCTCCGGGATTGTCCCCACCGAGCGCGGGGAGTGCAAGCGTTTGCGATTCCGGGCGAATTTCAGTCTTCGATGGCACGAGTGCGGCAGCGGTAGAGGGCTGTCCCGACTGGTATGCTGCCCGGACGGTGCGCTCTTGGGTGCTCACACTTTTGTTTCTCGTCGCGGGGTGTGGCGCGAAGACCGGTCTACTCGGTGCCGGCGTCGATCGGGGGGAAACCGACGACGCGGGGAATCCACCCGTCGGTACCGGGGGCGGCCCCGGCAATACTCGCCCCAACCGTCCGTCGAGACCGAGGGCCGAGAAAATCGACCTCCTGTTCATGATCGACAACTCCGGATCGATGGGGGACAAGCAGTCGATTCTTTCTCTCGCCGTGCCGGACATCGTTCGACGGTTGACCAATCCGCTCTGCGTCGACATCGACGGCATTCCTCTCGGCACTCCTCCGACTGATCCCGCGGCAAGGTGCCCGGAAGGGAGCTTTCGAGAGTTCAACAGCGTTCAAGACGTGCACATCGGAGTGCTCTCCTCGAGTCTAGGTAGCCACGGCGCGGGCGGCCAGTGCGCTAGCACCATCGAAAACGATCGCGCGCAGCTGCTCGACCGAGGCGCCCGAGGCGATACCTACGAGGACCTCGGCTTTCTCGCGTGGGACCCGGCGCAGACCAAAACCCCGCCGGGCACGGGCTCCACCTTGGAGCTCCAGGGTTTGATCGGGGGCTTGGTGCGTGGTGTCGGAGAGAATGGCTGCGGCATCGAGTCGTCGCTCGAAGCCGTATACCGGTTTCTCATCGATCCGGCGCCACCCGGGACGCTTGCGCGAAGGCCGTGCACCGGCGACGCGGCCCGCTCCTGTGTGTTCCTCGAAGGTGTCGACGACGTGGTGTTGCGACAGCGTGCGGACTTCCTGAGGCCAGATTCGCTCGTCGCGATCATCATGCTCACCGACGAGAACGACTGCTCGATCATCGACGGCGACGACAACTTCGCGGTGCTTGATCCTGGCGGGGTTGCTCGCGGCACCAGCGCCTGCGCGACCGACCCCCAAGGCGCATGCTGTCACCCCTGCGACCGTGCGGCTCCGCCGGGCTGTCCGGACCCCTCGACCGACGCCGAGTGCCAGAAGGGCATCATCACTCCCGCGGAGGACTCGATCTTTCTCCGCTGCTTCGATCAGAAACGACGCTTTGGTCGCGACTTCCGCTACCCCGTCGACCGCTACATTCGTGGCCTCGTCGGTGAACTGGTTCCCAATAGCGATGGCGCCCTCGTGCCCAACCCACTCTTCATCAATCCGGATGGCAACGACCGAGATCCGAGCCTAGTGTTCTTCGCAGGGATCGTCGGTGTGCCTTGGCAGGACCTCGCCATCGATCCTGCAGCCGATCTGCTGACCTACAAGTCGGCGGCGCAAATGGCCGATGACGATGTGTGGGGTCTGATCCTCGGGGATCCCGAAAGAGGTATTCCTCCGCGTGATCCGTTGATGATCGAATCGATCGAGGAGCGCACGGGAGTGCAACCGATCACCGGAGAGCCGCTCGCACCTTCGGACTCTCTCGACCCTTTGGCGAACTCCATCAACGGGCACGAGATGGACCTCGTTTCGACCGGCGTGGACCTTCAGTACGCCTGCACGTTTCCCCTCGATGGCGGACGCAACTGCAATCGAGTGCCTGGGTTCTGCGATTGCATCTCGGCGGTCGGATTGGACCCGGCAACCCAGAAGAGGCCCATCTGTCAGGCCGCGGACGGCAGCTATGGGAACCGGCAATTCCGGGGCAAGGCCTACCCAGCGGTTCGCCAGCTGCAGGTGCTCGAGGGCATCGGAGAAAACGCCATCGTGGCGTCGATTTGCGCTCGAAACGTTTCGAACATCGGCCAGCAGGATTTCGGCTACCGCCCGGCGCTGCGTGCAATTCTCGACCGGTTGAGCGAAGGACTGCTCTGAGCCGCGGCGCTCAGGCTGGGGGGCTCGAACGCCACTGGTCGACACGATCGACGAAGGTTTGGTCGTCGATCTCGTGGCAAAGCCGCTCGAGCAAGTCGCGTCGGGCTCCGCGCCACTCGAGGTCGTCGAGATCCTCTTCGAGTGGCACGTCAACTCGAAGCGTGGCGAGCTTGCGATACAAGAGTGCGTCCTCGCGCTCCAGGGTGAGGCGCTCCGCGAGCTTGGCCGCGCTGCGAACCTTGACGTCCCACCGACTCGCGTCGGTAGGAATGATTTCCAGGTGCCCATAGCGAGCAAGCACGGTCGACGCGCTCTTGGCGCCCCACCCTTTGATGCCCGGGATGCCGTCCGCCGTGTCGCCGACAAGCGCGAGATAGTCGGGGATCGACGTCGGTAGCACGCCGAACTTCTCCATCACGCCGTCTTCTCCTCGCTGGACACGTCGAGCCCGATCGAGGCACACCACGCGCTCCCCCTCGACGCACTGGGCGAGATCCTTGTCCGGCGTGCAGAGCACCACCTGTTCGACGCGCGGATCCGGCGAGAATCGAGCGGCGCCGGCTGCCAGGGCGTCGTCGGCCTCGAACTCGACCATCGGCCAGACCACGACACCCATGGCCACGGCTGCGCGCTCCACGAGCGGGAATTGCGCGAGAATTTCGGGCTCTAGGCCCTCGCCGGTTTTGTAGCCGTCGAACAAGTCGTTTCGGAAGGATTCGACGACGTGATCGAAAGCGCAGGCCACGTGCGTGACGTCCGGCTCGCGCAGCAGCACGGTGAGCGTTCGGAGAAACCCCCGAGTGGCGCCCACCTCGCGGCCGTTGGCGTCGAGCGACGAAGGGGCACCGAAGTAGGAGCGAAACAGCTCGTAAGTGCCGTCGACGAGGTGGACTTTGAAGCGTTCCTTCATCGGACCCGTAGAGAATATTGGATTACCCTGGTTGCGGATCGATGCGATGTGCTCTATTCCTGAATTTCGCGCGACCCGCGAGCGGGATTTTCATGGAGCAGAGTTTAGCGACCGGGTCTCGCCTGGAGGTACACGTCTTTTTCGTGCCCGACGCGTCGTCGACGCTGTCTAGGGACGTGGCCCAGGGACTTCGGAGCTCGCCGAAGCGGATTCCTCCGAAGTATTTCTACGATGCTCGCGGCGCGGAGCTCTTCGACAAGATTTGCGACACCGACGAGTATTACCCCACCCGGACCGAGCGCGCGCTCCTCGCCCGCGTCGCTGGCGACATCGTCGGTGCGATCCGCCCAACGGACATCATCGAGCTTGGCAGTGGCGCAGCTCGCAAGACCCGGGAGATTTTTGACGCCGCCGAAGAGGCGGGCTTTGCGCCACGCTACGTGCCGTTCGACGTGACCGAAGACATGCTGCGGGACAGCGCGGAACGGCTTCTCTCGGAGTATGACTGGTTGCGCGTGCACGGCATCGTCGGCGACTACGATCGTCACCTCAGCAAGCTGCCCAGCGGGGAGCGAAGACTGATCATGTTCATTGGAAGCACGATTGGGAATTTTCAGCCCGACGAGGCTCGCCACTTTCTGTCGAGCATCGCCGACCAGATGGGCGAAGAAGACTACTTTCTACTCGGCACGGACTTGGTCAAAGACGATCGGGTTTTGCACGCCGCCTACAACGACGAGGCCGGCCTGACGGCGGAGTTCAACGAGAACCTGCTCAACGTGCTCAACCGCGAACTCGACGCGGATTTCGAGCTCGACCATTTCGAGCACGTGGCTTTTTTCAACGACGAAAAGAGCCAGATCGAAATGCATCTGCGGTCGAAAAAGAAGCAAACCGTCGCGATCGACAAGCTCGACATGACGGTCAGCTTCGACCCACACGAAACAATCCTGACCGAGGTCAGTCGCAAGTTCACCAAGCAGAGAGTCGCCGACCTTCTCGATGACGCCGGGCTCGAGCTGACGAACTGGTACACGCCGAAGAACGACTATTTCGGGCTATCGCTCTCTCGCCGAAAACGGTGAGGTTCGTGGCCACTCGCCCCACGTGCGTGCCGAGCAGTAGTCATGTCCACGGCATTCTCACTGACTGAGGAGCACCAGGCGGTTCTCGATGCCGCCGACCGCTACGGTCGCGAAAAGCTCGCGCCTTTGGCGCGCCGCATGGATGACGAGGAGTGGTGGCCGGACGACGAGTTCCGTGCGCTAGGTGAGGACGGCTATCTGGGCATCACGGTGCCTGCCGACCTCGGGGGAGTCGGCCTGGACTTGTTCGCGAGCGGCCTCGTGCTGCAGGGCTTCTCGAGATGGAACTACGCTCTCGGACTCTCTTGGGTCGCACACGAAAACTTGTGCCTCAACAACATCCTGCGCAACGCCAATCGCGAACAGCGTGAGAGGTATGTGCCCGGACTCTCGAACGGCTCGCTCATTGGGTGCCTTGGCCTGACTGAGCCGGGCGCCGGGTCGGACGCGCTCGGTTCGATGGCGACCACTGCTGTTCGCGATGGTGACGACTTCGTCGTCAACGGCAGCAAGCTCTACATCACCAACGGTCCGGTCGCGGACGTTTGCTTGCTGTACGCCAAGACCAACGTCGCCAAGGGAGTTCACGGCATCAGCGCTTTCATCGTGGACATGAAGAGCCCCGGCGTCACGGTCGCGCAAAAGATGGTGAAGATGGGGTTTCGCGGGTCACAGACCGCGGAGTTGGCGTTCGACGATTGTCGTGTTCCCGCTTCGAACGTCGTCGGCGACGTGGACGGCGGGGTGCAATGCGTGATGAGCGGCCTCGACCTGGAGCGGGCAATGATCTCGCCGATCTGCGTCGGCATGGCCGAACGCGCCCTCGAGCTTTCCATTGGGCACGCCAAAGAGAGAAAGCAGTTCGGTGAGCCCATCGGCAACTTCCAGATGATTCAGTCGCGGCTCGCCGAGATGTCGACGCTTCTCGAGACGATGCGCATCTACAACTATCACGCGCTAGCCACCCTCAACGACCTCGCGCCAGGGCAAGGCGGTCGGGGCCAGGTGCATCGCATCTCCGCGACGTCCGTCATGTACTGCGCTGACAGCCTCAACCGAGTGCTCGACCACGCGGCGCAGATCCACGGTGGTTTCGGCTACATTTGGGAGACCGAGATCAATCGACTGTACCGCGGAATAAAGCTGCTCGAGATCGGAGCGGGCACGACCGAGGTTCGAAAGCTCATCATCGCCAAGGAGCTTCTGGGGCACTAATGAGCGCTCTCGTTCGCGCTTGGGACCGCGTCGTGCATACGTTCGCGCGGATCATTTATCTCAATCCCAGCGCGGATCCCGAACGCTACGGCGTTGATGTGATTCACGACGTGCCTTACCGGGCGACGGGTCGACGAGCCCACCTGCTCGATGTCTACCGCCCGAGGACGGCGAAGAAGGTCCCATGCGTGCAATACGTGCACGGCGGGGGTTTCGCCGTGCTCTCGAAAGACACCCACCGCGTCATGGCGTTGGCCTTCGCGTCTCGTGGCTACGTCGTGTTCAACATCAACTACCGCATCGGTCCGCGTCACCGGTATCCAGCGCCCCTCGAAGACGCGGCGGCTGCACTCGAGTGGATCGTGCATCACGCCGAAGAGTACGGCGCCGATCCCGAGCGAATCGCGCTGGCGGGCGAGTCCGCGGGAGCCAATCTGGTTGCCGCGCTCGCGTACATCGCGACGCATCCGACCGGCGAGACCTTTGCACGACGCGTTTTCGATCTGAAACCCAAGATTCGGGCGGTGCTGCCAATCTACGGTCTGCTCGATCTCGAGAATCTCGAGCGGTTCGACCATCCGCGCCTTTCGCGGCTGATGAAAATGGGCATTCACGGCGCCGCCGCGGCTTACGTGGGCCGGCCGGTGAGGCGAAACGCCCCGCTGGCGCCTTTGGCAAGCCCGCTTCGCCGCTTGGCCGAACAACCGCCTTCGGGGGCCCGCGCTCTGCCCCCCTTCTTCGCCGCCGTTGGCACGGCCGATCCGCTGTATCTCGATTCGAAACGATTGAAAGAAGTGCTCGACGCGCGCGGCGTCGAGTGCGAGTTGAGTGTGCACCCTCGCGAGATCCACGGTTTCAACGCCATGATCTGGCGAAAAGAAGCGCGAGCGAAGTGGCGCGCGGTTTTTTCGTTCCTCGAAAAGCACCTCTGAGGCAGTCCCATGACCGAGCTGTTCCAAATTCACTATTCGCCCTGGTCCGAGAAGGCTCGTTGGGCGCTTTCGCACCGCGGCGTGAAATACGAATGCATCGACTACACTCCGATGCTGAGCGAGCCACGGCTCCGCCTGAAGCTCGGAAAGCTTCGAGGGAAGGTGACCGTCCCTGTGCTCTTTTCCGAGGACGGCGTCCTGACCGACTCGTTCGAAATCGCGCGATGGGCAGATTCGCGAGGAAGTGGCAGATCTCTTTTTCCCGACGGCGCGGTCGATGAGATTCGAGCCTGGAATACGAAGAGCGAGGGCCTTCTCGCTGCCGGGCGCGCCAACACCACCGTTCGGGTCGGCGAGTCCACCGCGGCCAAGCGCGAAAGCGTGCCGGGTTTCATTCGAGCCCTGGGTCCCTTGGCTACGGCGATGGGCTCGATGGGAGTGAGTTATCTGGTCGACAAGTACGCGATCGAGGGCGGCGACGCCGAACGGAATCGCTCCGAGATGCGCCCCGTGCTCGACGAGCTACGATCAGCCCTCGGCGATGGCGCGTACCTGCTCGGCGACTTCTCCTACGCGGATGTCTCGATGGCGGTGGCGCTGCAGTTCGTCAAACCCGTGCGCGACGATTTCGTGCACTTGGGTACGGCCAGTCGCGACTGTTGGACGGATTCGACGCTGTGCGAGGAGTACGGTGACCTGATCGAGTGGCGCGACCGGACGTACGACAAGCACCGGTAGCGGTCTCGCGGATCGTCCTGCTAAGCTCGGTATCATGAAGCTTCGCTCGGCGTTCCTCGCGTTCACCACGTGCTCGCTCATCACTGGATTGGCTGCGGCTCAGGCTTATGGCCAAGCGCCACCAGGCGCCTACCCTCCGCCCCCTGGGCCCACCCAGCCCGGCCAGGCGCCGCCGGGCGCCTATCCACCGCCGCCGAATCAGCCCCCGGGTGGTGCCCCGCCACCGCAAACCTCGACCGAACGCGAGCTTGCCGAAGCCGACGAAGAGGATTCGGGCCGTGGGCTCGAGTTCTTCTGGGTCAACGGCGAGGTCGGATTCAGCCAAGTGAGCTTGCAGAGCCTGAAAACCGAAGACCTCGTTCCGTCGGGTGTGAAATCGAAGGCCGTCGGGCCGATGTACGGCGCTGGCATTGGCTTGCGGATCGTGTTCATCACCTTGGGGGCGCGGTTTCGGATCTCTACCCTCGACGTTGGAGATCTCTGGACCCTCAACGGCGAGCTCGGCATTCGCATTCCTCTCGGCTCGCTCGAGCCGTACATCACTCTCGGAGGCGGATTTGCTTCCCTGGGCTCGTTTGACAAGGGAAACATCAGTACCAACCTCAACCGCGACGACGTCGAGATCACTGGCGGCAACGTCCGAGCCGGATTCGGCCTCGATTGGTACATCACCTCGGTGTTTTCCATTGGTGCCAACCTGACCGGTGAGGTGATGTTCCTCACGCGCCCGAGCGTGATCGACACGCCGCCCACTCAAGTCACGAATCAACAGGAGGCGGAGCAAGCGGCTCTGGCCGCTGACGGTTCGAGCGTCGGTACCGCCGTCGGATTGACTGGGGTCATCGGGCTCCATTTCTGACCGGTTCGCGGGTTTCGTGCGTCCGCTCCCTGCAGCCGCTATTTGAGGGTCCGTGACGCGGCTTCTTCTGAGCCTCGCGCTCGGGCTTCTGCCGTTGGGCTTCGCTGTGGTGCTCACGCGCCGCCTCGGTCGAGGCATACCTGTCGACTATCGACGGCTGGCCATGGTTTGTGCCGCCGGGTTCGCGATGGGCTCGGGCGCGGTCTATTTCGAGCGCTTGGCGTTCGGGCTTACGGGGCTCGCCCTCGACGTGTCGACGGCGGGCACTGCCGGGGCGCTCCTGGCGATGTTCTTGTTCGTCGCCCCATTCGAAGAAGGGCTGAAGGTTCTGCTCGTGTGGCCGCTGTATCGGCGTGGCCGTCTCGACAGTCGTCGACTCGGCATCATCTTCGGCGCGACGGGCGCCGCGGGTTTCGCCTCCGCCGAGAGTGTTGCGACCGTTTTCGTGGCCGGATCGAGTGGGGTCGACTTGGTTCGTCTGGCCGTTGCCGCTCCGGCTCATCTCTTCTGCGCTGGAGTGTGGGGCTACGCGCTCGGTAGCCAGACTCGCGGTCGCTGGTTCTCCGGGGCGTGGCTGGCAGCCATGCTCACCCACGGCGTCTACGACCACATCGTTTTCGGTCGCGGCGCTGGCCTGTTGGCGGCTGCGGTGCCGTTGCTCGGTGCCATGGCTTTTCTCGGTTGGATCGCGATGCGCGATGTTGCCCCACGGCAGCGCCTGTCCGATGGCGGCCCGCCGTCGAGCGCCATTCTCTCTAGCCTCCCAGAGCCCCCGTCGCTCCGGGCGATGCAGCGCGCGCTCAGGAAGACCGACAGGCCCCTGATGCTGCACTGGATCGCGGTCGGTGCGCTCGTGAACGTCGGGGTCGTGCTCGTTTCGCTAGCTTTAGCCGTCTATGCGGGCCATCGAATGGGAGTGGATTTCGCGCTGGCTGACGAAGCGGATGTTCGCTCGATAGGACCGTTGATTCTACTGGGATCTGGACTGCTCGCTGCGTTTCCGTTCGCGGGCTACCTCGTCGCTCGTGCGAGCGCGGCCCAAAGTGTGCTCGAACCGGCGATGGCCGCCGCGCTCGCCATCGCCGCGGTCGTTCTGGCGCTATCCGCCACCGCACCGGTCGTTCTGATTTTTGCTCTGGCCGTTTCCCCGGTGGCTTTCGGGCTGGCGTGCAGCGGCGCTTGGTTCGGCATGGAACGCTGACGCTGGGCGCGATCACATCGTTCGAGCACCGGCATCCGACAGGTCGTCCGCTTCGGCGGTCACGCTTGGCACAGCTCCGGGTTCCGGCGCGTGGCGAGCGTCCAGGAGCGCACCGAGGTCGAATGCCAGGAAACGCCCGAGCAGGTGAGGTGCCTCGCTGACGTGCAACGTGAGGGTTTTCGAGTTCATCACGACGCCATGGGTGGCGATGAGTGCGTCGATCGCACGTCGATCTCCTAGCTCCAGCTCCGTCCCACCGGTGCCTTTTCGATCGCGCAAGAGCTCGATGCACGCTGCGTCGTCCAAGTCTCCCGCCTCACGCAAAAGCTCGTCGGCGCGCAGACGCCGCGCCATCGAAGACGTCGTTTCAACGATGCGTTGGTTTTTCGGGTCGGCGCTCTTCGGCCCTTCCAAATGGTTGGTCACCGCGCTGGGCACTTCGAGGGAACGCCGATGAACGAGCTCGCCAGGGACGCGTTCGAACGCCGCCGCACTGCCGCTTCGGTCTGTTGCGACGATCAAATGACTCACGAGGCAGTCGGTGCGCTCGAGTAACTGGTGAGCTTCGTCCACCGTGCTCGCGGTGCTGAGCAGGCGTCGGAGTGTGTGCGCCACCGGCTCACCGCGGGTCGAGGATTTGCCCGCACGGGCACCGTGCACGACGACGGCGAGACCGTCGGCGTTCATCCCGCTTACGACGCCGACGAATCCCGGCCATGCGACTGACGCGAAGGGAGTCGCGTCCTTCTCACGGACGAGAAAGACGACCTTCATTTCGTCGAAGATGTCGTGTGCCTCGAAATCGAACGCTCGGGTCAGCACAGCGCCGCCCTGGTACGGAGTCACGAAGCTCGTACACCCGATGAGCGGTGAGCTCTCGAACGACAGCGAGATGTCGTAGAGCGCGTTGAGGTAGACCAGGCGACGATAGGTTTCGATTCGGTGTCGAAACGGATCCGGGTCGAGATCCCGAGCCATTGCTGCAATCTCTCGACGCCTCGCGTCGGTGAGCTCGCCGTCGAGCTTCCGATATCTGAGCGGTGCAACGTCCAGCAGTACTCGCTGCCAAAGCGGACTGGGTACGAAATCGTCGAGTAAACCCCAGACGACACCTTCGACATCGATCATTTTTTCGTAGAGGAGGGCGACGTGAGCCGCGCCGATTTGCTCCGGCGACCCCTCGAGACGACACAGGATCACGCCGCCATGTCGTTGCGTGTAGCTGCGCCCGTACCACGAGATGTCCCCGCTTCTTTCGGCGCGGCTTCTCGTCGTCGTGATGTTTGGCGGATCGAACCGCGCAATGTAGCCCAGCGGCTTGGTGAGGGAGCCGACGGCTCGGGCCGCGAGGTGCGACAGTCGATCTTTCGTGCGCGTCACCGGTCGTTTCGCGTGGTGGTGACGGTTCGTACGACACGCAGCACGATGCGTGCTGGATCGTGTGGGAGGCGGAAGTGGCTTTTGCCCTCGCCGGGCGCCGGGTAGACGACGCCGACCGGGATCTCGACGATCGTCCAGCCCGCCCTCACCGCTCGAAGTAAGGCTTCTGCCTCGAAAGCGTATCCATCGTCGTCGCACCCGAGCTCGAGTGTGGCCCGAATCGGATAGCGCCTGAGGCCGCACTGAGTATCGCCGAGCCGACACCCGCTGAACCAAGAGACGAAGAAGTTCGACACTCCGTTGCCAAAGCGATTCGAACGAGGGGCTCCTCCGCCGACGAGATCGCGCACCCCGAGCACGAGGGCGCCCGGGGGTGCCGAGTCCGTCGCGAGGAGCACGGCGTCGCTCGCGCGGTGCTGACCGTCCGCGTCGACGGTGATGGCCGTTTGTGCGCCTAGTGAGAGTGCGTGCTCGAAACCCGTCCGGAGTGCGGCGCCCTTGCCGCGGTTTCTGGCGTGGCGGACGACGGTGGCGCCAGCTCTTTCCGCCACGTCGCCGCTCCGATCGCGTGAGCCGTCGTCGACGACCACGACCGCGGGATGACCGAGCTCCTCCGGCCAGGACCGAGCGAGCTCGCTCACCACGTCGCCAACCGTCGAAGCGGCGTCGTAAGCCGGCACGACGGCGACCGTTCGCATGTCCGGAGCCTACTCGGGTTTCGGACGCGGCGCACAGCCACTTCGCGCTCGAGACTGACCGCACGTGAAGCACTCGTCGGGGCGGCGGACGCGCCTCGGCGGTGGTACAGACTGCGACCAGTGGACGACATCGACCCGGAAGCCCTCGCGATCATGACGGATCGCGCGCGCCGCCAGATTCGCAAACGGCTTCGTGCCGTTCGAGCGGCCGTGCCGGCTCGGGCGCGGGCAATACGCAGCCAAAAAATCGTCAGTCGGTTGCTCGATCTCGATGTATGGGCAGGCAGCCGCTCGGTGGCGATGTACTGGGCGGACGACGATCGCGGCGAGGTGTCCCTCGAAGCGGCAGACGAGGCTGCCCGGAAAGCTGGCAAAGACGTGTCGTATCCGTTCGTGCGGACCGAGGAAACGGCTGGGGTCGTCGGTTTTCGGCGAGTCGAACGAACGAGCTCGCTCGGCGACCGCGGCCATGGATTTTTCGAGCCGCCCGAGGGGCTGCCGGACGCGAAGCCGGGGGAGATAGACTTGATCGTCGTTCCTGCGATCGCGATCGCCGAGACGGGCCATCGCTTGGGATACGGGTCGGGCTTTTACGATCGAGTTCTTCCGATGTTCCGACCACCCGCGAAGGCGGTCGTCGTCGGATATGGATTTCAGCTCGTCGCGGAGATCCCCCCCGGCGAGCATGATGTGGCGTGCGACGCTGTCGTCACCGACGAGCTCGTGTTCGACCCCGGCGGGGTTCTGTAGGCCTTGGATCTGTCATCAGTTGACGGCAAAGGCACAGATCTGATCCGTGCCCCGGTTCTTTCCAGAGTGTGGTGGACTCCTGGTCCACCACACTAGCTGGCGCTTCGAAATCGCACGAGAGCTGCAAATGTCCCGGCGATGGCGCACAGCGGCGCGAGCGCGGGTGGTGCGAGCGCGAACGCCACGGCGGCGGCACCAGCGATGCCCGGCGCCAACGCGATGGTCAAACCGAGTCGAGCTTCGCTGCGACAGCCGTGCGCCAGTCGAATCGCGAGGGCGGCATCCTTCACGTCGTCGGAAGCGAGTTGGATGCTCCACTCCGCCGAGCTCGAGCCCGCGCAACCGAGTGCGACGGCGAGATCGGCGGCGGCCAAGGCGGCGTCGTCGTTCGGGCTACGGCCCAGAACGGCGACCATGGCGCCTCCGTCGGCGAGCCGACGGATCTCGTCGCTACGCTCGGTCGGTAGAACCTCCGGGCGAATGTGCTCGATATCCAGAGCGCGGCCGATGGCTTCGCAGGTTTCGCGCGAGTCCACCGAAAGGAGCACCGGTTCGACGCCGACGTCGAGCAGGTGCTGCACCGCGGCTCGGGCGCCGGGGCGCAGCCCGTCTTGCAAACCGATCACGCCCACCAACCGTCCACCGAGCGCGACCAGAACCACGCTCCTCCCCATCGTCTCGAGGTCCGTAATTTTCGATTCTGCCGTTGCGATGCTCACTCGCTCTCGAAGCATGAGGCCTCGGCTACCCACGACCAGCGGCTCGCCGCTCGAAGCCACGGCCGTGACCCCGAGGCCCGGAAGCAAGGTCGGGCTGCGTACGGCGTCCGGGCGAACTCCTCGGTCGCGGGCCGCCCGTTGCACCGCCATCGCCATGGGATTGCTTGCTCCACTTTCCGCGCCGGCGATGAGCGCTAGCACGCGTTCGGCGTCGTGTGGCCCGAAGGGCTCGATGTTGGCGACATCCGGCTCGCCCAGCAGGAGGGTGCCTCGCGCGCAGAAAGCGGCCATCGTCACGCGGCCAGCTCGATCGAACGAATCGGCCGTCCGGTATGCGATACCGCGGCTGAGTCCCGACATCACGCCCCTGGCGACGTGCAGCGCGCCGATTTGCGCCACGCCGGCGTTGGCGATCGTCGCGTAGGCGGCGACGGCGAACAGCGAAATACCGAGGCTGCTGTGATTGCTCGCGTACGCCATGAGAGCCGCGACGGTCGCAGCGACCAGAGCGCCGCGTTCCGCCAGAAGTCGACCGCTTCGAGCGAGCGTCGTCGTGACATCCGCGCGGCGACGCGGGTCATTGGTGAGTCGGATCCAGGCCCGGTCGTTGCCCGTCCAGCCGGCGACAGCGCGGAGGCGCCCCTCCACGACTTGCGCACCTGCGGCGATGGGGTCTCCTTCGCGCCGGCTTTCGGTAGCCTTCGCGCCGAGCCACGGTAGCACCGTCGCGGTGCCGGCGGTGATGGTCGCATCGACCGGCACGAGCTCACCGGTTTCGATCAGGATTTCTTCGCCCGGTCTCAGGTCTCGGGCGCGAGCGTCGTCGGTGTCGTCGCCCAGCACGCGTCGAGCGGAAATGTCGAGCGCCTCGGCGATCACGCGCCGCTGCTCGTCGAGTGGTCGCCGCGCGCGCTGAAGAAGCGATACGCCGCCGGCGGTCGAGGCGACGATCAATCCTGCGAGCGTGGTGGCACTCGAGGCTTCAGGATCCGCAGTCAACCTCCCCGCGATCGCAGCGACCGACGCGGCTGCCGGCGCGGCAAGCAGCGCGACGGGATGCGGCTCCGTGGGATCTCGCGGGGCCATCAGGTACTGCGTGACCAACGCGCCGCAGCCGACGAGCACGAGCACGACCCGAGCGCTCAGTGCCACCGTCGAGTCGCCAGCGAGTGCGAGCCCTACGCCGAGGAGACCACCGGCAACCGCGAGGCCGAGCAGGACCGCGCCCACGTCCGAGCTCGGCGCGGACAGGTCCGCTGCTACCGGTTCGGGCAGTGGCGACTCGACGACGATGGCCGGAATGTCGACTTGCTGCATCGGTTCGTTTCGGTCGCGGATTGCCGAGATTCCATCGCCGCCGACGTCGGCGAGCGCTGCGGCCTGTCGGCGATGCTCGAGCTCTCGCGTGGCCGGAGGGGCGCTCTCGCGGTGCGGTGGTCGCGCCCGGGCGCGCTCGGCGCCACCCTGGCCATCGTGGCAGGCGGAGCTGCAGAAGTAGAGGAACCCGTCGACGCGAATCGACACGCGGTCGGCGCGCAAGGGATCTACCGCGGCGCCGCATGTCGCGCAGGCGACCGAGGCAACCGCTGGCCCCGCGGGCGACCGGACGGGTTGGATCCCCAGTCCGGGATCGGTGTCACCCATCGTGCTCTATTGCCCAAACGAGGGCCGCCTTCGCGGTATGGAGACGAGCCTCGGCTTGGTCCCACACGAAGCTCCGCGGTCCTTCCAATACCCCGGCGGCGATCTCTTCGCCCCGATGAGCGGGCAAGCAATGCAAGACCATCACGTCGTCGTTGGCGTGTGAAACGAGCTCTTCGGTGACCGAGAAGCCGGCGAAGGCTTCGAGACGCGCGGCTTGCTCCTCCTCCTGCCCCATGCTCGCGAAAACGTCCGTGCTGAGCACGTCGGCACCGGTTGCCGCCTCGCGTGGATCTCGCACGATGCGTACCCGCCCCCCTCGGTCTCGAGCCTCGACGAGCATCGACGGATCTGGATCGTAGCCCTCGGGGCACGCTAGTGTGAGCTCGAACCCGAGCAGGCCCGCGGCTTCGATCCAGGAGTTGGCCATGTTGTTGCCATCACCAATCCACGCGTAGCGCAGACCTTCGAGTTTTCCACGGATTCGGCGGACGGTTTGCAGATCCGCCAGGAGCTGCAGCGGATGACCCAGATCGCTCAGAGCGTTGAGCACGGGCGCCTCCGCATGCTCGGCGAGCAGCTCGAGCGCTTTCTGCGAAAAGGTTCGGAGGGTGATCGCGTGCACGTAACGGGACAGGACCCGGGCAGTATCCTCGACGGGTTCACCACGGCCGATCTGAGAGCCCGCCGAAAGTAGGACGACCGGATGGGCCCCGAGCTCGAAAACAGCCACCTCGAGGGAGATCCTCGTTCGGGTCGACGCCTTCTCGAACACGCACGCTACCGACTTGCCGAGGAGCGGCTTTGGCGCGTCGGTCGTTCCGCGGGTCGCCCGGAAACGGTCGGCGGAATCGAGTAGCTCGACGAGCCCATGGGTGCCCGCGTCGGAGAGCGAAAGGAAATCGCGACTCATGAGTCGAGCGCTCCTAGGACCTCGTCGACCACGTCGAGGCCCTCGTCGAGCTCTGCTTGGGTGACCACGAGCGGTGGGGAGAACCGGAGCGCGCATCCGCCGGCGGCCGTCAACAGAACACCGCGCTCACGGAGCCGCCCGAGCATTTCGCGCGGGTCGATCCCGTCCTTCAACACGAGCGCCTGCAGTAGCCCTCGACCGCGCGACCCGATGACGATCGGCGAATGGCGTTCAGCGAGGTCCGCGAGCCGGTTGGCGAGATAGGCTCCATTTTTCGCAGCCTTGGCGGTCAGCTGCTCCTTGTCGAGAGTATCGAGAACGGCGTTTGCCGCCGCAGAAGCCAACGGGTTGCCACCGAAAGTCGAACCGTGGCTCCCCGGTGGAAGCGCGGCGGCCAGGTGGGAGCGACACAACATCGCGCCGATGGGGACGCCACCACCCAGAGCTTTGGCCAAAGCAACGGCGTCGGGCACGACGTCGTCATGCATGCAGCCGAGGAACTTGCCGGTGCGGCCGACTCCGGTCTGAACCTCGTCGGCAAGCAACAAGATCTGGCGTTGGTCGGCGAGCGCGCGGAGTGCCCGGAGGAACCCTTCGGGAGCCGGCATCACGCCGCCCTCTCCCTGCACTGGCTCGACGAGGATGCCCGCGACGTCCTGACCCAATGCGGCTTCGACCGCGTTCACGTCGCCGTAGGGCACGTGCGTCACCCCTGGCAGCGGCCCGAACCCGTCGCGGTATCCGGGCTGCCCCGTCGCTGCCAACGCGCCCATGGTGCGTCCGTGAAATGACTTCTCGAACGCGATGATTCGGCACTGGTCCTTCTTGCCTTGCGCGAAGAAATGACGGCGTGCGAGCTTGAGCAGCGCTTCGTTGGCCTCCGTGCCGGAGTTGCAAAAGAACGCTCGGTCCATGCCCGTCGCGCGGCACAAGCGCTGCGCGAGATGGACGTTGGGCTCGTTGTAGTAGTAGTTCGAAATGTGCAGCAGTCGTCCAGCCTGTTCGCTGACTGCCGCGACGAGTGCCGGGTGCGCGTGACCCAACGTGCTGACCGCGATGCCCGCAAACAAGTCGAGATACGACTTCCCGGCGGAATCCCACAGGCGGCAGCCTTCGCCCCGTGCAAACACGATGGGCGGCTGCCTATAGTTGCCGTAGAGATGCTGTTTGCCGAGGTCGGCAAGCTCTGACTGCGTGGGCGACATGAGCCCGGGAAGTTACTCGATGGTGAGATGTGGGGCCAGCCGGGTCGCTCAACGCCAACGCATATCGAAATGACATGCCGGGTCGCCCCGGAGACGGCACGCGGATACTTCGCAGGAAACGTCACGGCAACCGGCGAGCTCGGCGGCGCGCTTCACCCACCCGGCAATGGGAAGGCAATGCACGGCCGATGGCTGGGGCACGTCGTGGAGGGCCAAGCGCGCCGTCCGCTTGCTGCTGTTGGCGACGACCATTCGACCGGAATCGAACTGGACGCTCCACGCTTGCGACACGCGTTTGAGCATCAGCTGAATGAAACCGATCTTGAGGAACACTCGATAGACGCCGCGTAGGTTTTCCTCGCAGGCAAAGGTGCCCGCTTCGTAGAGGACGGATTGCTGTCCTCCGCCGATCGTGCGCACGATCGCCTCGGTGAGTTCGATGAGCTCGTCCATCTCGTGCCAGGCCGGCTGCATGAAACCGTCCTCGGCCTGGGTGCGAAGCTCGGGGGACAGTTCGTCGAGCACCTGCTCCTCCGCGCCCCTCGCGCGAGCAAACAGGAGGCGCGCTCGCAAGATGCTTCCTTTGACCCGCACAGCCCGGCAGTCTATTGCCTCGACTCAGATTTGTCGCTTCTCGAGGAGCACGCGGGCAGCTTCGACGAAACCGGCTGATCGACTGGTGCGAGTGACGAAGCTGGGGAGGACGGTCGGTCGACCCGAAAGGTTGCTCACGGCGATACTCGTGCGGAAAGCCGCGAAGCATGCGGCGTCGTTCTCGCTGTCTCCGATGAAAGCGAACCGCCCCAGGCAGGCGGTCGGGTCGAAGCCGTGCTCCTGATGCAGGAACCGGACGACGCCCGAGGCCTTGTCGTCGCTGTCGAAGCTCACGTGGAGGTGCACGCTCGAGCGAGTCGTGCGAGCGCCGCGGCTCCGGGCGAATTGGGCGGCTTCGTCGACCTCGTCTCGCGGGACCCGGCGACGCTCACCGATGTCGAAGGTTCTGTCACTTCTGCGAGCGGCGTTGTCGTCGGCTAGCTCGAGCCAGCTGAAACGTGCGAGCATTTCGCGGCAGAGTGCATCGAGCGCGACACCGCGCTCTTCGCGGTTGGTGCTGTCGGCGGAGTCGACGCACTCGACGTGCGCGCCCCGGCGCCGATAGGCGATGGCTCCGTTCTCGGTCACGACGCCGTCGACGGGCCATTGCCGAGCGATGAGCGACCCCCAGCCGCTCGGCCGACCGGTCACAGCGACGAGCAGGAGCCCGGAATTGCGGAGCGAAAAAAGCATCGAGTACGCCACCTCCGTCAGGGCCCCCCGGTCGAGGAACGTGTCGTCGAGATCGAAGAGCAGCCCCCGCAGGTTTCGGGCTTCTTCGGCTCCGAGTGAGGTGATGTGCATCATCGTTTCGATGGTACTTGCAGTCGGCGATCCACGCGATTCAGCTACGAACTGGACCGCGGACGGATCTCGGCGATCAGCGAGCAAAGATACAGGCCCTCGGGGAACGACGCCGGCACGGGGTGATCCGGGCCCTGGAAGTGGCGTTCGAGAATCGTCGCTGTGACGTTCGTATCGCGCGCCCCGAGCGCGAGCGCGCGAGTGAGCTCGTCGCTCGATATGGCACTCGCGCACGACGAAATCACCAGAGTACCGCTGGGTCGTGTCGCTCGACACGCCGCCGAGGCGATCTGCCTCATGTGGGCGAGCGCTTTTCGTTTCATGCCCCGATTGCTAGCGAGTTTCGGTGGGTCGCAGATCACCAGGTCGTGGCCACCCGCTCTGCCGGCCGCCGTCAGCGCGTGTCGAGCGTCGGCTCGCCGGAACTGAATTCTGTCGTCGAAGCCATTTGCGGTTGCACATTTCGCGGCGGTTTCGAGCGCGACGGCACTCGAGTCGACGGCGACCACTTCGCGTGCCCCGCCGCGCGCTGCAGC
>JAJDAH010000013.1 GCA_029261965.1 Polyangiaceae bacterium
CCGAAGGACCCGCTCCTCCAGCTGCCGCGCTTTCGCTTTGCCCCCTGTTCTCGAGCACCTCCACCAGTCTTCGGCTGCTCCTGAGCAACGGCGACGAGTGGACGACCAAGCCAGCTGCGGACAGTGCGCGTCCGCCTAACGATCTCGGGTTCAGCTGCAGGGCTGACGTCCAATTCTAGCGCGCGACTCCAAATGGATCCATGAGCTTGCCAGGCGCGAAGCGACCCTGGCAAGCGCTTCGAAAAATCTTCTTCCCTGTCTGCTGCAACCCGTTGTTAGGCAGCCGTCAAACCGACGATGCAAACCAGAGCGCCATCAACGTTGACGAGCCCCACGTGAGCAGGTGTCCGAGCTGCGTCAGCAGGACCGACCGCGGAGGGATCGCTCCGATCTGGCGAAGCAGTGCAAAGATCAGCAGAGCCGGGCCCACGAGCGCCCAGAGGAGACCAAGGATCGTGCCGGCGTACTCATAGACTGGAGCGGACCTCCACTCGAAGAGCCACGCGACAAGCGCACGGCCGGCGAACTCCGCCAGTAGAGCAGCGCCAGGCACCGCAGCAAACGTGGAAGCGAAAAAGGATTCGGCCCACTCACTGTCCAGCACGTTGGATCGGAAGTGCGCCGCAGTCCTTGCCGCCGAGAGAGTTGTCACGGCTACCCATGAGATGAACAGCGTCCAGCCGAACACAGCATCACGCTACCCGCTCAGCAGCAACCTGCCGTGAAGGTTCGATGGAGAAACCGTGCTGCAGCCACTTCAGGTCAGGTCTGCCTAACGATCTTGGATTGAGCTGCAGGGCAGCCGCCCAAGTCTAGCACTCGACGCGAAGTTGATCTCTGAGCTTGCCGGGCGCGAAGCGAACCTGGCAAGCGTTCCGAAAAATCATCTTCCCTGTCTGCTCCAATCCATTGTTAGGCAGTGCCCTTCCGCTTCAAGAATTGGCGAATATCGTCGCGAGCTCGTTTCGCGACCGCGTACTGCGGGTCGATAATGATGGCCTCATCGAACGCGTCCAGTGCGGCAGCGTACTTCTCCTCGGCCCGTAAGATGAGGCCAAGGTTGTAAAATGCCTCGTCTGGCGTCGACGTGCTCAGCTTGATCGCGCGCCGATGACAGCGTTTGGCTTCCGCGAACTCCCCCTGCTTCGCCAGGATCGTTCCGAGGAACACCAAGCTGTTCGTATCCGGGCGCTCAGCGACGGCCTTCCGGTACCATGTAGCAGCCGCATTCAGGTTCTGCTTGGTGCGATAATGGTGCCCCCACTGCAGAAGGATGTCCCCTCTCGCTTCGGGCGGCGCTAGCTGCTGGGCTTTCTTCAGGGCGCGCCTCGCCTCGCCGTAGAGAGCGATCGCCGAAAGGACGTCCGCGAGCGCCACCCATCCCCAGACGTTTTCGGGATACTTAGTCGTGTACTCGACTGCGAGCGCTCGATGAAGCGCGATCTCCTCGCCGTTCCACGCCTTCATCAAGCGGTCCCACAGTTCCGCCTCCGGCTTCGATGAGGGTTTCAGTCGACCTTGCATCTGCCTAACGATCTTGGGTTCAGCTGCAGGGCAGCCGCTCAAGTCTAGCACTCGACGTGAAGTGGATCTCTGAGCTTGCCAGGCGCGAAGCGAACCTGGCAAGCGCTTCGAAAAATCTTCTTCCCTGACTGCTGCAACCCATTGTTATGCGGCGACTCGCTGATTCGCATCCGCTGCGCGCCGACCGGGGGCGATCGCTACGGTAGTGTGCGCGAGAGCACGACGTTACCCGTCTTTGGGTCACGCTCTTCGATCGAGAAGCCACGCTCCACGTACCACTCTGGAATATCCGTGTAGACGTGAACCGCGTCGTCGAGGGCGCTCGCTCGCGCGACAGCTTCGCTCAGCAACGCAGTCCCGATCCCCTCACCGCGGCTGCCTTCGTCCACGTATATCGAGTAGATGAAGAGCCGCAATGGGGGTCGCCCCATATATTTCACCCGCCGAAAGACGAGAACACCGCGAGGTTCGTCGTCAACAACGGCAACCAGCGAACATGGCGATCTCTGCCTCTCGAGGTTCTGCCGTGATTCGGCGAGGGTCTGACCCTCGGGACGACCCCACTGATTCCAGAGCCAGTGGGCGACGGTGTCCAGTTTCGACGCGACCTCGGTGGCGTCAACAATCTTCACGCGTGCAGCAACCTCGTCTGGAATGAACTCGTCTGCATAACGATCTAGGGCTAAGCTGCAGGGCAGCCGACCAATTCTACCAGCTCGACGTCAATGAATCACCGAGCTTGCCGGGCGCGAAGCGAACCCGGCAAGCGCTTCGCCCTCTCGACTTCCCTGTCTGCTTCAGCCCTTTGTTAGGCGGCACCCTGACGAGTCTCCTCGGCGTCACCCTCAAGCTGCTCGATGTGGAGCCAGAGCTTCGTCCGTTCCCGCCAAGAGAACCCAAAACCGAATCCCAGCATCGCCAAATAGAGCGGTATGGCGCTCGAGTATATGCGGTCGATAAACCACACTTCGCTTGACTTGTAGACGCGGCCTGGTTCAGGAGCGTTCCGAACCGCCTCGATCACGTCGTGTCGAGCCTCAGGCGAGTACGAGAGCAGGCTCGCGACGATGTCATAGACGCCAACGCAAAATAGGAACGTCATAAACCCGCCCGTGCCCCAGAGGGTCCACTGTGTGAACCGAACCCACTTGCGTCTCCGACGCCAAACTGCGCGATCCTTCTCGGTAATCATCCGCGTGTCCGCCTAACGATCTGCGGTTCAGCTGCAGGGCAGTCGAGCAATTCTACCAGCTCGACGTCAGCTAATCACCGAGCTTGCCGGGCGCGAAGCGAACCCGGCAAGCGCTTCGTTTCCCTCGCCTTCCCTGTCTGCTGCAAGCGCCGGTTACGCAGCAGCCGGCAGCCCACGGAGCCTTGCGATTTCCTCAACTCGAGCTGCTGCGACAAGCAAATCGACCCGCCAGTGCTCGGGGCGGCCTCTTCGACTCGCCTCTTGCGAGCGGCCAGGGCGCCGGGGGGACACCCGCGGTCGAACCGGAACTGCAAACTGCGGCAAGTCGCCAGACGCGTCGGTCGTTCCATCACGCTCCTCGGTGGCCCGGCCGTCGCGGACTGCGCGGCGGATCCCTTTCTCCGCTTCCTGTCTGCGTAACGACCTTGGTTTCAGCTGCGGGGCTGACGAGCA
>JAJDAH010000121.1 GCA_029261965.1 Polyangiaceae bacterium
CTTCGCTTCATCTGAAAAGCCCTTCATGGTGTTTTTGGTTGGTGTTGGAACCCCAAGAACACCGGGCTTTTCAGATAAATTCCCCCCGCGCATCACGCACTCGCTTGATTAGGGACTAGTCGCGTGCAGTGACGAGTCCCCATCTTCATGCGACGCCGCCGCAATGTGCGGAGATGGCGGCGCTGGCAGCGGTGGTGCCGCTTCCGTTGGCGGTGCCGGTGGAGCGCCAAGCGGAGGCACGAGCGGCGTGGCTGGCCCTGGTGGAAGCGGCGGCAACGCGGGGTCCAGCGGCGACTCAGGAGCGCCGAATGCGGGCGACGCGGGTTTATCCGATGCCGATGGAGCCGCGGGAGCTGGGGGTGGAAGTGCCACGGTGATTTTGACTGCGTCCGACCGGATCAAAGATCTGACTGTCGACGGGACTTCGGTCTACTTCACCGAGGGCTCCGAGCTGGCGTCGATTCCGAAAGGTGGTGGTGCCCGCACGCCACTGGCCGCGGGGCTCAATGTACCGGTGCGGGTGACCCATGACACGACGCATGTCTACTTTGCGACGAACGGTGATGGCACGGTGCGACGCGTCGCCAAGGACGGGAGCGGTTCAGAAGTGCTGGCGACGCCAGGCGTCGTGCTGGGCCTGGCAGTGGAAGGTTCGGATTTGTACTTTGAAGTTTCCCAGGGGGCGTTTGTCGTCCCCGTGACCGGCGGCACGGCTGTGGCGATCGGGACGAGCGCCAGCGCCCGAGCCGCAACGGTTGACGCAACGACACTCTATCGGCTCGCCGTCACGGGCCGGCTAGATAGGGACGAGCTACAGGTGGTACCTATCGCCACAGGGGGGCCGTCGGCAAGCCGAACGTCGGTACTCTTCGTCGGCGTCGACATCGACGATGACGATTCCACCCTCTACTACGCGCTCACAGGTCTAGCGATCGGGCACACTATTGTGTCGCGCCCGAAGGCCGGAGGATCTGAAGCTCTGTTCCACGATGTAAATCCGGGCTCCCTGGACGCACTGGATGTCAATGACACACATCTCTACTTTGCCGGTGAGCTCGACACGGGCGCCATTCCGGAAGTGTTCGCGATCAGCCGGCTCGACAAGTAGCGGGCACCGCTCGCGCCCCTCCTCCACCTCGGCGGGCAGCATGACTCTCCATCCACGACCGTTGCTCTTCGGCGACGACTCGCTCGTCGTCGTGCGCCCATCTGCGCCGGCCAACACGCCACCCAACCCGCGTTCACTCCCCTCACGCTTCGCTGGCGACGCTCGCCAACGCGATGCCCTCCGGATCCGCACCCGTTGTTCTTCCCTGCCTGCGGAAATCGGCGCATCGTCAACGCTCAAATCGGCGCATCGTGAACACCGAAATCGGCATCGTGAACGCCGAAATCGGGAAACGTGAACACGCCCGAGCGGGGCGTGTAAGGAGTCATCGACTTCCGCGGCAATACGATCGCGTTCGGGTCAGTGCCAAGCGGCATGAGTCTCACGAATTCGCTTCACGATTCCCCGCCGTGCTCGATGATCGCTGCGCCGCGGAAAGCCATGATCGCTTACACAGCTAGCCGCTGCCAAGCGTCTCGGGCCTGCCCCCGGCCGGTCTCACTCTATTACCTACCGAGCTGGCCGACCGAGAGCCGGCCCTGGCCCAGCTCGCCGCCGCCAGCGTCTCGGGCCTCCCGCCCGCCGGGCCCGAGCGACGCGAGCGGCCTCCTTTGCCCTTCGGGGGCGCGGGGGGAATTCAGATCTCCGCTCCGCTCACTGCCGCCGAAGCCGGCTTCTCCCTTCACGCCGCCACCACCGCCGCGGCCGACGACCTCCCCGGTCGCGAAGCCCTCACCCGCTACGTGCTGAGGCCTCCCATCGCTCAGGAGCGCCTCGAGACTCTCCACAACGACCTCGTACGCATTCACTTGCGTCGCGCTTTCGGTGACGCCACCACCGCGATCGATCTCGATCCGCTCTCGCTCCTGTGCCGGCTACAGGTCAGCGCCACTCGCCGGGCTGCGTGCGAGCGGGGAGCTGTCGTCGACTCGATGACCGCGAGCGGCACCATGCGCGGCGCGAGCGAAAGCCTTGGCCTGCTCCAGCCAAACGAGCCGCTCGCGATACGTGAGACGGAGCCGCGCACGCCGCTGCGAGATCTGGTGCGCAGCAAAAGACTCGCCGGTGTCAGCTCGACTCGTCATCGCCCAGAGATTCTAGCACGGCCGCGTCCTCCTCGTCCTGCGCCCGCCCCGTAGAGCGCTTCATCGCCACCAAGTCGCGACGCGACACCACGGTCACCGTAGCCGCGCCCACGTCGGCCTTGATTGCACGCGAGTACGCTTCGTCGAAGTCGAAGGGCTCCTCCACGAAGATGTCGATCTCCGTACCTGGCATCTCCGAGCTCCACATCGTGAACACGACGAGGCCTTTGTCATCGATCCACGTGCGCCGTACGGCTGGGTCCGCGAGCTGAAAGGGGTCGACGGGAGGTCGGGGGCGAAAACCCAGCGTTTGGAGCGCCGAGATCGTCAGTTTGACATTGCTCTCATCGAGCTGGACGACGAGATCCAAGTCCGCCGTGAACCTCAAGTGGCCGTGCAGAACGACCGCCACGCCGCCGACCACCAGGTACCGAACGCCCGCCGCCTCCAGTGCTTCGAAAACGCGCTCCAGATCGCCCGCGGCCACCAACCCGAAGCTACCACAATGCAATGAAGCATCGAGGCGGAGCCACTCGAGGAGGCTCGCCGAGCGGTCCGAGCTCGCATGACGTCTCTTGCTGGACAGCCTTGGGCTCCGGTGAGTGAGCCCATCGACAAAGAAGCGGGCGATCTCGACGGGGACGACATTGTGGACTCGAATTATCCGCCGACGAATCAAGAACTAGGGCGCACAAGATCGATCATGTCCACTTTTGACCTCCGCCGCCCTGGTTGATTTTCTTAGCCTCCGACTTCGTACGCGAACCGATTGTCGCGCAGATACCAGGTTCCCGAGCCAGCGTGTCCCCCGGCATGAACGCTTCAGTCTGGGATGACGAGCTCGTACACGCGTCTCGACATCCATGCTTGGTATGGATCATGACCGGATCCCACGCCACTGCGACGTCGACGTAGGCATGATGCGCAATGTCGGCGTGAGCGGTGACCGCCAATGACACGTACTCCCGAACAGCCACGCCGCGCGTTTCGTGCCCGTGGGCCGAGCTCATGAAGCGCACCTTCGCCATCGCCGTCGAAATGTGCCCCGACTGCGGCGGCCGCCTCACCCTTCGCCAGCTGGTCACCGACGCCGAGGAGATCCGAGACGCTCTGCGCGCCCTCGGCGAGCGCGCCGATCCACCGAGCCGCGCCCCCGCTCGCGATCCGCCCTTCTTCAAGAGCCAGGTCGTGCGCCGACGCTTCGGACAGCCCACACAACAGGAGATGTTCGAGGCGTCCATTCGCCAGGCCTTCGCGCCATGTCGACCGCCGACGTCGCCTGCGACACCGTGACGTTCACCTTCTGGGAGCGACAGCTGTCCGCTCATGTTTCCTACGCGCTCGCATTAACGCCTACTCATTTTAACGCCTACCCTTCATGTCTACTTTTTGACTTCCGCCGACCTCGTTGATTTTCTTGGCCGCGGTGGTAGCTTCGCCAAGGTGGCGACATATCATTCGGGGCTGTTGTTGATTGCATCTGGCGCGCCCCTTCTGGTTGCTTGCGGGAACTCGAGCGGCGCCGACGCCGGACAGGTGACATCTGACGCTTCCGTGTCCGATTCGTCTACAGCGGGTGCAACCGGCGCGGCAGGAAGCGCAGGCGGAGACGCGGGCAGTGCAGGAAGCCCCGTCGAAGCCGGGTCGGGAGGTGTTGCCGGGCGCGATTCTGGCGTTGACGCTCGCGACGCGACGACTGAACCCCCGCCCGCGCCGATTCCCGAAGTACGATGTGGCACATCAACCTGCGTCGACGAGGCCTGTTTTCTCTGCGGCGCGATTGGGGACTTCAGGTGCGTTTCCAACGCTACCGGCTGTGGGTCGATGGCTACCGACATTGAGTGCGATGGGCCGGAAGACTGTCCACAGTCCCAAACGTGCTGCGCGAGCGGGTCGGGCACTTCAAGCCTGACGCTCTGCTGTGACCTCGACGATCCCGGGTCGAGCAACCTCTCGGCACATTGCGCCACACCCGCAGAGTGTCCCACGGACAAGCCTGCCTGCTGCCCTGTCAAGGTCTTGGGGCAAGGCTTCGAGTTCCAGCCAGGGAGGCTCGTCTACCGACGTTGTGAGGAAGCACCATGCGTGACGCCAGAATGAGCGTACGCGTTCAGCGAACCGCGTCTCGTAGTGCCAGCGCTCAGAGGGTAGACGTAATGGCGTGGTCCCCAGCACC
>JAJDAH010000122.1 GCA_029261965.1 Polyangiaceae bacterium
GTCGTCGTGACGACACGATTCCCGCGCGATGCCGCGGCGCGGTACGCACGAGAGAAGGGCTTCGGCGAGTGGTCTCGGAATCTACAGATCTACGGTCTCGATCTGAGGCACACCCCCAGTGTGGAGGCGTTCGCCCGACACCTCACCCAAACCGAGGAGCGCCTCGACTTTCTCATCCACAACGCTTGTCAAACTGTCCGGCGACCGGTCGACTTCTACGCTCACCTGGTCGAAGCGGAGCTGAAACCGCAGGACCATGTGCCTGCCGCCGAACGGGCTCTCGTCGAATCCTACGAGGCGCTCCGAACCTCGGCAGCGCTCCCGCGACTCGGCGATGGCGAGGCAGGCGCCGTCGGTCTACACGCGGCGCCTGCACTTTCCCAAGTGCGGCTGACCGATGAGGATCGGTTGGCAAGCCCGCAGCTTTTTCCGGCCGGCGAGCTCGACCGCGATCTGCAACAGGTCGACCTGCGAGGCATCAACAGCTGGCGACTCCCGCTCGACCAGGTAACGAGCGTCGAGCTCATCGAAGTTCAGCTCGTGAACGCCGTCGCACCATTCGTGCTGTCGGCACGGGTCAAACCGTTGATGCTACGAGATGGCAGTCGCGACAAGCACATCGTCAACGTTTCGGCGATGGAGGGACAGTTTTACCGGCGTTTCAAGACCGACAAACACCCGCACACCAACATGGCCAAGGCGGCGCTCAACATGCTGACGCGAACTTCCGCCGCCGACTACGTCGCCGACGGGATCCACATGAACAGCGTCGACACGGGTTGGGTGACCGACGAAGATCCCGTGCACATTGCCAGAAGAAAAACGTTGGAAAACGGATTCCACCCTCCGCTGGATATCGTCGACGGCGCCGCACGAATCGTCGACCCCATCCTGGACGGCCTGAACACCGGTCGACACGTTTGGGGGCAGTTTCTCAAGGACTATCGGCCGACCGCTTGGTGAGCGCGTCCTCTTCCCGAAGGCGGCGATCGATCAAGAATGGGCCGAAGGGCACGAGAGCGGCGAAGAACACCATCAGAACGCGCTTGAGCGGCCACTCGACCGCGGTCCACGCCTGGATCAAGAGGACACAGAACAACAGAAAGAGCACACCGTGGGCCATTCCAGCGATCCGTACCGCCATGGGCATGTCGGCGAGGTACTTGAGCGGCATGGCCACACCGAGCAGCAGCAGAAAACTCGCCCCTTCCACCATGCCCACGAGTCGCACCCGCCCGATTGGCGTGTTCCACTCCGTCGCTCGACTCTGACCGCTCACCGTTGACACCGTACAACAAGGCGAGCGCACGACGAACCCGGTCGAACGGCTGTCCGAGCACGATCGCACCGAAATCGTCAGCGTCGGCTCACTGAGCGTCGAGCTCTGCGGTGGCAAAGTGGTGGACATCTGGCTCGACGACCTGCGTCGCGCCCCCGACTGCGTGATTCTCGAGGGCCAGAAGGTCGCCCCGCGAGAGCTTTCTAGGTCGTTTCACCGATTGTCGCGAGCTTGCGCCGCGCATCGGTGGCGCGTTCTCGGAGTGCGAAAAAGGTGGCCTCCGCGTTGGTCACGGCATGGGCGAGTTCCTACAGATTCGCATCGCGCCGCCGGGCTCGGGGTTGGATGACACCTGCGCGATGATTCTCGACGACGGACGCCCGGTCACGCTCGCCCCCGAATCGCGCCACGAACTCGTCGGCCAGGTGTTGAACCTGGACCTGCTCGCCAAGTACTGGCACCCGGAAAAACCGGGACGCGACCCCCTGCGGGTGGTCGAGAACGAGGTCGTCAGCGACGCACCGTCGTTCAAGATGTTCGGCTCCCCAGTGCTGTACGCGTCGAAAGCCGAGCTCCAAAGCGCGAAACACGCCTATTTCGAGCTGACGAAACTCGAGGCCACGGCTACTCGCGTCCGAATCGACTTCGAGTACGAGGTCGAGGGTGTGCGCGGATACGTCGAATGGCGAAAACCGACGGACGACTGGCGGATCACCGACAACTCGGTCGTCCAGCGCTGATTCATGTGATTTCGGCGAGCCGCTTTGTTCGCTGCCGGAAGTAGAGGAGTGAGCCGAGATACATGACCACCGACAGCGCCGCGCTCACGTAGCTGAACCACTGAAAGAATCCCAGCCAAGAAATATTCGGTTGCCCGAAGCTCTTGTACAGAAGCAAGCCGGCGCTTCCGAGGTACCCGAAGCTGTCGGCGACGTAGATCATGAAGCCGGCGGTACCCACGTAGCCGACCGCGGGGATCAACCGATCGAAAAGCACGCAGTTGTACGGCACGTACCCGACGTACAGCCCGAGCCCCACGGCGATCATCCACGTAGCCGGCCCCACGACGCCAGCTTGATGCAACAGGGTGCTGCCGCCCACGAGCGCAGCGCCGAGGAGCAAGAGGCCGTGCACGAGGCCGAGAGCTCTGCGATTGTCCTTTTCCGCCATGACCAGGCCCACCGCCAAAAGGGACCCGAGGGCGACGGGAAGCTCGGCCGTCGTCATGATGCTGGGGGTCTCGCCGTAGCCGAGGGTGTCCCAGATCTCTCGGGCGAAGTTGTCCCTGAAGTCGCGATACGCGCTCAGAAGCACGTAGGCCACGGTCAGGAGCAGGAGCCCGGGCGCGAAGGCGCCGAAAAATCTTCTACGCGCGGCAGCGTCCATCGGTTCGCGTCGTGAGCGGAGACGCTCGTCTTCGCCCGTCGGTGGTGGGACCTGCGCCAACAACCAGACAAAAAACAACATCGGCACGACGAAGATCCCGCCGGTGGCGACCGGCATCCACTGCTCCGACACGCCCGAATCGAGAACCCACCGCCCAACGGTCTTCACGGCTCCGCTGGCGACGATGAAACTCACGCAGAGGCCGGCCCCCATCGCATCCGACGTGCGACGTCCCTCCAGGAAGCCGAACACGAGCCCCCACACCATGCCGAGGGGCAGGCCGTTGAGAAACAAGCCGAGCACGTTCCAGGGCCTGGGGAGCAACGCAAAAACCAGCAGTCCAAGCTCGGCAACGCCAATGGCCACCACGATGGCCGGCGCTCGTCGGTGAGCGCGCATTTCGGAGATGAGCTTGATGCCGAGAAACTTCGAGATCGTGTAGCCCAGGACCTGAGCGATGATCAGCACCACCTTCGTGTCGAGGGGCGGCAGGCCCGGCAAATCGGTACTGCCTTCGAAGAGCCCGACGGCGAACGGTTTTCGGAACGCGTACATGCAAAAGTACGTCGAGAACGCCGCTAGCGTGGCGTACGCGGCGAAGACCGGCTCCGGAAGGTGGCCGAGCCAGCGCTGGATGCTGGTCGTCATGACGGGTGGTGCTTCCGCCTCGTATCAACCACGAGCCCCCCTGGCGAACGACAAAAGCCGCGCGGACCC
Organism: Polyangiaceae bacterium; assembly: GCA_029261965.1. Classification (GTDB taxonomy): domain Bacteria; phylum Myxococcota_A; class Polyangia; order Polyangiales; family Polyangiaceae; genus JAJDAH01. Next base: position 3,383 of record JAJDAH010000122.1, read on the forward strand.
ACCTTCGTGAGCCCGCGAGACCCTCTTGCCGCAAAGAAAGAGTCGACGCGCCGCGCGCGTCGTGAAATTCAAAAGGATTCGAGCGCGTCGAGGTCGGCCGGGTCGAACGTGCGCTCGACTCGCGGCGCCTGCTCCTTTTCGTCCAACTCGTCGTCGTCGTCTTCCTCCGCACAGGTATACCCGGCGTCGACCTGCCCCTCGTCGACCTCGGCGAGCTCGGCTTTGGTGAGCTTCGGCAGCCGGCGTTTGCCGACCGGTCCCTCGTCTATGTAGTCGCGAAGGGCCATCATGTCTCTGAGCGCCTCGAGCTTGGCCAACGCCTTGACTTCGACCTGCCGAATTCGCTCCCGAGTCAGATTCATGATCGCGCCGACGTCTTCGAGAGTCGTGCCGCCGCGGTCAGCAACGTCGAGTGCACAAGATTCATTCATTTCCCACACCTCCAAATCTGGAAAGTTCAACTTGATGGCGCCGGTTCTCGGTGAAACGTCGATGAAGAGGTGGTACTTGCAGGAAACGAACGGGCATGGCCGAGGACCATCGAGACATTCGTCCCTCGTCCGCGGCTTCCAGTAGTCGTCTTCGGGATACAAAAGCCGCCCGATTTCGAGCTCGCGTTTGGTCATCCGCTTGACGCTGATGGTACGAGCCCGAACCGCGCGCTTGCGTCTAGAGCGACGCTGCTCACGCGTGATTTCCTCCGAGGTTTCCGCAGCATCGAGCGCCGTCGCGCCCTCGGTCAGAGGCGCTGGCTCTTGAACCGGCGCGGTGTCTTGTCCTTCGACTTCTTTAGTTTCCATTCGTGCCTCCGACTGGGTCTCCGTGCGCACGACTCCCTTCGCGTCCGGGCCTCGATCCCGAACTGCGCGCTCGTCGCTCTATTTTCTCTTCGGCTCTTAGACGGCCGCTCGATGTGTGCGTGCTGACGAACCTGTCGTCAGCGACCTCCCTCAAGAAGCGATGACACCCTTGATCCCCGAGCGGCTGGTCAACTTCGTTTCGATGGCCTCGAGTTGGGCCAAAAGACTCTTGGCGAGCTCGCGAGCGTCAGCGACCTCTCTGGCGACGGCTTTTGCGTAGCTTTCGTTCTTTTTCTCGTCGCTGACGGTTTGCAGCTTGGCGAAAATGCTGTCGAGCGTGCGCTCGAGTTGATCGATCTCGCTCCGCACGAAGAGAAACTCTCGCTGGATCTGCTCGATCGTGTAGTCGTTGGCCATCATCCGCTTGATGCGAACAATCTGGCGAACGACACTGACCGGGTAGACGCCCTGAGAGCCTTTGTGCTTGCCCTTGCGTCCGACCCGGACGCTCCGCGGCAGAAGCCCGAGCTGGACGTACTTTCGAAGAGTGGCTTCGCTGAGCGCCACACCATGAGTCGCGCAGACGTCCAGAATTTGCGCCGACGTCAGCCCACTCGCGTTTTCCTGCTCGATGCGGGCTATCAGTTTGTCGGTGAGCGGGGGCATGGGCGTCTTCGTCGGCGAATCCGGTAATTTTTCCGGCTCAGCTCTCGATGCGCGCCAATATATTCTACTGAGTGGATCGACCGAAACGTTTTCCCGAAGAATATTTGCGCATGGAAGCAACTAGCTCCATCCACGCGTGGCGGTCGCCTAGGTGTGACATTTTCTGTCACTACTCATGGAATGTCCATGGAGCTAAATCGCCGTCCATACCTACATGGAACTACATCGGACAAATTGTGCGACGGGCACCGCATAGTTAACGCGTCAGCGAACCGGATCGCTAAGCCCGGGGGATGCGGTGAGTCGACTCCGTGTCGTGAAGGATTTCGGAGGCGGAAACGACTGCTTCGGGCCGGGGTCGAATCCTCCGGAGCCCGGGTCGGTGAAGCCCATCGACGAGCCTCCTGAGCCCCACCGCACCCAGCTCGCCATCACAGTGGGGAGCAAACAGCCGCAGCGCTTCGTCGGCGTTTTCGGGCCGTTCGACCCTTCGCCGTCGAAGCAGCTGCTCCACGGTGTCGACCAGGGAAGCCGGAGCCGCGGGCGCGAGAGGCCCGAGGGGACGGTGCTCTGCGGCGAGGATGCGCTGCATCAGCGTCGCGGGGTCGTCCCCGGCGAAGGGTCGCTGACCCGAAAGAAGCTCGTAGATGACGACGCCGAGCGCGAAGAGATCACTACGCGCATCGAGCACCCCGCCAGCCAATTGCTCGGGAGACAAGTACGCGGTCTTGCCCTTGACTGTGCCGCGCCTCGTCCACGCGCCGCGGTCGAAAGCTCGCGCGACTCCGAAGTCCGCGAGCTTCACGTCACCCTCGGTGGACACGAGCACGTTGTGAGGCGACACGTCTCGATGGACGACGCCTCCCGAGATGGCTCGACCGGCGGCGCCAAGCGCGCGACAGATCGCGGCGCCAACGGACGCGGCGATGCTCGCTTCGACTCGATGTCCGCGGGCGGCAGCTGCGTTCATCAGGTGCCGGAGATCGACGCCGCGAACCCATTCGAGAACCAAGAACGGTCGGTCCGCTGGGTCGACGTGCGCGGCGAGCAACGAGACGACGTTCGAATGTCGCACGCGCCCGAGGATCCGGGCCTCCTCGACGAACGCGCGCCGCTCGCTGGGTGACAAGCTCGTCATCGGTCGTTTCACGCAAACGTCGTCGTCGAGCAGCAGGGACTCTCGACGCGCCCGCCACACCTCGCCGCTTCCACCACGTCCGAGCCGGCAGTGCAGAACGAAACGCTCGGAGCTGCCCCGCGCCTCCAGAATCATGGCCATGCCCCCACTCGGTCGCCCGGAGCGGTCAGTTGCTAAGAAAAATTCTGAGCGAGTTCGCGGACCGACGCGCGCATCGGCGATTCGGAGGTCGCGCTGACGAGTTTTGCAGCTTAGTCTGCACCTCCGTGCCAGACGCGCTGGGGCATCGAGACATCCGCGCGAGCAACGTGAGGCTCCGCGTCGCAGAAGCCGGATCGGGCTCGCCTCTCATCCTCGTCCACGGGATGTTCGCCGACTACTCGACGTGGGATCAGGTCGTCGAGCAACTGTCGGACGACTTCAGAATCGCAGCTCCCGATCTGCCCGGTTTCGGGGCGAGCGAGAAGCCCCCCTCGAGTCGGTTCGAGTACGGCATCAATGGCTTCGCCAACGCGATTGCCGACTTGTACGCCGGCCTAGGCCTAGGGCGTGCCGCCCTCGTCGGCCACGGTCTCGGCGGTGCCGCAGCGATTGCCGTCGCGGCGCGCTATCCCGAGCTCGTGTCTCGGCTCGTACTCGTCGATTCCGTTTGCTACGACGTACAGCCGGACGTTCTTCGACGCGTGGCTCTTGCGCCGCTCGTTGGTGGGTTCGTGTTCAAACAGCTCTGGGGGCGGGCGACTTTTCGCTCGTACTTCAAGGGTCGTGCCTTGGGGAAAGGCACGCACTCACCAGAACGAATCGACCGCTACTACGAAGCGTTCAACAGCCCCGCGGCCCGCGGCAGCGCGTTGGCGACGTTGCGGAACACCAAGGACACTCGTTCGGTGGTCGCCGATACTTCACGTATTCAAGCACCGACCCTCGTGATCTGGGGGCGGCACGACCGAATCTACCCGGCGGGGTTCGGTCAGCGCTTGGCGCGCGAAATCCGAGGAGCCGGCTTCGAGCTCATCGACTCCGGGCACTCTCCTCAAGAGGAGCAACCACGGCAGTTTAGCCAGGTTTTGAGGCGTTTCTTGCTGAACGAGCGCCCTTCCGGCGCTTGAGCCGCGCGCGGGGCCGCTCAGAGACCAGCGGTCTATTCGTCGGATTGGGGTCTGACTATCGTGGGTCGAGGCCTCCGTGTTCGATCCTCGCGCCTTTCGCAGATTCAAGAGCAACCGCGGCGCGGTGTTCGGTGTCGTGCTCGTGGCGCTACTTGCGGTGTTCGCGATCCTCGCCCCAGCACTGTCGGGACACAATCCCAACGCGAGCGATTTTCAGAACGGCGTCGGCGCAGCGGGACGACCGATTGGGCCGTCGGGCGCTCATTGGCTCGGGGTGGACAACCTGTTTCGAGATCTGCTGAGTAGACTCGCACACGGCGCGCGGGTTTCGCTCCTCATCGCGTTCATCGCCACCGCCATTTCGATCACGGTCGGCGCGTTTGTCGGTCTCGCGAGCGGGTACGCCGAAGGGTCCAGACTGCAGGCCATCGACACTGCGCTCATGCGCTTCGTCGACATCGGCTTGAGCTTTCCCTACTTGCTACTGGTGATGGCGATCGGGGCAGCCGTCGGAGAGGTGACGATCACCACGATCCTACTCGTGCTGGGGCTGACGAGCTGGTTCGGCACGGCGCGAGTCATCCGCAGCAAAACCATCCAGGTGCGATCGCTCGACTTCATCGTCGCGTCCCGCGCGCTCGGCCAGTCGACCGTGCCCATCCTTCTTCGGCACATCCTCCCGAACGTTGCGGGACCCTTGATCGTCATCGCCAGCGCTTCGGTGGCCCAAATGATCATCGCGGAAAGCGTGCTCAGCTACCTCCAGGTGGGTCTTCCTCCACCGACGGCGACTTGGGGTCGCATGCTGTACGAAGGGCAACGCATGGTTGCGGTGGCGCCGCGACTCGTCGTCGCCCCTGGCTTGCTCATCTTCGTGGCCGTCATCGGCTTCAATCTCGTCGGGGAGGGCCTGCGCGATGCGCTCGATCCGCAAGAAGATTGACGGCTCGTGGGGCGCGTTGGCCGTCGCCGCGTCAATCCTGTCGATGGGTTGCTCGTCGGAGGTCAAGGCGCCGATCGGCGAAAACCGCGACGTTGAGCCGCAACGCGGAGGCGTTCTGCGCACTGCGAGCTTCACGAACCTCCGTAGTCTCGACGCGGCGGTGGCCTTCGACACGCTGGCCGCGGCCATCGAGAGCCTGATCTACGATCGGCTCGTCGCGTACGGTCCACGCAGCACGAAGATCGTGCCGCAGCTCGCCGAGACCCTCGACATCAGCGACGACGGTCTTCGGTACACCTTCACGCTCAGGCGGGGCGTGTTGTTCCACGACGGCAACGAGCTCCGAGCCGCTGACGTGAAACGGAGCATCGAGCGAGCCTTTCATCCCAAGACGCCGTGCCCCGTCGCGTCCTATTACAGCGACATCGTCGGGCACCAAGAGTACCGCGACGGCCAAGCGCCGGAGCTGCGCGGCGTCCGGGTCGAGGGGGACTACGTCGTGGTGGTCGAGCTGTCGAAGCCCTCGGCACCGTTCATCCACTTGATGACGTTGCCCATCGTCGCTCCGGTCTGCGCGAGTGCCGGCAAGACCTACGACCGCGAATTCTCGAAGAAGGCGTGTGGCACGGGCCCGTTCAAGCTCGAAAAGTTCGAGCACGGGCAGATCGTGCGAGTCGTGCGTCACGACGGTTATTGGCAAAAGGGCCGACCGTATCTCGACGCCGTGGAGTGGTCGCTATCGATGCAGTCGTTCGCCCAACGTCTCAAGTTCGAGGATGGCGATCTCGACTTCATGCGCGACTTCAACGCCACCGATTCGTTGCTCTATCGCTCGAGTGCCAAATGGAAGGGTTACGGCGAATGGGAGAGCCCCATGACCACGGCCGGCGTGTTCATGAACACCGAAATGCCCCCATTCGACAATCGGCACGTTCGGCGTGCGGTTTCTCACGCTCTCGACCGCCAACAAGTCGTGATGGTGCGCAAGGGGCACGCAGTGCCGCACTACAAGATGGTCCCAGAGGCGATCACCCCATCGGTGGACGATTACCCTTCGCAGAAAACGGATGTTTCGTTGGCGCTCGAAGAGATGCGTCTTGCGGGCCACGCTTTCGATCCCAAGACGGGCAAGGGCGGCATCGACACCGAAATCCGCTACATGGCGCTCTTGGATTCCTTCGGCCAACAAGCCGCGGAGGTGTTCCAGCAGCACCTCGCTCGCATCGGGGTCCGGATCAAGATCGATCTCGTGAGTTGGCCGACGTTCCTCGCGAAGGTTACACGCCGAAAAACCGTGGCGATGGGCACGGCGGGTTGGCACGCCGACTACCCAGAGCCGAGCACGTTCTTCGAGCCGATTTTGACGAGTCGGGCCATCGCCGACGAAGCGAGTCAGAACTACGCTTTCTTTTCGAACTCGGAGTTCGACGACGCGATCGAACGTGCGATTCGCACGACGGATTCGAGCGAGCGCACACGACTCTATCGGCGTGCCGAAGAAATCGTCGCCGAGGAGGCGCCCTGGGCGGTCACGCACGCCTACCGATACTTCGAGCTCTGGCACCCCTACGTGCACGGCTACCGGCCGCACCCCGTCTTGAGCCAGCACCTGCCGGACGCCTGGATCGACCGCGAGGGCGCGCGCCTGGCGCGATCCGCCCGCCGCGGCAACTGCTGGCAGGTGGCACCGGGCGCCGGGCGCTGCCGCCAGGCGCCCCACAGACCACGAACCACACTCGCCTTGGTCGTGGGAGACCGCTGATGCTCGCTCGGCTGGCGAAGCGGCTCGCTTGGGCAGTGTTCACGGTGTGGGCAGTCGTGACGCTCACCTTCGTCATCTACAACGTGTTGCCGGAAGATCCTGCGCAGGTCATCGCCGGTCCTCAGGCTCGGCCCGCGGACGTCGACCGGATCCGTATGCAACTCGGCCTCGACCGACCCCTGCTGAGCCGTTACGGCAGCTACATGACGCGGCTCGTGCGTTTCGGGCCGCCCAGCGGCGAGAAAGACGACTCGTCGTTTCAGCTCGTCGGCCCCGTGCGAATCGACCTCGGCGTCAGCTACCTCAAGGGTAGGCCGGTGCACGAGCTGCTCGGCAAAGCCCTACCGCCGACACTGCTCTTGGGGGCCCTGGCTATCTTCGTTCAAGTCGGGGTCGGAGCCATCGGCGGGCTCATCGCTGCAAACCGGCGCCACACGGTTTTCGATTGGGGGACGGTGGCGCTCACGCTCGTCGGAATCAGTGCGCCGACCTTCTTGACCGGACTTGCGCTTCAGCATTTCTTGGCCCGCCAGACACGCTGGTTCCCGATCGATGGCTACGGAGACACCTTCAGCGAGCATCTGCATTCGGGCATCTTGCCAGCGATGACCATCGGGCTGTTCGGTGCCGCGTACTACACGCGCCTCGTGCGCGACGAGATGATCGTTCTGCTCAAGCAGGACTACATCCGAACGGCCCGCGCCAAGGGGCAGAACGAGCTCCAAGTGCTCTTCCGCCACGCGTTGCGAAACGCGCTCATGCCGCTCGTGACGGTCATCGGGCTCAACATGGGGATCCTCGTCGGCGGCGCGATCGTCACCGAGCAGATTTTCCGGTGGCCCGGCATCGGCAGGCTCAGCGTGCACGCCATCCAGGAACACGATGGCCCGGTCATCATGGGCGTCGTGATCCTGTTTTCCACCGTCGTGGTGCTCAGCAACCTCCTCGTCGACCTGTCCTACGCCGCGCTCGACCCCCGGGCTCGGCAGTAGCGCCGAAACGCTGGCGCCCCGAAACGCTGGCGCCTAGGCCGCAAAAAACTGGGCCCGCGGGCCGCGAAAAACGCAGGCTCCGGGCATGCGAATGCTCGCTCTCGCGCTGCTGGCGGCCCTCGGGGGCTGCGCACCGACGTCGGCCGCGCCGCCACCGAGCGCGCCGCTGCTCCGTCCGATCGGTCCAGAGGTCGCTTCGAAGTCGGCACCTAGAGTCGAAAAAGCCAGCGTCCGCGCGCGACTCGGTCCGCCTGGTGGCAAAGCCCAAGGTCCGCCTGGAGGCAAAGCCCAAGGCGTGCGACGACTCGACATTGCGGCGACGACGTCGGCCGAACCGACGCTCGCAGCGCGCTGAAACCTACGGCGCGGGGAACGAGGCCGTCGGGGGTTTGGTGGGAAGTGTCGGCGGCGGAGGCGTCGGCGCTACCGGGGGTGGCGCCGGCCGCGGCTTGACGGGTCTCGGTCGTTTGGGCGGCGGAGGTTTGGCGGGCTTCGGCGCCGGCTTGGTCGCAACCTTCGGCTTCGGAGGGGGCGCTTCGGCGGTGGGTTTCTCGGCCGGGCGCTTCTCCGCAGGCTCGGGCTGATCGGGTTCCGTGGTTTCCGACGCAGGCGCCTCTTCTTCCGGTGCCGGTGGCGCTGGAACGACTCCGGTGGATTCGGGTGACTCGGTCGGCGTTGGCTCCGGGGTGAACTCGACGTTGACCGGCGCGCGCTCCGGGGGCGCAAGGGAGGTGGGCGCTTCCGGCTCCTCGGAAGCCCGGG
>JAJDAH010000123.1 GCA_029261965.1 Polyangiaceae bacterium
GCCGCTCGACCATGCCCAGACGTTGGTCGAGCGGCACCAGAACTGGCCCCCCGCCACCCTTCGAGTAGATGCTCCGCGTCACCTCCGCGTCGCCGAACAGCGTCGTGTACGTGCCGGGGCTCTCTCGACGATTCCCCCAGGGTTCTCCCGCGTACTCCACCACTGGCGACGTCGCATCGGCCTGCGAGAGCACCTCGCGCATGCACTCGCGGCCGATGCCGTGCAACACCTCCTGTAGCCGCGTCTCCAATTCCATGACGTCCAGTTCGTCCGGCGTCGATTCCCGCACCTCGTTCCGGAATTCGTCCAGGGCCTTCAACGTCCTTCAACGCACGACCGACCTGCTTGCTGTTCTTCTTCATGCCCCCTTCTTCGTCCACGCCAGGACACAGCTCAAGCGTGAACGCCTTCGACGACGACCTGTTCCAGCGCTGCGATCAAATCACGTTCGGGATGGATATCGTCCCGAAATGGGGACTCCTGAGCCTCCTCGAGATGCAGCGACAGGTGACTCGGGTTGCTTGAACCGCCGTGTACGGGCCCGTACGCACGGTGGTGTGGGAGGACGGGGGGGCTAACAACCCCTCCTCCTACCCGATGCAACGTGTACGTGCGGTCGCGACGTGCGGGCGAGCGGGTCATGCAGGCGTTGCGACGCCTGTACGCGCAGCTCCATCTCCGCGTCAACGAGTCGAAGAGCGCGGTGGCACCCGTGCAGGAACGGAAATTCCTCGGCTACACCTTCTGGGTGTCACCGAAGAACGAGGTCCGCTGCACAATCGCGCGCAAGGCCCTGGACATGATGTGGGCGGTCACCGAAAACCGCGGGAATCTGAGCAGGTCGGCCATCCAGGCGTAGTTGGCCCGTTTCCGGATGGCGTCTGACGATCCAAGCGACCGTTGAAAGAGTAGGGCCCGGAGCACCACCTCCGAGCCCTGGGTCGCCGCGAGTGGACGCGTTCGACGACGAGGTTGTCGCATGAGTCCCGTGGGGTGGCCGAGTTCCTCACGGTCGCACCTCGCGAGTGGACGATCTGCGGCAAATCCAGTGCGTTCGGGACGACTGCCGCCGGGTCTTCTACCTGTGTCGGTTTTGCGATCGGGGGCACGTGTACTGCGAGGACGGGCGGCATGACGCCGAGCGCGCCGCGCACCGCCGCGAGAAGAAGAGAGAGCACTGGCGCAGCCACGGGGCGAAGGTCAAGACGTCGGACCGCACGAGGCGCTGGCGGGAGCGCCAACGAGAAATAGAAACGGACAAGGGTCGCCGAGAAGTTGGCCTGGGGCCGACGGTCTCCAACGCGGAGCGCTCTACCGTCACGGTGACGGTCGAGTCGTCCCGCGAGGAGACGACCAATGGAATCGATCTGGATGGGCATCGCACCGAGCCCGGACACGACTCGGGTGATCGCGATGGCGGGCCCGAGCGAGCCGATCTTGAAGGCCCGGCTCGCAAGCGACCCGAGCCACCCCCGCGCCCTGGCAACGCTGCTCGAAGCCGTAGCGCTGTGGCAGGGCCGCCCGGTCCGCGCTGCGCTCTGTGTGGGCGGCCCGGGAAGTTCATACGACTCGAATCTTTATCGCGAAGCGTTCTTGGACGACGGCGGCGCGTTGTACAGCGTCGCTTGGGTCCCCGGGTGCGAGCACCGCCGCCACCGGACCCGTCTGCCGGGTCTCGGTAGCTTCCGAGACCTCGAGCGGCTCGTCGTGCTCACGACCAACTACTTTTATGCCGCGCGCGGCATAACGCCTGTAATGCCGCGTCCCGGACTATGCCGCGTTAGGGGCAGACAGCACGGTAAACGTCGTGGAATCCTGATTGGGAGTCGGCATATTCAGAGGCTCTTGAGGAACGCGAGCAGGCTGTCCTTCGGCCGGAGGACCGTCGGAATGGCGCCGGAGGGACGCTGTCTCTCCCTCCCTGGCGTCATTGCGAGTCCAGAGAGGCAACAAGACTATGCCGCGTCGGTGAGCACGTCCGACGTACCTCCGTCGCACGGAGTACGCCTCCGCGAGCATGCTGCCAGCCGGGACGCGGCATAGTCCGGGACGCGGCATTACCTCGCGTTTCGAGAGTGGCCGACCATCTTCCCGAACGCAACCTGCGCCACCGCCCTCATCGACCGCGTCATCCACCACGCAGACGTCATCCAGATCGAGGGCAAGAGCTATCGGCGGCGCGAAGCCGACGAATCAGCGAAGAAGCGGCGCACATCCTCCCCGCGAAAGCGTCCACCGAAGAAGTGAGCATCAGGCCCCGGCTCCTCTGAGAGTCGGGCTGCTCAAATTTCCGCGTTTCCGCGTGCTCGCCAACAGACATGATGAAGGACCGCGTGCGGCACATGACGAGCCGCATGCGTGGTCGGAGCTTGGCCCAAGTCTGCCAAGACCTCCGGGCGTACTTGCCGGGCTGGAAGAAGTACTTCCAGCTCCTCGAATTCCCCTCGGTCTTTCGCGAATTGGACCGCTGGATCCGACACCGCCTCCGCGCGCTGCAACTCAAGCAGTGGGTGCGGGGCGTCACCATCTTCCGAGAACTGCGGGCACGAGGGCTCTCCCCTCGGGACGCACGCCGCGTGGCGGGGAATGCCTCCCGCTGGTGGCACAACTCGGGGATGCGCCTCATCGGCGTCGCACTGCCCAACAAGCTCTTCGACGAGCTGGGACTTCCCCGGCTCGCCACGTGACCTCAACTCTCCGAACCGCCGGATGCGGACCCGCTTGTCCGGTGGTGTGGCAGGGGTCCCCGGGGAAACCCGGGGCCCCTATGCCAATGCGGCGCACCGCATAAGCCGCGAAAGTCGATGACTCCTTACACCAAAGCGATCACGATGCTTCCGAAACGGCGGAAAGGCGCCAGAAAGGGGGCGAACTTTTAACCGAAAGTTAACGCACAACGCTGCGCAAACGTGTTTCGCTGTAAGCGTCGCATCGGTTTTGCGACCAGCGACCAGGTAGTCGATGTGTATTAAGGAGAAACGGATATGACGAAAAATACTGGCGTTCGATTGCTCGTGGCTGCCTCGCTCCTATGCGCGGGAGCCCTCGGTACTCGAACCGTAGTAGCGGACCAATGCGTCAATACTCATTCGTGGGGTTCATACGGGGCTGATTGCAGCAATCGCCTCCTGTATACGTCAGGCCCGAACGAGTCAGAGGTAGAGAGTGTTGGTGTGAGCCTCGAGAACGGCGTTTGGGCAGCCGCAGACGCGAATTTGAATCCATCCGCTTGTAGTGCAACGGACTGGACCGACAATGGTGAGTCCGTTACCGACGAAACAGGCGACTGTGAGGGCGCTACCGTAGTTCGCGTCGCTGTCTTTTGGTGAACCTGACAGCGTCGCGGACAAAAGCAGGCGGCTGACGCGGCCGAACTCACTCCGTTTGGCCGCCCGGGTCGTTTCTATCACTCAGAAAAACGCCCGTGCCGAAATTATCCGGGGCAAGGAGGGGTGCGCTGATCAGGCGAGCCCCTCCTTGCGAATGCGCGTGAGCAGCAGAAAACTACAAAAGAGCGGCATCTCGGTACATCATCGACGACACCCCGTTCAAGCGAATCCCGCGCACGAGGCGGTCCAAAAGAGGAGAGACGATAGGTCGTGTAACGAAGAAGTCGAAGTCCTGTCGGGAGCACGAAGGCCGCCAAACGGCGGCGAAGGGCCCCTTTCGGCAACGACAGTTCGCACTTGGGTCCATGCCCTGGTTGGTCGTGCGAGTACGCAGATCGTAACCCGATCCTAGCCATCTGCGCGCGAGCAAGAGTGCGTCGTGAGCCGAGCCTCCTGCGGCAAGCGAAAAACCGGCGTGCCGAGCATCACCGTTCGGCATCGCCTCCGGTTGACTGACACTCGAGAGCAAACCCTTGAGCAAGTTCACGTCGTGAACCGCTGATACTCTTCGCGCTACCCACCTTCTTCATGCACACCCGACAAGAAGTCCGCAACACGTTAATTGCGTTCATTGTTGCCATCGCCTTCGGGACCGCGGGCTGTGACCCGTCGATCCGAGAACATGCGCCAGCTGCGACCACCTCATCAGCGCCGTCAGCTCGAATTCCGGAAGACTTACGTCCCTACCCACGGGGGAAGTGGCGGCTTGTACCTACTTCTGAACTCGGACGCGTTGTGCTTTGGGTTTCGCACATTTTGGTTCGTCACAGCGAATCGAGCACGAACGCACCGCTCAGTTTTTCGGACTGGCGCGTCTTCGATGGCACACCGAGTCGTAGTAGAGCCGAGGCACTGGCGCTCGCGACAACGATCGCCAGAAAGGTGAAGTCTGCGCCGGACCGATTCGCTGTGTTGGCTCGTGCTCGCTCCGACGATGTGGTCACAAGAGAAGCTGGAGGATCGCTTGGCGGCGTCACGGCCTCTGAGCTTAGGGTGTACCCCAGGGTGTTCGATGCGCTCGCGGAGCTGAAGGTGAACGAAGTTTCGCGCGTTGTCGAGACTCGCGACGGGTTCCACATCCTCCATCTCCGCCCGGTGCCTGAGGAGCAGAGCGTAGCGGCGCGACGAATCGTGGTGAGCTATTCGGGGACTTCCCACGTCGAAGGTCTGGAACGTCCACCAGCACGCCGTTCAAGAACCGAGGCACTGAACAGGGCGGAGCACGTAGCGTCCATGCTCAAGGATGATCCGGAGCAATTTGAGGCTCTACTGAAGCGGTACTCGGACCACACGGATGCGGCATGGGGCGGTGACATCGGCGTGTGGAGCAACCACGAGGCCGGCCACCTTGCGCGGGCGCGCGAGTTACTTGCGAAGGTTGCGGTTCATCAGGTCGCCGGTCCAATCGATGGACAAGATGGGTATCAGGTGTTTCTCCGAACGGAGGCTACTCCCCGTCTTGAGTACGCCATGAAGTACATCAAGCTCTACTTCAGTTTATCTGACGGCAAAAAGAACAAGTACAAGTCGAAGGAGCATGTGCGCAAGGTCGCGTTGTCGATTTCCCGAATGGTCACAAAGAATCCACGTCTATTCGAAAAGTACCAGCGCGAGCACTGCTGCAGACACCCGCAACGTTGGGCACAAGGCCGCAGGTGGCAACGACTAACACGCGCCATCGCCCGCGTAACAATCGGGGACATCGTCCGGCAACCCTTCGAGGACGAGAATTCCTTCGTCATCTTTCAACGTGTCCGGCCGGATGCCGTACCTCCAAGACCGGCTGTTCAGTTCGAGATTCCCTCTCCAACGACTCCGAGTTTGATGAGCTTTGCGGGGAGCACCTACGGTACTGCCGTGCAGGTGGTGATACGCCGAATCGGGAAGAAGGCTGTTGGGCTGTTCAAGCTGGACAAGGTGCGTTCGGAAGCGCTGACCAGGGCGCACGAAGACCTCGCACTGAAGTTCTCTGGTGAGGACTCACCCAAGGAGCGCAAAGCGGCCCTGGCAGCGTTTTTCCAAGAATTGAGGCGCAAGTTGTCGAAGACTCAGTACCGAGAGTACGAGGAGCTAGCCCGTCGCGAGGTGACCATCACGCTCAGCCGGAAATTTTGAGTGGAGGTGGCGACCTATGTCACACAAGCCCTACATCACATTTGTGTAATCATGCTCTTGCGTCTGCTTCCCTTCGCCACTTCGGTGGTTGTCTCCGCCAGGACTGTCCCGCGGGATAGAGCGGCGATAGTCGGACTATACGGACTGGTCATCGCGGGTGCCTACGCTACTGGCCAGCTCTGGAGGCTCCCTTGGGTTGCGCTCGTGTGGGTGTACTACCTAGTCGCATCCGTGGGGGTGCACCGCCTCAGCGGATTCATGGTTGAGGGTCTTCTCACGAGGGGTGCTGCCTTTGTAGTCCTTGTCGGAATCTATCTACTGTTGCCTGGTCTGCTTTTCTCAGGGTTAGCCATCTCGGCTTTTCTGGTCGTCGGTTGGGGCCTCACGATGTCGAGCTATAGCTACTGTGCCGAAACAAGTCGGCCCGGGACAGCAACGCCGTCCCTTGCAGACTGTCTCTTTTTCCTTCTGGTCAATCCGACGCTCCACTACGGTCAGCGCGGCACCAACGTCCGCGAATCACCGGTTGGGTCCAGATACGGTGGCCTCGGTCGAGCCATGGTGGGTGTCGGTGTCGTACTGCTGGGCGCAGGTGTCCTACGGCCGCTTTCTAACTTTATCGGTGCTGGCCCGGGTGCGGCTCTCCTCCCAGCAGGAGTTGGCCTTGCTAGCTATGGCTTCGTGCGCTTGCTACTCGAGTACGCGGCGCACTCCGGGCTTGCGAGTATTCAAATCGGTTTCACGCGGTTTCTAGGATGGAGGGTGCCGGAAAGGTACAACTACCCACTAGCGGCGACTAGCCCGATGGACTTCTGGCGTCGCTGGAACATATATGTCCGAGTGTGGCTCGAGGCGTATGTTTTCCTACCGCTAGCGCGTCGATGTGCCCGAGCGAACCTCAGTCGAAAGGTCTATCCGGCGGCCGCCGCTGTCGCGACCCTAATCGCGTCTGGACTCCTTCACGACGCTTATGTTTTTGCTGGGCGTCAGGTCCTCGTAACGACATTCCTTGAGCTATTCCTCGTTGCTGGAGCCCTCTTGATTGTTTGGCGATACATGGGGAGGTTGGGAACAGCAATTGCGGTATCGCTTGGAGCTCGCGCACGGGCTCAAATTGAGATTGTGGCGAATCTGACTGGGCGAGCCGTCGTGCTGCTCTCACTTGTGGGCGCGGCTGTTACCTGGGGCTAGTACAAATGCCTCTCCAAGCGTCTGATGAGTGCGTGCGGAAGGGACGGGCCGCGATATGGCGAGCGACGTCGCGAAAAGGCTTGTTCCGAGCGGAATGTACGCTCGCCGCGGGGAACGTCGAATTGGTTCGCATCGTGGGTGGCATCCTGCTTGTCATCTATTTCGCACGACACCTGAAGTACACGACGCAATTTGTTGGCGCAAATGGGCTCGGGCAAAGCGGGGCGGCGCCCGCGAGCGTGTTCGGCACCGTCGCGAACGGATTGGAGCACGCGAGTCACGAGGCGGTGCAACTTTGGTTCGGAATCGGCATCTTCCTTGCTGCTTTCGTTACCATCGGTCTCGCGCCCCGTCTGTCCTCTCTAGGGCTGCTGCTCGTCGCTGGAGCAACGAATGTGACGCTGTTCCCGGTATGGGACCTCGACGACGCAGGTGCGCGGATGGTCTCGTTCTGGCTTGTCGTGTTGCCTACGGGACGGAACATCTCGGTGACCGCACGGAGTTGGCGTTCCTGGTCAAAGCGACCGCTAGTCGCGTCCTATGCCATGCCCGCATGCGCGGCGTTCTTTGCGTTGGTCGTCCTGGAACAGGCGCTTACACCTGGGTCCGGGCTCACGAGCACAGGACGCTTGTCGTTGGTGGTTGCCGCCGCGCTCGTAGTGCTGCCGATAGGCACTTGGAGAGCCCTAGCCCTGTTGCCAGCGGCGGTCGGACTTTGGGGGATGCTTCAACCTGGCGACGCCTTCATCACAGCGACCTTCCTTGCCGCCCTGGCCGTCTCGAATCTGCTGCCGTATGGGATGCATGTTGCGAGAAAGACTGTCAATGCGCAGACACACCGCACGCCATCGACCGTGCCTCTAACAACTGCGGGCGCGGTGGCTGTGACCGCCCTCGGGCTTTACGCACTAAACGCCACCGCGCGGTACGCCCATGCCAGTTCGATCGCGTACTCAAGCGGTGCAATGCTTTTCCATGCTGGGTTAGCGCCGCCGAAGCCAGTGCCGGGACAACGGCGCACGCTGGACTTGGCGTTCATTTGCGGCGGGGCTCCGTGTGGGCAGCCAATCGAAACGCAGAATCCTCGATTCCAGCTGATGATTCAGGTGCTGGCAAGTTCGCCGCATGCGCAGAGGGATTTTCGGCTCGCGCTACTACGATTTGCCGTTGCAACGCATTGTCGTCGGAATCTCCAGGCGCTCGCCGCAGTCGGGGACGTTGTGCTATCGGGCGATACTTGGTCAGCGTCCCGCGTTGCCTCGTTCCGCTGCGGAAGAGACGGCGAGGAGAACAGGGTTGTTTTGGTGGGCCGGGCGATGCGAGCAAGCCATGCGACGTAGGCGCCCAATGGAGTTGCTGCGCGCATCCCATGGAATGAGCAAGCCTCGCCGTCTCGGAGTTTACGCTTCGCGAGATGTGGGTCGCGTCCGCGGTCAAACTGTTACTGCGCTGGTTGGTCGATTTTGCCCAGCGCTCTGCGCCACTCCCTTGATCGGCTGCGACGGAGGAGAGTAGGAGGGATGCGAAGCTCGGTCGGTGTCAGACTTCTGACGATTCCTGTGATCGTCCTGGTTCTCCTCTTGGTCGCGCTTCTCGCGAAGGAACAGAGCCATTTGCAGCTTTCCGGGACGACAAGCGTTCCGTCGAGCACGCAAGTCGAGCGTGCGTCTGCTGCGTCAAGCGAGCAGCAAGTGGGGGGACTTCGTCGACGATTCTCGCGCGATTTGCTCTCGGCAGAAACTGGTCGACCCGCGTTTCCTAGACCAACACCGGATGTCGCGCAGAACTGGGACGCAACCGTCAAGAAGTTCTGGGAGGACGCTGGTGTCCTCGAGTTTGACGACTACGCCATGTACTGGGCGGCTGAGCGACACGACAAGGATTGGTCGAGCAACGTCGAGTCTTACGTTTACGCCATGCTAGGTGCGGAGGACCTCGAACTCGATCTGGTCCGTTTCGTTGACTGTCGTCAGACCTTGTGCCGGCTAGAACTTTCAGCTGCCGACGCAAACATGCGTGCACTTTTCAGATTGTCTTCTGGGCTACGCGGAGACGGGTACCCGTTCGTCCGGAGGGTCGCTGCGATGGACGGTGGCAATACGGTCGTCGCGTTCATCGCGCGGGACGGGCTTGAGGAGAAGATCTTCCCGGCGGAGCCGGAGATCGCACACGGTGCTGACGCCGGGTAGGGAGTCGCAGATAACCGTCTTTGGGGCGTGGGTTTCGCGTGTGATTCGAACAGGCGATTCGGGTCACGGGACGATGCGTATTCGCCCAGCTATGCGGAGAAAGTGATGCTCCTATGTTCTGTCAAGCGTGTCGCAGGGGGACCATATCGTAACCCGTCCACGAGCCGCGTCTTGACGTAAGGGCTCGGTCTCTCCTGGGTCAAGAAGAGCTCAGGCGTTCGCGTTCGATGCAGCAGCGCTTGTATTTTTTTCCAGAGCCGCACGGACACGGGTCGTTTCGGCGGACGCGACCGACGTGCGGTTTTTCGGGTGTGGGCGAGCGGAGCGGATCGGCTTGACGGAGCTTACGGAACAACTCGAACGCGGCTCGGACCATCCCACCCAGATCGCGACGCAAGATCCCCTGAACGTCTGGGAGAGCATCGAGTTCTTCGAGAGTGTGCTGCGGGACGAGGTCGAGGCGACCACCAAGGTAAGCGATGGGTGAAGCGAAGGTCCAGCGGGGTGGGTCTCCAATCCACATCGGATCGAGCGCCGCGCTTGATGCGTAGCCAGCGGCAAACGACTCGCACGCATCAACATCGTCGGGATCGGGGAGCATGGCTTCATCGTGCTCGAAAGCGTCGACGATATCTTTGTGCAGACGGAGCAGAAGGCCGACGAGTTCGTGGACGGCTTCGCAGTCGTCGCCGGGATCATCTGCCAGCACCAAGGGAAGCCACACGGAGGGATGCAGCAAGGTTGGCGCTATGGCGGCGGCATGGAGCACGCCGAGCAGGCCGTTGGTGTCGAAGGGTGAGTGCTCTTCGAGAAGCTCAGCGAGTCGTTCGAACTCGTCGCCGGATAGAGGTATCTTGGTCGAAACGTCTCCGACGCGCACGAGCGCAGCGTGCCGCCGTCTCGGCGGCACGGCAATGGCGGCCGTCTTGGAGCGATGTCCTAGCGGGTCCTACGCCGGTGCAGGCAACCGCGGCGCGTCGGCGGGCCGGCTCGAGCTCGTGGGCTCGATGCGTATGCAGCTCGGGGTACCGAGCCAACATCCTGTCAGGAAGCAGCTCTCGAAGCCTCGACTGCGGCCATCCGTGCACGATCAACTTCGTGACGAGATGGAGGTAGGCTCGTGGATTCACGTCGTGAGCGATGCACGTGGCGGTGATGGTCAGGATGTGTGCCGTGCGCTCACCGCCGAGATCTCCCCAGGTGAAGAGCCAGTTGCGCCTTCCCAGAACGAGCTTTCGTAGGTCACGCTCTCGCCTGTAATGCCGCGTCCCGGACTATGCCGCGTCGACGCAGTTCGGCACATCGGCGTCGGCGGATCCCTTGTCCTGGTGGGGAGCGGAGGCGGCATAGTTAGAGGTCCCGGAGGAACGCTAGCAGGGGGTCCGTCGGCCGGAATCGGACCGGCGTTGCGCCGCCCGGATCGGCGTGCCCCAGGGCCCGCTCCTTCATCTGCATGTCGGCGTGGAGATAGACCTGCGTCGATTCGGCTGACTCGTGTCCCAACCAGAGTGCGATCACCGTCTGATCGACGCCACGCCGCAAGAGGGCCATCGCCGTGGTGTGACGTAGCGTGTGCGGCGTGATGGAGCGTCCCATGAGGGAGGCGCACTTCGCGCTAGCCGTCGTGACATGGCGGGCGACGAGGCGCTGCAGCGCATCGGCGCTCAGGAACCCGCCGCGTGAGCTCGGAAAGACCGGATCTTCCGCACTGCCGCCGCACTCGGTGAGCCAGGACTCGAGGGCTGCCGCGACGTCGCGTCGGAGCGGGGTGCAGCGCATTTTGCGGCCCTTGCCGGAGCACTGGACGTGCGCGCCCGCCCCAAGATCCACGTCACGCTGTCGGAGGGATCGGATCTCGGCGTTACGCAGGCCCGTTTGAGTGGCGACGAGCAGCAGGATGCGGTCGCGCTTCCCGAGCCAGGTGGCCGGATCAGGAGCGGCGACGAGCGCCTCCACCTCCTCCTCGTTGAGGTAGTCGAGCGGTCGGCGCTCATGGCGCTTCGTGGGGATGGCGAGGACGCGCTGACATTGCAGAGAGCACGCCGGCTCGACGTACGCAACGAAACGGAAGAACGCCCGCAGGGCTGCGAGACGGGTGTTGCGTGTCTTCACGGTGTTCGCCCGCTCCTGCTCGAGATGGTCGAGGAAGGCTCCGATGAGCACCGCATCGATGTCTTCCATACCCAGCCGGGACGGGGGCCGGCCTATGCGCTTTGATGCAAAGGCCAGAAGTAGCCGGAAAGTGTCGCGGTACGACGCGACGGTGTGTGGACTCGCACCGAGTTGCGACAGAAGCCGATCGGTGAAGAAGCGCTGGAGAAGCGCTGGGAGGTTCGCTTCGCTCATCGGACGTCTCCATGAGCCGCGGCCTCTAGGCGCTCAGTCGCGAGACGCAACAACTCGGGGACTGCCTGGATGTACCAGTAGCTCTCCGCCACTCGGACGTGGCCGAGATACGTCGCGAGGCGGGGCATGAGCCGATCGACGTCGAGGCCCGCGCGGTACCATTCGATGAGCCTCCGCGTAGCGAACGTGTGGCGGAAGTCCTGAAGGCGAGGGCCCCATCCGCGAGGACCCGGAGGGCGCAGGCCAACGGTTTGGCAGAGCTTCGCGAACGCGACGCGCGTGGTGTCCGCGCGAAGACGCGACCCGTGCTCCGTGACAAGGAACGCTGGCGTCTCACGACTGGGCCTGACGGTGTCCCGGAACTTCGCGTAGGCCGTCAGGGCTGTACGGACAGACTCATCGAGGGGTACGAAGCGCGATTTGCCGAACTTCGACTCGCGGACCGCCATGACGCCGTTGACGAGATCCACGTCGCCAACGTCGAGTGCGAGCGCTTCACCTGGTCGCAAGCCGGTGGCAGCGAGAAGCCCGAGGAGCGTGCGAGACGTAACGCGGCGCAGACCCGAAGAGGAACGCAGTCGGCCGGTGGCGGCCATGAGGTCCGAGACCTCGCGGTCGCTGTATGCGTATTCCGCTCGCACTTGGGCAGGCATTCCGAAAACACTTGGGCAGCCATTCCGGGACACTTGGGCAAGGATTCCAGGGCACTTGGGCAGGGATTCCGGAGCACCTGGGCAAGACGTCGCGGACCTGATCTGATCTCGGTCCCGGCGTCCTGACCTGGTCCTTCGCGGACCCTTGGGCTGAAGGCGACGGCACGGTGGTCGTGGCGAGCCGACCCTCGCACCTTCGGGGCGCGAGGCGGATCGGATGTCGAGACGACACACCATGCGAAAGATTCGAGAAGTACTCCGGCTACGGCACGAGCTCGGCTGCAACCACCGACAGATCCAAGCGTCGACGGGGTTGTCGAAGGGCTCGGTCAGCGACTACCTCAAACGTGCTCGCGAAGCCGGTATCGGTTGGGAGCAGGCGGAGGGTCTGAGCGACGCGGAGGTCGAGGCACGACTGTTCAAGAGCGTCGGTCGCAACGAGCCGCCAGGACGGGTGCCCATCGACTTTGCCTGGGTGCATCGAGAGCTACGGAAGACCGGCGTCACGCTGCAACTGCTGTGCATCGAGTACCAGGAGGCGGCACTACAAGCTCGCGATCCGCGGCGACCGTATCAGTACAGCCAGTTCTGCGATCTGTACGGTGAGTGGAAGTCGAAGCTCGCCATCTCGATGCGCCAGACGCACCGTGCGGGAGAGAGGGCTTTCCTCGACTACTCTGGAAAAAGGCCGACGATCATCGACCGCGAGACCGGCAAGGCACGACAGGTCGAGCTGTACGTGATGGTGCTCGGCGCGAGCAACTGCACGTTCGCCGAGGCCTCCGAGACACAAACGACGGCCGACTTCATCGCGTCGACGGTGAGTGGCTTCGAATTCTTCGGCTGTGTGCCCGAGATCATCGTGCCCGATCAACTTCGAGCTGCGGTCACTGGCCCGGACCGATACGACCCAGAGATCAACCCTGCTTGCCTCGAAATGGCCGAACATTACGGGGTAGCCGTGATCCCGGCACGGCCACGTAAGCCGAAAGACAAGGCGAAGGTCGAGAACGCGGTTCTCATCGCGCAGCGTTGGATCCTCGCGCGGCTGCGCAATCGAAAGTTGTTCAGCCTTGCCGAGCTCAACGAGGCGATCGCCGAGTTGCTCGAGGACCTCAACAGTCGACCGTTTCAGAAACTCGAGGGCTGCCGACGCTCCGCGTTCGAGACCATCGATCGGCCGGCAATGCGTCCGCTGCCCGCCAAGCGCTTCGAGCGTGGCGACTGGAAGAAAGCCAAGGTCAACGTCGACTATCACGTTGACTTCGACCATCGGCACTACAGCGTCCCGTGCGCGCTGATCGGCGTACGCGTCGAGATCCGTGCGACTTCGAGCGTGGTCGAAGTCTTTCGCGACCGTGCACGCGTTGCTTCGCACGCGCGAAGCCGTGGGCCGAAGGGAACGTACGTGACGGCGCGCGAGCACATGCCGAAGTCACATCGCGACTACGGCAAGTGGCCGCCGGAGCGGATGCGAGCATGGGGCTACAGTGTCGGTCCCAACGTCGGCAAAGTCGTCGAGGCCATCCTCGGCCGCTACCGCAACCCCGAGTTCGGTTACCGCGGCGTGCTCGCGATTACGCGCGACGCGAAGCGGGTCGACAACGAGCGTCTCGATGCGGCATGCGCCCGAGCGTTGGCCATCGCTGGCCCATCAGGCCCCACTCGTCGCAGCGTGCTCACTATTTTGAAGCGCGGCCTCGAAGTCGAACCGCTTCCCGTCGAAGACGACGAGCCCACTGAGTTCCTTCATCACGAGCACATTCGTGGTGCTGGCTACTACGACAAGGAGACAACGCAATGATCGATCAAGAAACAATCGACAAGTTGGTCGCGATGCGACTGCGCACGATGGCGGAGGTGTTCCGCGAGCTCATCGAAAAACCTGCCACCGATCTCACCTTCGAGGAGCGGGTCGGGATGATGGTCGACCGCGAATGGGTCGACCGCGACAACCGCCGATGCAACCGGCGCATCAAGGAAGCGAAGCTGCCGGTGAGCGCGACCGTCGAAGAGGTCGCAACGGATTCCGCTCGGGGCCTCGACAAGGCGGTCGTCCGCTCACTCGCGACGTGCGCCTGGGTCCGAGCCCAGCAGAACGTCATCGTGTTGGGACCGACCGGAGTCGGCAAGAGCTTCTTGTCCGGCGCGCTCGTCAACGCTGCCTGCAGATCTGGTTTCCGCGCCTTGTACGTGCGAGTGCCGAGACTCGTTCACCAGCTCTCGGTCGCACGCGCCGACGGCAGCTACGCCTCC
>JAJDAH010000124.1 GCA_029261965.1 Polyangiaceae bacterium
CGTCCGCCATGGCGGCGGTATCCAGGACGACGAATACGTTCTCTGCCGCGCGTTCGAGCGCGCGGAACAAGCGCGGCAGCGGATAGGCCCGCAGTCGTTCGCCGTCGAGCAAGAGCGCCGGGCTGCGGCCCTCTTTCAGGGCGATGTAACCCGAGTAGTAGAGGAACAGACTGTCGAGGGGGGCATCGAGCTGGGCGAAGCGTTCTTCCAGGGCTTCGGGGAAGTCTCGATCGCCTGGCAGCGACTCGACATGGAAGCCAGCATCACGCCGCTGAAGCCGGCCGCGCACGAGAAGTCGGTTCGATTCCGACGTCGGTAGCGTTACGACTTGCTCGTTCAAATCGTACGTGGAGCTCAGGACGAGAGCGAGGTGCATCGGTGCTCAATCAAGAAGAGCGGCGATCAGTAGCGCCGCATCGGAAGACGGGACGATTGTCGGTGCGCCGTTTCGGGGCGAGCCTTGCCCACGGTGCGCCACGAGGATGACAAGCGGCGCGATCCGAGACGAGCTGGATCCACCCGGTTTTGGCGCGAGTCCGCCCGGGTGCGAAAAATTCAATGCCGTCGCGCGAGCGCGGACTCGATGTCGCTCAGTGGCCGGCGAGGCCGAGGGCCAGAGCCCAGCTGTCCACCGCGAATCGCGCGTCGTCCTCCGACAGCTGGCAGGACTCGACGAGATGCTGCACGGCCTCGTCGGCGCTCGCGGTCACGCTGCCGCTCCGCACGGCCGCGAGCAGGCGCGCCGGCACCCCTTCTCGCTGCGCAGCAACGACGAGAGCGATGTCACGCTGGAACTCGCGGAGCAACGACGCTTCGACCTCGGCCGGGTCATCACACATCTCCGCGCCGAATTGGCGAACGAGGCTCGAGAGGGCCACGCGACACGTCTCGCGATCCTTGCTGCTCGGCAGGTAGGGGACCTCGGCCGTGCCGACGCCGATGACGGTCGCGGACACAGCCTCGGCGCCCATGCGTGATGTTTTCGGCCCTCGGCTTTGACCGACGGATACCATCGGGACTCTGGGTGGTGACGGCGTGTCCGAACCCGGTCGATCGCTGTCGAGGCCGGCGTTGATGGGTGGGATGAAACTCGGTGGCAACTTGTTCCCGCTACCCGGCTCGGCGACCCCGATCCGAGTCGCACCCACCGGCTCGGCGTGGGAGTTGCCTGGCGATGGCGGTGCCGTGCCGAACTCGGGGCTCAGCGTGGACAGGATCCACCCGCAGCGCGTGCAAGACGGAGCCCCTACCGGGTTGTTCTTGCCGCACTTCTCGCAGAACACGATGAGCCTCCCGCGAAGAGGAGTGTCATAGCTCGGCCCGAGGTTCAAACCCTTTCGCGGAGCGCGCCGAAGGCTCAGCCGGCCAGGTTCCGACAGAATGCTTCGGTGACCTCGTCCGTGGGGAAGTAGCTCTCGATTCGTAGCTCTTCGAGCGTCACGTTTTGCGGGGCGTTGAAGATCGTGACTGTCGTCAGGAACGACAGCTCGACGTCGTCCCGACGGATTCGGAACGTCAACGTGGGCTCGCTCGGAGCCGAAAAGTCAGGCTGTCGCCATTCCTGTGGCACGTCGGGATACTCGAAAATCGATCGCACCAGTGCGGCGAGCTCCTGGTCCTCGGGTCGCGCCAACGACTCGCGATGAAGTCGGGACAACAACGCGCGCGCCACTCGCTCCCACTCGACGATGAACGGCCGAGCCAGGCGTGGGTCGAACAACACGTGAAAGACGTTGATGCGCTCGGGCATGGCGCTCGGCTCGGCGATCATTCCTCCAAGCAGCCGTGCCGCACCGGAGTTCGTGCGGACCTGGTTGTAGTGGCGGTCCATGACCATCATCGGGAAGGGCTCGTGCTGGGTGAGCATGCGCTCGATTGCTCCGCTGATTTCCGGTGGCAGCCCTTCGTCGAAGGAGAGTTCGACGAACTCTTCGGGGTGGCCGGCGGCTTGCAACATCGCGTTCTGATCTCGGAGGGGCACTTCGAGCGTCGACCCGAGCCGTAGAACCATTTCTCGACTGGGTTGGGCGCGACCGGTTTCGAGAAAGCTCACGTGCCGTGCCGAAACGTCCGCAGACACCGCCAAGTCCAGCTGACTCAAGCCGCGCCGACCACGCCAATGCTTGAGCAACGCGGGAAACAGACGAGGCGGCCGCGAGCGGGTTTTCGGCATCGCCCTCAACCTACCGCTGGCGGCGACCCGGTGTCGCTTACCTCTCGGGTAGTTGCGAGGGCCGTGGGGCGGTCCGATGCTGGCGTCGGATCCAGAACAGGAGGCTCCCGATGAAATCTGCCCCGACCGTCCCCGAATCGGCCCCGCGCGCCACGCCGCTCTCTGCCTCCAGCGAGGAGGTCGCGCGCGCCTTCCGCCGGCCCCCGGCCGATTTCATCGACGTCGGTCACAGTCGGCTGGCCTATCGCCGCTTCGGTAGCGGCCCGGATCTGGTGTTGATCCATGGTTGGCCGCTCTCGTCGGCCACCTTCCGCTCGATGATCCCGAGCTTGGCGACGCGCTACACGTGCCACTTGATAGACCTGCCAGGGGCTGGCCACACCGAGTGGGGGCCCGACACGCCAATCGATCTCGAGTCGCACACCCAAACCGTCCTGTCGGCGATCGACACCATGGGGCTCGACCGTTTCGCTCTCCTCGCCCACGACAGTGGAGCCGTGGTGGCACGCCTCGTCGCCGCGGAGGCCGGTGACCGAGTGACCGCGCTCGTTCTCGGCAATACGGAGATCCCGGGTCATCGCCCGTGGCTCGTGGAGCTCTACTCGTTCTCCGTCAAGTTGCCGTTTGGATCGGCCGTGCTTCGGTGGCTGATGAAGTTTCGGACAGTGCGTCACTCCTTCCTGGGGTTCGGCGGCTGTTTCGCCGATCCGAGCTATGCCGACGGCGAGTTTCACGATCTCTTTGTCGCCCCGCTTCTCGAATCGGATCGAGTCAACCAGGGTCAGATGCAACTGCTCCAGCACATCGACTGGAAGGTCGTCGACCGTCTCGAGGACGTGCATCACCGCATTCGAGCTCCCTCATGCTTGATCTGGGGTAGCGACGATCCGTTCTTTCCCGTCGCGCGCGCCAAGCGCATGCTTTCCGCGCTACCCCATGGCTCCGAGCTCGTCGAAGTTTCTGGCGCCAAGCTTTTCGTGCACGAAGAACGGGCCGTCGAATTCGCCGACAAGGCGATGGCGTTTCTCGCGGCGACCGTCGATGACTCAGTCGATGGCGAAGCAGTACATTCTGCCGGAGCCGAGGCGCTCGGCTAGCCCCATCACGGTGCAGCTCGCGGACTCATGAGCCGCGTTCCACGATGGGCTGAACGGCATCGGTGGCAGGTCGCTGTGTCCCACCTGCGCCACGTCGCCGGCGCTGTCCGAAGTCCAGTCTAAGCACGTCTGACCGGCGGCGACCGTTCCGTCTTCGAGGGACCCGGTGATGATGTCGTGTTCGAGGCCAGGAACGACGTTGCCGAGCTCGTCGAGCACGTGCTGAGGATCCGCGTTGGACAGCCCGTCGGCGTGTAGGCCAGCGACGTCTGCCGCGACAACGTCGCCGGCGCTGTTTTGCCAGGGCCCGGTGCCGATGCGGTCCCGGGCGTGCTCGGTGCTCGTGCTCAGATACGCATGCCAGGTCCTGTCGCCGGCACCCACCGCCGCTGCGAGGGCCTGACACGTCGCGTCTGCACCGCTGAGCCCGCCTAAGTTCCCGCCAAGCGCGCCACTGCCCACGCTCGTGACGAAGAAGCCGAGCGCCGACTTGGACGCCGCGCCCCCGGTGCCTGCAGTGCCTCCACCGGACGTGCCGCTGCTGCCCGCGTGTCCCCCGGCCGCGGAAGCGCCGGCGGAGCCGTTGGAGGACGTGTCGTCGCTGCACCCGACGAGTGTCGAGCCGACAGCGACGCAAGCGATGAGCAGGCGATGGGTCATGTGCATGCGGCTCTCTTAGCAAATCTCTTGGAAAAATACGGACCCCTGCGCCTGGATGTTCGCCGGGGCTGCGCCCCGGCGTGGGATCGTGGTAATCGACCGCCATGCAGCGAAAAATTGTCGCGATGCTTCCCCTGTGCCTCGTTGGTTTGCTCGCGTGCGGTGGTGGCAAGCCCGAGGCGGCCGCCCCGACGGACAAACCCGCGATGCCCGCGAAAGAAGAATCGAAAGCCGAGGAGGCCGACGAGGAGGAAGCTTCGGAGGAGGCGACCGCCGAAGAAGCGCCCCCCGAAGAAGAGGCCAAACCTCTGCGTTCACCCAAAGACATCGTCACGGCGGAGGGTGTGCTGTTCACCTTCTCGTTCAACGAGTCCGACATCTACGCGCCTACCCAGGAGAAGTGCACTGCTCAGGCCAAAGGCGATCCTCAAAAGAAAGCGAAATGTGTGGCGAAAGCCGTGGCGCAGTTCGATGGTGACGGGATCACCTTCAAGGGTGACAAGGACGGCAAATGGACCTGGATCACCATCCGGCGCCGCGGGAAGTCACTCAAGGCGCTCAACAAGATCGAGGTCGAGTTCGGCGAGGAGACTGACAAGACCATCACGGTCAAGCCAAAGGGTCGAGACAAGGGCTCGAAACCCAAGCAGTGGCCCAAGGAGATCGTGATTCACGTGCCCAGCACATCGGAGATCTATCTCGAGGATCCGAAGCACGGGAAAATGGTCTATATCGCGAAGCACGGGCTCCTGGGTGAGGCGGAGCGCTGAGCGCCTGCGCATTCAACGAACGTCGATCTTCGTCTCGCAGCCGAAGATCAAATCGATCTGACCGCCGTCGTCGGCCTTGATTCGGTCGCAGGTTTCACCGCAGAGCTCGATTTGCGACTGGCCGGCGGCGTACTGCCAACCGCTAGAGCACCCCGTCATCGACGGATCACGGGGTGAAAATTCGGCACCGGGGCTAAGGGTCCGAAGCTCCTCGTGTC
Source organism: Polyangiaceae bacterium (assembly GCA_029261965.1). Lineage (GTDB taxonomy): Bacteria > Myxococcota_A > Polyangia > Polyangiales > Polyangiaceae > JAJDAH01. Next base: position 4,919 of record JAJDAH010000124.1, read on the forward strand.
TCGGGGCAGCAGCAGGCCACACCCTGACTCCTCAGGACGCCAGCGTTGACCTTGCGGGCGACTGGTTCGACAGGCGCACCGCGCCGCAGGAGTTGCGCAGTGCAGCTGCGACAAACATGCGGGTCCGTTTCCAACGAGCACGCGCCGTGTTCGCGACACGCAGAAGATTCTTTGCAGTGGCGCTCGTCCGTCGGCCAGCAATACCCCGCCCAGCGCTTCCCGTTCACGTCACAGGCGCCGTACTCTCGGCACCCGAGGCTCGCTGCGCAGTCCTCGGTGCGCGTGGCCTTGCAGACGAGCTCCCCTTCGGGCTCGGCGCTCGTGCACTGCCCGAAGGTCGGGCAGGCGGGTAGCTTTTCGCAGCCTGTCGGCTCGCTGGTGAGCACGTAGGCGACGGCGGAGGCGCCGAGGGCGAGGGCGGCCACCGAAGCGGCGATCGGCCACAGCTTTCGACGCCGCTCGGCCGGTGGGTCCGCTTCTTCACTCATCGGCCCGAAGCTACGACGCCACGAGCAGCGAGAGCCAGTCGCGCGCGAAACCTCACCCCCGGGCGCGGCCACCGGCGACGACGTTTGCTAGTTTCGCGGACAGGCGATTGCCGGTCGAGCTCTTGGATAGCCCCTGCTCGACGGCGTCGAGCAATGTTATAGGTGCCGTCCCCCTCCACAGCCCGAGCAGAAAAAGGAGCTTCCATGGCCAATCCGATCGCCACCTTCAACACGAGTGAAGGCGTCTTCAAAGCCGAGGTTCTCCTCGCCGAGATGCCCATCACCGCCAAAAATTTCATCGATCTGGCCAAAAGTGGTTTCTACGACGGGCTCCACTTTCACCGCGTGATCCCAGGCTTCATGTTGCAGTTCGGTTGCCCCCACTCGAAGGATCCCGACAGCCCGCGCGCGGGCACCGGAGGTCCGCCGCACGGCACCATTCAAGACGAGCATCCGCCCAACGCGAAGTTTTCGAACGAACCGGGCACGCTGTCGATGGCGAACACCGGCCGACCGAACAGCGGCGGCTCCCAGTTCTTCGTCAACACGGTGCACAACGCATTTCTGGATTGGTTCGACGACAAGACGGACTCGAAGCATCCCGTCTTCGCCCGAGTCACCGAGGGCATGGACGTGGTCAAGGCCATCGAGGGTCACGGCAGCAGCAGCGGCAAGACCGACAAGGCACTCCAGATGGTTTCGATCACCATCGCGGAATAGAGCGCCCGAGCGCGTGCCTCACTCCGGAAACTTGACGGTCAATCTGACCGGATCGCACGGCTTCGATTTCCGAGGGTTGCGGCCTCTGCTCGACGATCGGGTCGTTCTCACCGACGCTCTCGATGCCAGCGTGCGCGTATTGGTGGATGGCGAGCCCAGTGAGGAGACTCTCGCTCGGCTGACGGATCTGGAATTCTTGGTCATACCGTACTCGGGTCTCTCGGGTCGCACGCGCAAGCGTCTGCTCGAGCGCCCTGAGCTGGCCGTCTACAATCTGCACCACAATGCTCGGACGGTGGCAGAAGTCACGGTGGCTCTCCTGCTCGCGGCTGCCAAACGTGTCGTCCTGGCGGATCGAGAGCTTCGGCGTGGAGAGTGGCGACTGCGCTACGAAGACGAAGCCTCGACCGAGCTCGTCGGGAAAACGGCGCTCATCATCGGCTACGGCGCCATCGGTCGGCGGACGGCGAAGATCCTTCACGCTTTCGACATGCGTGTGGTCGGTATCCGTCGCGGGGAGCCGACGTTCGACGGCGCGGTCGAAGTACGGTCGGCTTCTCGTCTCGCCGACTCTCTCGGAGAGGCTGACGTGGTCGTCGTCGCGGTGCCGAAGACTCCGGAGACCACCGGGCTACTCGGGAAAAAGGAGCTCGACCGACTCCGCTCCGGCGCCATCGTGGTCAACGTGGCGCGGGGTCCGGTGATCGACGAGAAGGCCTTTTTCGAGGCGCTGCGAGACCGCCGACTGGGGGCTGCGGCCATCGACGTGTGGTACCGATACCCGCGCGACGAAGCGCAGCGGTCGAGCACGCTGCCGTCCGAGCTTCCGTTTCACGAGCTCGACAACGTCGTTCTGAGCCCGCACCGCGGCGGGACGGCGGCAGAAACCGAGCAACTCCGGTCCGAGCACTTGGCTCGACTTCTCAACCAGCTCGCTAAGGGCGAGCAACCGTCGACCCGGGTCGACGTGCAGGCGGGATATTGATTTCATGGCACTCGAATCCACCAGTCCCAATGCGGAAATGGTCGACTACTGGGGTGAGACGGCGGGTCCCAAATGGGTACGTCTTCAGACTGAGCTCGACGCCCACTTGAGCCCACTGCTCGCCACGGCGATCGAAGAGCTCGACCTTACTAGCGGAAGCGCCGTGCTCGACGTCGGTTGTGGCTGCGGAGCGACGACTCTCGAGCTCGCACGAAGAGTCGGCGAGGACGGCCGAGTCGTCGGAATGGACATCTCCGCGCCCATGCTCGCTCGCGCGCGTCAGCGAGCCGAGGCAGCAAAGCTCGCGCAGGTCGGCTTCGAGCTCGCCGATGCGCAGGCTCGGAGCTTCGCCGCCGAGTTCGATGCGGTCCACTCGCGGTTCGGCGTGATGTTCTTCTCCGACCCCGTTTCTGCGTTCACCAACCTGAGGCGCGCAGTTCGACCGGGTGGTCGCTTGGCGTTCACGTGTTGGCAGGCCCTCGACAAGAACCCCTGGATGCTCGTTCCGGTGGGGGTTGTCGCCCAGCACGTCGAGCTCGACCTCCCGACCGACCCGTACGCCCCCGGACCGTTTGCTTTCGCCGACGAGGAGCGTACGCGCAGCATCGTGTGTGACGCCGGTTGGGCCGACGTTCGGGTCGACTCGAAAACGGGTCAGCTCGCGATGGCCGGCGCCACCTCCATTTCCGACGCCGTCGAGTTCATTTCCCAGCTCGGACCGGCCGCCGCGGCGCTGAAAGACGCCGACGAGTCGCTGGTCGCGCGAGTCGAGGGTTCGCTTCACGAAGCCCTCGCGCCTCATCATGGAGCCGGCGGGGTCGTGATGGACTACGCGGTCTGGATAGTCCAGGCGCGCGCCGCCGACTGAGGGTCGTCGACGTCGCCGCGTCGATCCTAGCTGGCGTCGATTCTTCGTCTTCGCAGCGCCGACTCGGCGAGCAAGGGTTTGAGGTGCTCGGCGATCCCCAATACTGACCCGTCGTTGTCATCTACTTCGATGCAGTCGATCTGGTGCCGCGTGGCGATGGCCTCGAACCTGGCGACGTGTACACGAGCCGCGCCTGCGCCGACGACGATCGCGAGCGGCCGAAGCTCGTCCGATTCGGTTTCGACGCTGAAGATGTCGACCTCGACGACTTGTGCTCTCGCTCCGACGGCAGCGGCGTACCGACAGGCAGAAACGGCGTGCTCCGGAAGGTTGACGGCGAGCACGACCGGATCAGTACGAGAGGTTGGGGGTTGGGTGCTCACGGACATGGCCTGAACGTCGTCGATGGTCGGGGTTTCTTGAAGCTACATGAAACTACAATAAATCTTAAATAATCAAAACTAAAAATCGGCGGCGCCCCGTCCGCTGGGTGAGAGGGAAACCCCGACGGGTCACGAAGGACTTTGCCCTACTGCGCTCGTGCCGCTCCGGCGCTACACAAGAAGATGAGCCATGCACACGTCGAGTATCCCCACGGCCTCGTCGACCCCAGTCAACACCGTGTTTGCCATCGCGTTGCCGGAAGCGTTGGTTCGGCAATGCCGGCGAGCGGTTTCCGAATTGGTCGCGACACGCGTCGAGGTCGTCGGCGTCGCCGAGCTCTCGGGAATCATCGCCGAGCGACGGCCGCTCGCGATCGTACTCACGACGGACGTCTACGAGTTCGACTCGGCGCGGTTCGAAGACATGGCCGCGGCGGTCGGTGCCTGCTGCGTTCGCATCGACACGACCAGGGTCGACAACTCGAGCGCATTCGAAGTGCTCCGCGCCGTAGCGGCGTCTGCGATTGGCCGCCGCGCCCGCGAAGGCCGGTAGCGCTTCTCAGGCGACGTAAGGCGACCGCTGCGGGCGGAGGATGATTTCCGTCGGGCACCCGGTGTCCGGAAAGGTGGCGACGAACAGCACCGTCTCGGCGACGTCGGATGGTTGGATCATCCTTTCGCCGTCGAGGCCGTCACCGACCACCATGTCGGTTCTGACGAAGCCGGGACAGAGCGTGCACACCTTGATGCCCAACTCCCGCACGTCCTCGAAGAGCGCGCCGGAGAACCCCACCACTCCGTGTTTGCTCGCCGCGTAGCCCGCCCCACTCGCCGACGTCATCTTTCCTGCAATCGAAGCGACGTTGATGATCGCGCTTCGCGGTCGTTTGGCGAGGTGCGGAACCGCCAGTCGCGTCACCCTCATGAGTGCGCGCAAGTTGAGATTGATCATCGCGTCCCAGTCGTCCGGATCCGACTCTTGAACCGAGTTGCGTGTCATCACACCGGCGTTGTTGACCAAGATGTCGAGCCGCCCAAGTCTCGCCACCGTCGTTTCGACGACTTTGCTCGGACCGGAATCGGTCGCGAGATCCACGCCGATGGGCAGCGCGTCGCCCCCCTTTTCTCGGCATCGTTCGACGGTTTCGCTGAGCGACGCCTCCGAACGGGCGCTCAGGGCGACACGACAGCCTGCCGAAGCGAGGGTTTCGGCGATCGCACGGCCGATGCCTCGACTGGCACCGGTGACGAGGGCCACGGAATCGTGCAGTGATTTCATGCGCCAGTGAGGCTCCGCCCTAGTCGGCCGAAGCGCAAGGGGAACGTGCGGGGGATTCCGGGCTCAGGTAGGCTCCGCCGCATGAAGTTCGCCGCTCTCGTGCTCTTCCTCGCCTTGTTCGTGGTGTCTGGGTGCTCCGGGTCGCTCTCCGGCGCCACCGGTCCGGACGGGCCGGTCGCCGAGATCCCCATCAAGCGAGTCATCCTTTATCAAAACGGCATCGGCTACTTCGAGCGCCGAGGCAAGATCCGCGGCGACGTTCTGACGTTGCAAATCAGGCCCAGCCAGATCAACGACATCCTGAAGTCGTTGACGGTCATCGACCGCTCCAACGGCCGAGCCGTCAGCGTGTCGCTTCCCCTAGAGAAGACAGGTGCGCAGACACTCTCGGAGCTTCCGGAACAGGTGCGTCACGCCGGCGGTCTGCTCGATGTGCTGCGGGTTTTTCGTGGCGCCCGGGTCGAGGTTTCGGGAAAAAAAGGTTCGGTTTCCGGTCGCGTTGTCGGCGTCGAGCCCATCGAAGCTGGCGGCATCGTCAAACGCCCCGGTCCCGGTTCGCCTCGCGAGGACCGACCGAAGCCACTCGACCATCGCTTGACCCTCAAGGTGGGAAACCACCTGGTGGTTTATCCCGTGAGCGCGATCGAAAAAATCGAGCTGACCGACAAGACGTTGTCTATCGGCCTCGAGCAGAGCTTGGACGTCTCGCTCAACGAGGGGAACTGGAAGCCGATCACCCTATCGGTGCGCCTCGTCGGTGCGCGCGGCCACGACATCGTCGCCAGCTACATCGTCGAGATGCCGCTTTGGAAACCTGCCTATCGAGTCGTTCTCGAAGAAGGGAAAAAACCTCTGCTGCAAGGCTGGGCGGTGGTCGACAACATTTCCGGCGAGGACTGGAACGATGTTTCGCTTTCGTTGGTCGCCGGGACCCCCATTTCGTTCATCTACGACCTGCACTCGCCGCAACTGATGAGGCGCGTCGACTTGAGTCCTCGGGGCCGGCAATTGGCGGCGCGCCCGGTCATCGAGAGCGCCGGGGAAATCGATGATGATGCAGACGAAGGGGACGAGGAGGAGGCGGAGCCCGAAGAAGAAAAGGCAGAGCGACGATACGCCAAGAAGAGAAGTGCTGGCGGGCCGGGTCTCGGGTCCCGAGCACGACCCAAGCCGTCAGCGCCCCGACGCGAAAGTCCCCCAGCCGATCGACCGACGAGCGGTGCGGACGAGCTGGAACAAGACGCTCCCGAGTCCGTCGAAGGTCAGTCGGTGGGCGCGCTTTTCCGCTACGACCTCAAGGATCCAGTCACGGTTCCAGACCGGTCGTCGACCTTGGTGGCGATCGTCAACGAGCGTGTGAAAGGTCAGGAGATCGTACTATTCCGTCCGGAGCTCACTGGCGGTTTCGGGGCGAGCCATCCCTATCGCGCCGTCATGCTCACCAACGACACGAAGTTCGCCCTCGAAAAGGGACCCGTGGCGGTCTACTCCCAGGGCACGTTCGTCGGCGAAGCCTTTCTCGCCCGCGCCGGCACCGGCACGACGTCCTTTCTGACGTTTTCCATCGACGGCGCTGTGCGAATGGAGCAGTCCGACGGCAGCCGTGACGAGGGCATGCGGCTGCTGAAGATCGTCGACGGACAGCTGGTCAGCGAAGTGCTGCGCATCGAGAGCACGAAGTACGACATTCGAAATCGTCACCCCCGCACCACCTTGGCCTACGTGAAGACCTCGAAACGGGGATCCGAGTGGACGCTGGGTGATCGCCCCCCGACGGCGGTCGAGACCGGCGACGCGCTGTTCATCCCGGTCAGCGTCCCCGCCAAAGGTAAAGCCCAGCTCGAAATCAAATGGACCAAACGTATCACTCGTCGGGTCGCGATCGATACGAGCGTGAGCACGACTCTGCTTCGTGTGTTCATGAAGAGCGGTAACGCGCCGCCGGCGGTCGCCAAGGTGCTCGGGGAGATTCTCGAGATCAAGGGCAAGGTCGTCGATCTGGACACCGAGCGGAGACGACTCGAGAAGCTCCACCGCGAGCACAGCCGCGATCAAGAGAGGGTGCGAAACAATCTGCTCCTGTTGACGAAAACCCCAGGCAACGCGGGCCTCCGTGGGGAGCTGACGCGCAAGCTCGCGGCGCTCGAGAAGCAACTCGGCACGGTGTCCGGAAAGCTCGTTCAGATATCCGAGCAGAAGGCGGAGCTCGAGAAGAAGATGAAGGTGCTCATTCGCGGCGTCACGTTGACCGTGCCGTCGACGAAAGAGTGACGTCTTCAGCTGGCGAGCGCCGGCTCGACCGCCACTCTTGCGCAATGTCTTGGCGCCGCCGCTCGGCGATGCGAAAGGGGCCGAATGCGGGCTTTGCAGCACCGGCGCGCGTGCCCGCGCCGTGATCGCTCTCGGGCCTCGGTTCGGCGCCGTCGAACCGCCCGGCTAGTCGCGGCCGCCGCCGTGCTCTCGGCCGGTGTCGCGATCGCTCAAACCGAAGACCAGCCGAAAACGGGCGACGGGGCGGTTCCACGCGGCGGCTCGGGCGCCCTCGTCAAGCCCGGCGCGCCGCCGAAGGCCCCAAAGGCCGCTCGGCAATTGACTCCCCCGAGGTTGAGCGAGTTCAAGGAGGCGCAGTACCCATCAGCCGCCGCGCGCGACGGGATCGAGGGCAACGTCGTGCTCGAGCTCACCATCGATGCGACGGGGAAAGTCACCCTGGCGGACGTCGTCGAACCGGCAGGCCACGGCTTCGACGAAGCAGCCCGAGTGGCGGCGCTCGGGTTTCGATTCGAGCCGGCGACGCTCGACGGCAAACCCGTCCCGGCGAAGATCCGATATCGCTACGCGTTCACTTTGAAAGAGGTGCAGGCACCACCACCGCCTCCGATGACCACTGGTGAGCTGTCCGGGCGTATCCGAATTCTTCAAGGTAACGCGCCGCTGGCTGGCGCCGAGGTCGTGGTGACCGGAAATGGCGTCACCCGCCGCATCCGCGCCGACGCCGACGGCGCTTGGAGTGTTCGAGAGCTCGCGCCAGGGAAATATCGAGTCCAGGTTCGTGCCAACGGATTCGATCCGATCGACATCGGTGAGCGTGTCGTCGCGGGCCAGGCGACGGAGATCACCTACCGGCTCTCGCCGGTCGCGAGTGGTCTCGAGGTCGTCGTCGAGGCCGAGCGCCCGCCGCGGGAGGTGACTCGGCGCACGATCACCCGTCGCGAAATGAACCGCATTCCCGGGACTTCGGGCGACGCGCTTCGATCGCTTCAGAATCTTCCGGGTGTTGCGAGACCCCCGACGCTGGCTGGTCTGCTCATCATTCGTGGCTCGGCTCCGGAGGACACGCAGACCTTCGTGGACGGCTCGGCCGTGCCGCTCATCTACCACTTCGGTGGCTTGAGCAGTGTCGTGCCGACCGAAATGCTCGACCGTATCGATTTCTATCCCGGCAACTTCAGCGCGCGCTACGGCCGCGTCATGGGCGGGATAGTCGATGTCGGCCTGAGCTCGCCGGACATCAAATGCACCGGGGACTACATGGTGCCAACCGACGAAACGGGGTGCTTTCACGGTCTCGTTCAGATCGATCTCATCGACGCTCGAGCGATCCTCCAGGGACCAATTGGCGACACGG
>JAJDAH010000125.1 GCA_029261965.1 Polyangiaceae bacterium
CTTCACCCAAGCCCCCCTGTCCCCCGACCGCTGCACGAGGGCATCGACGGCCTCTCGCATTTTCGTCTTGCCTAGCCCATGTTCGAGGATGACTGCGACCTGAGACGAGTCGCGAAGTTGCGGACCGACAATCAGTATCGTGTCGATGTGCGTGACGGGGTCGAGACCCGAAGGACCGAAAAAATCCCGCCACTGATAGGTCGCGCCGAGCGCTGCTCCAATTCGCGACGCCAGAGGATGACTGCGGATGCGATCGGTGTGGATTCGCAAACGCACGTTCGCGTTCGAGTCGACGACCGCTCCCGCGGGTCCTGCGGCCGCCACGGGATCCGATATCCCGGTCCCGGCCTCGGTTTTTGCCGCAGCGTCGGCGGCGAGGGCTCCCCCTTCCGCCGGCGGCCCGGCGTCGGCCGCCTCGGCGGCGTCGGCGCCGGCATCGGTCTTTTCGTCCGCCGGTTTCGGTTTTGGATCCGGACTCTCGAGCGGGTCGTCGATGTCGAGCGCTTCGAACGGGTCTTCCTCCGCGTCGTCCGCTTCCTCGGCATCAGGGCCACTGGATTCCTCGGGTTTGTTTTCCTCGGGGCTCATCCCCTCGAGCAAATCGATGGGGATGGCATTGATTGCTTCGACAGGATCGGGTGGCTCCGATGGCGGCGCAGCCAGAAGGCCCAACAAGCCGAGGATGGCCGCAAGGTGAGTGAGCGGCACGTGGAGCACCGCCGACACGGCCAGCGAGCCGAGCAACGTCCGTCGGGTCGTGTCGGACTGGCCACGCCAAAGAGTCGCTGTTGCCACGTGCGTCACCATAGCCTCGGCCCGGTCGCCCGGCGAAACCGCCCCGAGCAGGCTTGGCACACGTCTCGCAACACCTCACCAGTGAGACGAAAACATGGCGGACATCAGTCTAATTTCATGGAGGTTTTTGCCGAGGGTCCCGGCTCGCTCGCAGCAGGCCTGGCGCTCGCGCCGATCCGGCCCAAACTTCAACGCCCACCGAGTTCCAACCGGCGTCGCTCGGAGCTCCAGATGACGAGAAGTGGATCGTATCGACTCGCTGAGGATAGTAGGAGCTTGTCCCCGACTCCTCGGGCGGCCGCCCATTTCATGACGTCGCCGCACCCAAGCCCCCCACTCGTCCGCGCTGCCCGCCCACCAGGGTCGCGTCGGCTCGTCTGCGCCCTGCTGGGCGCGAGCTTTCTGGTCGCCGCGGGCTGCGACCGGGAGGAGCCCCCCGGGAGCGAACCCGCTTCCGCAGAAGTGACGAGCGCGGTGCCCGCTCAGGCGGGATCCCCAACGTTGCCCGACGAGCTTTCCCAAGATCCTGCGGCTGCGGCCGAAGCCGCCGAGTTCGATGCCGGAGCGGACCCTCCCAAGAAGTGGGAGGGGCCATTCCTCGCCGTGACGAGCATCGCGGCGGCTGTCTACTCCGAACCGGCTTTCGACAAGAAAAAGAAGGTCGGCTACGTGCGAAACGGTGGGCGAGTTCCGGTGAAGCCGGAGCCGGTTTCCAAAAAACGCTGTAGCAAGGGCTGGTACCAGATCGTGAGCGGGGGTTTCATCTGCGGAAACCAAGGCACGACGGACCTCGAGCACCCCGAGGTCAAGTTCTCGATCAAACCCCCCGACCTCGAAGCGCCCCTACCCTACAAGTACGCGCGCAACGCGAAGAACGGTACGCCGCTATACAAGTCTGTTCCCTCGAAGGAACAGATGGACGAGTACGAGCCGTATCGAACGGCGAAGAAGAAGAGCGCGAAGGCGAAGTCTCCCAAGGAGAAACCTCCCAAGGACAAGGCCTCGAAGAAGAAGTCCGAGAAGAGCGCTAGCAGCGAGAAATCCGCCAAGAACGAGACTTCCCCTTCGGCGCCAGCACCGATCGCCGACGCCGGAGCGAGCACCGTCGCCGCGTCCGTCGCGTCGGATGCGTCAGCGCCTCGCGCGCCCATCTCGCCGGACCACAACTTGGTCTCGGGCGAAGCAGACGCCGGAAATCGGCCACCGTGGTGGCAACAGGAAAATGTCAAAGAACGGCTACACGAAGTGACACTCGAGCAGCTGACCCAAGAAGCCAACGACGTACTGGCCAAGCGCATGGTCGAGGGTTTCTATGTCGCGGTCGACAAGTCATTTCGCTGGAACGGTCGCCTCTGGCACAAAACGACCAAGGGGCTGGTGGCGCCCGCCGATCGACTTTGGATCACCGAGGGTTCGAAGTTCCAAGGGGTCGAGCTTGGCGCGAAGTGGAAGCTACCGATGGCGTGGGTCTACGGTTGGCGAAAGAAAGTTTCGACCTACGAAATCGACGAGAAGACGAAAAAAACCAAGCCCGCGAGCACGCTCAAGCGCTTCGATGCCATTCAGCTCACCGGACGTGAGCTCGAAGTCCGCAAGACGACATACTTCGAAACGTCTGACGGCGAGTGGGTGAAGAGCGTGCATGTGCGTCGGACGATGCCGGGGCCGCCGCCGGCGGATCTCGAGCCGACCGAGCGGTGGATCGACGTCAACCTGACCCGCCAGACGCTCGTTGCATACGTCGGCAGCAAACCCGTCTACGCGACTCTCGTTTCGACCGGGAAGAAGCACAAAGACAAGGCGAAGGACCACCAGACGCCGGTCGGACAATGGCGAGTCCGAGAAAAGCACATCACGACGACGATGGACGGCAACGGGACCGCCGCTGGCGACTTGCCGTACAGCATCGAGGACGTGCCCTACGTGATGTACTACTACCGTTCGTACGCGCTCCACGGCGCGTTCTGGCACCGGAACTACGGTGCCAGAATGAGCCACGGGTGTGTCAACCTCTCCCCGTTGGATTCCAAGCACCTTTTCTTCTTCGCCGATCCGCAATTGCCAGCGGGTTGGCACGGCGCGTGGTCGACCGAAGAAATGAAGGGTAGTCGCATCGTCGTGCACGAATAGCGGCGCCTCGGTGGGGGCTTTGCCGGCGGTCAGTGCTTGACTCGACGCTCATTGACCCAATATCCGTTACCTGAGCATGGACGAGTTTTCCGCACACCTCGATCGCGGTTGGGACCTGGTGCAACGAGGCGATTCCTCGGGCGCCGAAATGGCAGCACGTCGCGCCCTCGAACTCGACAACCAGTCGCCCGAGGCGTACAACCTGCTTGGCTACGTTGCCGCGCTCCAAGGTGATTTCGAAGACGCGGTCGAGCACTACAGCCAGGCCATCGCTCTAGCCGACGACTACCTCGAAGCGATGCTCAACGCGGCCGAGGTCTACATCCATCCGCTCGGCGAGTATGAACAGGCGATTCGCATGTGCGATCAGGCGCTCGACCTGGCCGAGAACGACGACGAGATCGTCGATGCCCTGCTGCTCAAGTTCGACGCCCTGCTCGGGCTGAACGAAATCGATTCGGCGCGGGCGCTCTGCGAGCGATTCCCCAGCGGACCGTTCGAGAACCCGAACCACGCTTTCCTCATCGGTCGGGCCCTCTACGAAATCGGTGAGATCGGCCGAGCCGGCCCGCTCATCGAACAAGCCGTGAAGGACTCACCGACGAACCCGGAGGCTTGGTATTACCTCGGGCTCGTCCGCGACGAGGGAGGCGACGTGCATGGTGCCACTCGGGCGTTTCTCGCCTCGCGCGAGCTCGATCTCTCGCTGGCGCCGCCGGGCTGGTCGCTGAGCCCCGAAGCTTTCGAGATGACCACACGAAAAGCGCTCGGAGGCCTCGACGAGAAGCTCCGGCAGTTCATTCGCGAAGACGAGATCTACGTGACTGACGTGCCTGGCGTCGAGCTCGTCGTCGACGGTGTGGACCCCCGTGCGCTGCTTTTGCTCGACGCCGTCAGCAACACCAAACCTGGCGAGCAGCCCACAGCGCGGCTGTTCGTGTACCAGCGCAACGTCGAGCGACTCGCCGGGGCACTCGATCTCATCGAAAGCGACATCGCCGTTGCGCTCGAGCGAGAAATCACTGCCAGCTTTCTCGAGCCGCTGCGGCCGGCTGGGCCGAGCAACGGCTCCGGCAACAACTTGCTCAACTGAGGTGCGACCAACACGCCGTCCGAGCGACGGAGTTCAACGCAGCTCGATGCGACTGAGGGGCTCGGCGTCGACTTTCGCAGTGGCCAGCAGCGCGCCCAACAGCTGCTTGCCGAGCCGCGCGACGTCGAGCAGTGCCTTGATCCGCGCGCGCTGAAGCACTGCCCGCTCGCGATCCTCGACGTCGTTCGATTCGAGATGGTCGTCGAGCGCGCTCAAGGCCTCCTCGCACACGTCGATGACGGCGAGAATCTCGCCGCTCTCCCTCTCGCTCATGACCCGCGAGACCATCTTCCAGATCTGCGTCTCGGCGGTGAAATAGTCACGCCGGTCGCCTGGCACCCACACTTTTTTAACGACTCCCCAACGGGCAAGCTCGTTGAGCGTCATGCTCACGGCCCCGGTCGAGAGCTTCAGCGCTTCGCGAATCGCTTGCGCTGTCATCGGGCGGGGGGACAAATAGAGAATCGCCCAAACACGACCCATGTTGCGCTTGAAGCCCCAAAATTCGATCAGGCGGCCAATCAAGTCGGTGACCAAGACCTCGCTCCGCCACAGCTCTCGTTCACTCATGGCTCACCCTCCCCGCTGGGCGAGCTCGCGAGCGGCGGCCTCGAGCAGATCCCGCCACGGCGACTCGGGGACTCTCTCGAGGGCGGAGATGGCATCGCCGGTCGCGCGCGCGGCGCGGTCGCGCACATCCACGCACGCCCCGCTCTCGACGACCGCGCGGCTCATGGCGTCGATTCCATCAGCATCCCCGGCGTGGATCCGTCTCACCTTTTCGGCGAGGTCGGGAACCCGCTGCATGGCGAGCACCAAAGGCAGCGTCATCTTGCCTTCGCGCAAATCGGCGAAGAGCGTTTTGCCGGTGCGCTCACCATCGTAGTCGAGAGCGTCGTCCACGAGCTGGAACGCGATGCCCAGGAGCTCTCCGAATCGCGCCATCGCGCGCTGATTCTCCTCGCTCGCACCGCCGAGGCGCGCGCCCACCCACGTTGCCCAACCAAATAGCGACGCGGTCTTGTCGCGAAGGATCAGCTCGTACGTCTTTTCGGTCACGTCGAGCGCCGAACGGCCACGCAGTTGTACGATTTCGCCATCGACGAGCTTCCGCAGGGTGCCGAGCAACTCGGGCAACAACTCCGGTGCGTACCGCTGTGTGCGTTCGAGGGCGCTGACGAGCATCAGATCTCCCGACAGCACGCTCACCGCGTTGCCCCAGAGGCGCCGCGCCGCTGGTGCGCCGCGGCGCTCGTCACCGTCATCGATCACGTCGTCGTGCATCAACGTCGCAGAGTGCACGAGCTCGACCACCACACACAGCTCGCGCGCCGCCTGACTGATGTCGCCGAAGCACCGCGCACTCAACAGGAGCGCCATCGGGCGAATGCGCTTGCCGCCGCGGCCGATCAGATGCGCAGCGGCATCCGAGCCGGGGGCTCGCCCCTCGCCTGCGGCGGTGGCCAGCTGCTTTTCGATCCACGTGAAATCCGTTGCCAGGCTGGCCTGGACGTGGCTCAGCCGGCTCTCGAGCGCTGGATCACTAGCGCCTCCGGCATGGAGCGAGGCCTGGAGAGCCTCGATTCCGGATCCGACCGACAACGCCATCTGTGCCTTTCGAATGTTTCAGATAATCGTGAAACCACCCATGGTCAACGGGCTGAACGCCATCAAATTGCAGTATTTGCGCGAAAGGCCCCTGGGACTGGGTCCAGATTTGACGTCGGGGTGACGCCGGGCGTAAGCCGAGCACGAACGATGAACCGGCCTCAGAACCCGAACGAGCTGGTGCGACGCCGCGGCAGAACGGCCGCGATTGCCGTGTTCTTCGCCATTACGACAGTTTTTACGGTCGTTTGCAGCGCGGAGATCATCGTCCAGGTCTGGTGGCCTGAAATTTCCGGGCCCGCGCCCGAATGTCGCCCCGAGCTAGCCAAGCTGTTCGACTCCGTGCCGGCGGCCCGGAAAGCCGCCGCCGAGGGCCCTGGAGGCGAAAAAGCCGCCATCGACCGTTTCCGTCGCGCACTCAGGCCGGCCTGGGCATCGCGCCCGGCGCTGACCGGGGCCTGCGCTGGCGACCAGGAGGCCGCTCAGGCGCTTCGAGCGGTTGATGCCCTCCGGTACGCCGAAGAGAACCACGTGCGCCACGAAGCGGCTGAGCTGACCAGGCGGCGGCGTGACGCCGCGAAATTCCGGCAAAAGCTCTTCGACCAGCCCTGACCGGTATCTGGCAACGGCGGGGCCCGCCCACTATGCTCCCCCGAGCTTCGCATGACTTCAGAAGAATCGTCGTCGACCGACGACGCTCCGCCCGCCACTTTCGACCAGCTCGCGCTCTCGCCGGACATCCGGCGATCCGTGGACGACCTGGGTTACGTCAATCCGACTCCGGTCCAGCTGGCGGTTTTCGAACCAGCGAAGGCCGGCACCGATCTCGTCGTCCAAGCGCGAACCGGCACAGGGAAAACCGCCGCCTTCGGCTTGCCGCTAGTCGATGGTTTGGTGCGGACCAATGTCGCTCGAGTTCAAGCGATGGTGCTTTGCCCCACCCGTGAGCTGGCGCTGCAGGTCACGCGTGAAATCGACAGTCTCTGCCAGCACAGCGAAATGGCCGTGGTCGCCGTCTACGGAGGCGCGCCCATGCCCAAGCAGGTCAAGCAGATCAAGGACGGCGCACAGATCCTCGTCGGAACACCGGGTCGGGTCTTGGACCACCTGCGGCGCGGCACGCTCGACCCCGCGGACATCAAAGTCCTCGTGCTCGACGAGTGCGACGAAATGTTGTCGATGGGGTTCCTCCCTCAAATCAACGACATCATGTCGCAGCTCCCGGAGACACGGCAGACGTTGCTGTTCAGCGCGACGGTCCAACGAGACGTCGTGCGCATCGCAGAAACACGGCTGAAAGACCCCGAGTTCATCACTCTCAGCGGTGACCACGTCGGCGCACTCGAAATCCAGCACTTCGTCTACATCAGTCGAGGCGACAAGCTCTCGGAGGTTGCCCAAATAGTCGAGGTCGAAAACCCCGAAAGCGCCATCGTCTTCTGCAACACGCGCGAATCCACCAAGCGCGTGGCCGCAGCGCTTCAACGCGAAGGGTTCGATGCCGACTGGCTGAACGCCGAGCTCTCACAGAGCGAACGCGAGAGGGTCATGTACCGGACTCGCAACAGCCAGCTCAGGTTCCTCGTGGCCACGGACGTGGCAGCGCGCGGGATCGACATTTCCCACCTGACCCACGTCATTTGCTTCGACTTCCCCGAGTCTGCGGAGCAGTACGTGCACCGCACCGGACGGACGGGGCGTGCCGGGCGTCTGGGCACCGCTATTTCGCTCGTCGCGCCTTCGGAAATCGGCAACCTGTACATGATGCGGCTGACCTACAAGATCAGCCCGATCGAGAAGTCACTGCCGAGCGCGCGCGAGCTC
>JAJDAH010000126.1 GCA_029261965.1 Polyangiaceae bacterium
GAAAATGCCCTGCTTCGCCAGCAGCTCATCGTCGCGGAGCGCCACGTCAAGAAGCCCATGCTTCACCGTCACGAACGGGCGTTCATGGTCGGACTCGCCGCCATCACGAAAGGCTGGCAGAACGCGGTGCTGCTGGTGAAACCGGAGACCGTGCTTCGCTGGCACCGTAAGGGATTCCGGTGCTCTGGCGCTACAAATCGAAGGCGAAGTCACGTGAGCCGCGCATCGCGGTGGAAGCCATCGAGCTGATTCGCCGCATGGCCATGGAGAACGTCCACTGGGGAGCCGAACGGATTAGCGGTGAGCTACTCAAGCTCGGCATCCGAGTTTGCAAGCGAACCATCCAGAAGTACATC
Source organism: Polyangiaceae bacterium (assembly GCA_029261965.1). GTDB lineage: Bacteria > Myxococcota_A > Polyangia > Polyangiales > Polyangiaceae > JAJDAH01. The sequence continues at coordinate 357 of JAJDAH010000126.1, forward strand.
CGTCGAGCTCGAGGACCACGACCCTGGGGCCAGAGCTGGTCGACGTCCTCGAGAACCATCTCCATCAGACCTGGGCCTGCGACTTTCTGCAGGTCAACGACATCTGGTTCCGACCCATCTTCGCGTTCTTCATCATCGAGCTCGGATCGCGGAAGGTGGTTCACTTCGGAGTGACGCGCGAGCCGAGTGCGACATGGGTGGCCCAACAGATGAGAAACGCCACGCCGTTCGGCCAGGGGCCGCGCTTCATCATCCGAGACAACGATCAAAAGTACGGAAGCGACTTCGACGATGCCGCGAACGGAGCAGGCATCCGGGACCTACGGACGGCCATCAAGGCGCCGCGGATGAATTCGTTTTGCGAACGCTTCCTGGGCAGCGCGCGGCGAGAGTGCCTGGATCAGATTCTCGTACTCGGGGAGCAGCACCTGCTCGAGACGTTGATCGAGTACGTCCGTTATTTCAACGAGTCACGTCCTCACCAAGGGATCGGCCAGCTCGTTCCCGCAGGTTCATCCAACTCGGCCAGCTGCGATGGGAAGGTTGTAGCAATGCCCGTGCTCAACGGACTGCATCACGACTATCGGCGAGCGGCGTGATGGCCGGATGTCGGAAAGTAGCCACCACAAGTATCGATGGCGACACTCTACGGACAGTTGCCGCCGGAATCGCACGTCCCGCTCGCACAGAAGTTTCCGTCGCAACAAGGCTGTCCCGAGCCGCCGCACCGCACGCATTGGCTCGACTGACATCGGAAACTAGGTCCACACCAACTGTTGATGCAGCACTCTTGGCCTTCGCCGCCGCAGGGCACGCAGGTGATCGAGTCTTCGACGGAGAACGGCGCGACACAGTCCGAGCGCGAGCACGATCCCATTCCGAGACCTCCGCACGGTCCGCTCTGACACGAGCCGCCCAGACACATCCCATCGCCCGAAGCGCACGAGTCGCCGGCGGCGACGCATTCTTCGTCGGCGCAGCAGCCGTCGCCCGCGCACCGATTACCGGGACAACACTCCTGACCGGGCGCGCCGCACGGTCGGCACCGAGACAGCGAGCTGACACCGTCGCAAACGAGCCCCGGTGCGGTGCAGAACCGTTCGCCGTCACCGCGGCAGCAAAACTCGTCGAGCCCGCCACATCCGCCGCACGATCCCGGCTCGCTCGCCTCGTAGCAGACGCCGCCAAGCGTTCCTCCGCAATTGGTGCCCTGCGGGATGCACACGTTGCCCGCACAGCAACCGCCGCCGTTACACGCCGTGGATTCACAACAAGCCTCGCCCGGATCGCCGCACGGCACGATGGCTGCATCGTTGCAAACCGTTCCCGGTGCGCTGCCAGCTGCGCCGGGGCCGATGCAGAGCCCCGTAGCGGTATCGAGACACGCCCCGTCGATGCAGCCGCCAGTCGTGCAGGGCGCAGTCCCGTGCACTCCGCAGAATTCGCAGACACCCTTGGCGATGCAGGTCTCGCCGTCGAAGCTGCAGGTGTCGCCGATGGCGACGCACGCATTGGCGTGACTGCAACCCGTGGTACACGAACCATCTGCGCAGAAGGGCTCGCCCACGCCGCCGCAGGGTGAGACGCAGGTGGTGATCGAAGTGTCGCAACCGACACCGTTTTGCGTGCAGTGGTTGCCCGATGGACAGCACGCTTCACCCAGGGCGCCGCAGCCACCGCAAGATCCGTTGTTGCAGGTCGGATTGCCCGTCGTTCGGTTGCAGGCCGCGCCATTGGCGACGCACTCACCGACGTCGCAGCAGCCGCCGGGATCGCACCCCCCGCCCTCGCAGCAATCCTCTGCCGGACCGCCGCAGGGTCGGCACGAGTCGCCTTTACAGGCCAGGCCCGTACTGCACTGACTTCCCGGGCAGCAGGGCTCGCCGTCCAAACCGCAATGCGAGCAGCTCGTCTGGAAGCATGTGCTCGTTGATGCGTTGCAGCTGGCGTCGTTGCAGCACTGCTGCCCGTCCGCGCCGCAAGGACCGCAAGTACCGTTGATGCACCCAAACCCGCTGTCGCAAGAGCCGCCGAGACAACACGGTTGCCCGTCGCCTCCACAAGGGGCGCAAGTCGTGTTCTGGCAGATGAATCCGGTACCGCAGGTCCTGCCCGAGCAGCATGGCTCTGCGTTGCCCCCGCAGTTTTCGCACATCGCCGGGCCGGTGCAGACCTGGGAGATGCCGCACGGTTGGTCCGCCCGCCGGCAGAGCTTCGCCGAGGGATTGCGAGCGTCGCAGCACCCGTTGTGACAGACGTCTCCCGTGCAGCAGGGCTGTTGGAAACCGCCACACCCTTCGCAGGCCCCGATCACCGCGTTGCACAAATCGCCCCCGAAACACGACGTCCCGTCGGCGACGCACTGACGGCGCCGGGTGTCGCAGCACCCGGTCCCGCAAAAATCCCCCGCGCAACAAGGCTGACCCGGATCGCCACAAGTCGCGCAGGTCGTCCCGAAACAAGTCGTTCCCGCAGTCGTGCATGGTTGCACCGAGCTGCAACACGGCTCTCCCGGTCCGCCACACTGAACGCAGGCTCCCACCGAGCAAGTGACGTTCGATCCGGTGCATTGGTTGCCGGTGCAGCAACCCTCACCCATCGCCCCGCAGCCACCACACGACCCGGCTGTGCACGTCCCTCCAATGGCGCAGCCTCCCCCGTCGGAAACGCAGATCTGGTTGACGCAGCAGCCACCGGAATCGCAGGCGCTGCCCCCGCAGCACGGCTCGCCCGGCCCGCCGCAAGCCACGCAGGTGTTCGTATTGCCGCACACCGTGCCCGCATTGGGGCAAACCCGTCCCGCGCAACACGCTTCACCCGCGCCACCGCAACCGCTGCACACACCGCTGATGCAAGCGGACATCGCGTCGTTGCACCGATCGGATTCACAGCACGGTTGCCCGGGCGCACCGCAGCGAACACAGTCGGTTCCGTCGCAGGCTAGATTCGCCAGGTTGCAGCGGCTCGCGCCCGTGCAGCACGGGTCGCCCAAGTCGCCGCACACATTCGTCGTTCCCCCGCTGCCCGCCGAGCCGCCAGTGCCTGCGCCGCCGGTGCCCGCGCCCGCCGAGCCGCCGGCGCCTGCCATCGCGCCCGCGCCGCCCACACCCGCGCCGCCAGAGCCGCCCGTTCCCCCGGATCCTCCCGTGCTTGCGCCGCCGGTCCCACCGCCACCATCGACTCCAGCAGCACCCGCGCTTCCACCAGCGCCGCTGTTCTTGTCACCCGAGCCCCCGCAGCTAGTCGCAACCGCCGCAGCGAAGATCCCGGCCGTCAACCACGCAAGCCATTTCCCGCTCATCGCCTGCAGCATACCTTCGTACGGCTTCCGGCGGGGGGAGATGAGGGAGATGAGGACAGGGGCGACAGCCGGGGCTCCAACCACTCGGGAGCGATCCTGCGTCGCTCACGCGGGATTCTCGAAAACGAATGGATCCGTCCGAACGGATGCACCGAGTTACGCGCGCCGCTCGAGTGATGCGCTAGTCGAATGCCTGTCGTGGCTACTTCCGACATCCGGCTGCTGCACGCCGGTACTCGGGATGCAATTCGTTCAAGACTGGGAGCGCGATCACGTCGCCCTCTCCGAGGCCATCTGTGGATGACCCTGACGGAACTAGCTAGTTACGTTTGGGTGCGCCTTCGTCGGCGGCGCCTGGCGGCAGGACGAGGCCTATCAGGACGCTTGGCCCTAGGGCACACCACTGAAAGCGATCCGTTGATCGCCCCCCCCGCGAACGGCGCGCCTGCGTTCAGGCGTCGTCGCACTCGTCTTCGACCGCGAAGACGTCAGTCGGCCATCCGCGACGGCGCTGGAGCTCGTCGATGAACGATCCGTTTGCGGATCTGAGCTCGCCGGTGTCGTAGCTCAACTGTCCTCCGTCCCAATCGATGTCGACACGCGGGCGGCCACCCCGGGTGTACTGGCGAATGCGTAGGAGCTTGGCGTACGGGATGGTCACCGGCTCGGCGCCAATGCGGAGGGCAGGCACGTGAACCGCCTCCGATTCGAAGCGCAACACTCGGTCCTTCCACGCTGGCTCCGCCGACACGCGGCGCACTCGCAGGAATCGAACGGTCGACGCGCCGACGAGCGCAGCGGCGATTCCGAAGGCGGCCCATCGGAGGAGGCCTGCTGGCAGCAGGAAGCTCGCGAACAGGCCGAATGCGCCAGCCATCATTCCCATCACGCTCCACCCGGTCTCCGCTCCGAGCCCTGGCTCGATGGCGAGGGTGACCGTTTGGTCGGCGGTCGAGTCCACTCCGGCGAGAGCTTCCTCGAGCGAGGCGGCGAGATCGGTGAGCGCCTCGACCCACTGTACGACCTGCTCGGTCGTCATCCAGTGATCCCTACCGCCGTCGAGCGGATCGAACCCCTGTGCTGGGAAAGCCGCGATGCCGGACCGCGCGATGGTCAGTCCGCCGATGCGGTCGTGCCACTCTGAAGCGAAGCTCAGGAGCGGCTCGTGGCGCGTGAGTACTTTGGCCGCCGCGGGGTTCGCTCGAGCGGTGAGGAAGAGCGCCCCACCGTCGTCAGCATCGAACGTGAACGTCGAGAGTGGCGGACCGGTCGTATCGTCTGTGCGATCGGCGGCCAGAAAGATCGGGAGCGTACGCCGGAATGACACACGCACTTTAGTGTAGTCATCGGGCGTCACCCGCACGTCGAAGCCCTGATGTCCGCCACGAAGCGAACCCACGGCTTCGGGATCTGGCGTCAGCTCGAGGCCGAGCGGGCCACCGTGCTCCGTCCAGTCCGTTCGTTGCTGTTGCCGGAACGCCGCAAGACCGCCCGGCGGCGACCCGCCCGAGCCGGAAGGCATGGGCCGCCCTGCCGCGACCAAATGTTTGACGTCCGGTGTTCCCACGGCGGGAACGTACCTCGTTTCAGACTCGCAACGATAGCCAGGATGACGGGCGCGACGTCAGAAGCCGCCGTCCCCACTCGAGGCGCTTTGGATCGGCGGCAAGCTCGAGCAACGCGTCGGCGGCCGAGCGAAACAGCAGATCGTAGACGAGCTCGGGCCGAGCACGAGCGAGGCGACGTAGCTCGGCGGGCAGGGTGAAGACGACGTGGAAATAGGCGGTGGGCAGGATGCGCTCGCGACGTGCTTCGACCCAACGTGCCTGGGCAAGCGCCTGACACTTCGGACAATGCCGGTTGCGGCACGAGTTGTAGCTCGGCCGCTCGAAGCCGCAGCCGACACACACGTCGATGTGGCCCCAGTGCGGCAGCGTAGGATCGCCGTCAGTGCGGCGCTCTGCTCTGGACGAAGCGCACGGCCGCCACGCAGCTCGTCGCCGTGCTTCCGGACGATGCCAGCAAGCTCGGGACGGCCGCGTGGCGGTGCGCGCTCGATCGCGCACTCGCCGAGTTGCACGAACGGTCAGCTCGAGCGGCTCGATTGCGGTTGGTCGAGAGGGCGGGGAAGGTTCCGACGCCGAGCTTCGGTCAGATGCAAGTATCGCGCTGTGCTCGAGATCGAAGTGTGGCCGAGCAGGATCTGAAGAGTTCGCAAGTCGACTCCCCGCTCGAGCAACGAGGTGGCAAAGCAATGCCGCAGCGTGTGCGGTCCCACTCGACCATCGAGGCCGGAGCGTCGGGCCGCTTGACGCAGCGCCTTGAAGACCGCTTGCCGCGTCAACGTGGTTTCCCCGCCCGCGCGACCTGGGAACAAGTGCGAGCTCCCCGGTCGTCGCCACCGGTAGTAGGCGCGAAGCTCGTTTAGCAGTCTGACGCCCAGAACCGTCTCGCGCTCACGGCGGCGCTTGGCCTTGCGGACGCGGATGACCATCCGTGCGCTGTCGATGTCACCGATCTCGAGTGTACAAGCCTCGCTGACGCGCAGACCCGAGCCGTAGCACGCCATGAACACCACGCGCTGCGTGCGGTTGGGAGCGGCTTCGATGAGGCGTTCGACCTGGCCG
>JAJDAH010000127.1 GCA_029261965.1 Polyangiaceae bacterium
TGGAATCGTGGGGGCGGCTGGCTCGCCAGCGACTTTGGCCTGCGGCGCCGGCGTCGTGTCGGACGCGCGGAGCTTTTCGGCCGCTGCCGTGGGCATGCAAACGGCCGACTCGCAGAGCAGACCGTTGTTGCACTACTGGTCGTTGCTGCAGGACGCCCCCTGCGTTCCATCGCTACTGAGTGCCTTGCACGCTAGCAGCGTCGCACACACGACGATCAACACCGACACGGCCGCTCGTGACTCGACCATCACCACACCTCCTGGTTGCTGGGAGAATGAAGCCCCCCGAAAGCGTGAATACTAGCGCCGGTTTCGGGACGTCTGGGGCGAATTTTTCCGTGCGACGAGCTTGCCTGTTCAGCGGCGTCTCACCGTGCTAGCGGCCAGCGACGCGGTCGCCGTAGCATCCGTGAGCAGTACCGCCACATCGTGCTGACTTCGCTGGTCTGCTCCGCGTCGTCGTTCGAAGTCGAACAGGCTCGCGCCAAATCCACGACCCGCTTGCCGCGGGCGGAGAACGCAGAGTCGTCGCAGCGGGCGATCTGCTCCAACGCCGACTGCGGACTCCGGCGATAGATCGCGCATCGCGACGTACTCCGGTGGCGGAACGGGTGCTTCTTCGAAGAACAAGTTCGCTGCTCCCCGTACTGTGGTCTTTGAACCCGCGGCTCCAGCGCCCGTTTTCCCCGAAGAAAAGCTCACAACCAGGCGTAGGTCTGTTCGAGGATGTTCCGCCCGTCGGATTCGATGAGCTCGCCGTGGGAGAGGACGATGCCCTTAGGATCCCACTCGAGCATCGTGTCGACGCTCCTTCGAGCAGCCTTCCGGTCGCGAAACAGCGGTCGGAAGAAAATGCTGAGGCCAGGCTTTCCGTGGATGCCGCCGGCTTTTAGATAACCGCGCGTCAACCAATGTTCGTGAGTTTCGAAATTTTCGACGACGTCGCAGCTGATGAGCGTTCGTGTTGCCGAATGAAAGAAGACAGTTTCCTGCAGCATGGTGCCATCGAGAAGGAGCTGTTCGAGCTGACCTTTCCAAGCATGGTCGGCGGTGGCCCCGAGCTGGGCGTCGATCTTCAGATCGCTTCGCTTCTTGGCGAGTCCAGCGGGCGCGTGAAGCGTAGCCTCGGGGTACGCGCCCCGAAGCTCTCCGGCGTAGAGGTGGTGATAGAGATTGGGAGCGACGATGTGCGCCACCGGTCCGAGCTCGTCGAGCTCTTTTCGCAAGGTGTCGTCGAGCGCCACCGGGCTGTGCACGAACAAGCTCCCGTCGCGTAGCCGAACTACCGTCATGCGGGTGCCGACGCGAAGCCCGAAGAAAGAGAGCGGGCGCCCGACGGTCCAAATGTCCTCAGCGACGTTGGTGAGCATGGGGCCTCCAGACCGAATCCTATGGGTTTGAGTTCAACTCACGCGAGCGCACTGACTTCTTCGATGGCCGCATGAATGTCGGTCACCGTCGCACCGGCCACGCGGTCTGCGAGCCACTGCGCGCTGGAGGTCGTGCCGTCAAAGATCTTCATCGAGAGCTTGCCTCTCGATAGGAGCAACATCGTGGAAGCAGCCGATCGTTTCGCCACTCCAATGAAGCCCTCCTCCTCGATGATGAGAACGATCGTGTCGACGCACTCGCGACGACGAATCCCCGACGCGAAGCGGCGACTTTGACGCTCACTAGCCCCTTCTATCATTGTCGCGCTTGGACGCACCCCTCTGTGGAGCCCCCCGAAGCCGAAGCAGCGCGCCGGGTGCCACGGGGCAGTCCAGGCCGCCGAAGCCCTAGCTTGACCTGGCCGACGGACGCTCACGGTCCTGGGACGGCGACGGTCAAAATGAGCTGTGGGGCCTCGTTCGCAGGCGTGGCGGGGATGTCCGCCTCCGAAAAAGACGCGCCGCGCGAGTTCCGATCGTCGAGGCGGATGCGTAGACCGTGGTCGGGTTGCTGTTCTTCGAACCATGGCAACACGACGCTCGTGACGTCCACGCCAGCATCGTCGCCCGCTGCGCGGATGTCCCCGCTGTAGAAACCGGCGGCGTCGGCCTGGGTTCCGAAATCTTCGTTGCTTCCTATCACCAGCTCATCCGCGACGACGGTGTCGAAGAATCGCGGGTAAGAGCCCGCGGCCGAGCCCCAGGCTTCGGAAACACGGCTCACGGCGATTTGCGCCGGAAACTGAGCGCCAGCGGTGTTCAAGCGGTGATTCTGATGCAAGCGCAGGCGTGCGGAGAGCACTGTGCCCGCAGGAACCAGCGAGGTGTCGAATCGTAGAAAGAGCCGCGAGCGGAAGGACTGGGCCGCATCGGTCGGGTGCCGCTCTCTCACATAGAGCGAGCTCGTGCCCCAACTCCCCGTAGCCGCGGGGGTGTTCGCGGTCCCCGTCGAGCCGACGACCTGGAATTCAACCACGTCGAGCACGACCTCTGTGAACGCCACGCTGCTGGCAGCGTCTCGCGGATCGGTGCCAGCCCGTCGCTCGTTCCAATCGGAAACGCCGTCGCCGTCGCTGTCGCGGGGAGGCACGCTGCGGCGTGTGGCGCGAAACTGCTCGAGGATTGGAAGAAGGGTGCCGACAGTGCCGGGATCCGGGGCGTACCGGTCGTCGGATTCGCCCAGGTCCAGAGCGAGATCGTACAGCTGGCCGGGCCCTGCGGGCAGCACGTTGCCCCTCGGCAGGCTGAAACCACCGCTGCCGTCTCCCATGATCAGCTTCCACTCCCCGAAGCGCAGCGAGAACACGCCGAATGAGCTGTGGGTGACGATGTTTGGTCGGCTGGGCCCGCTAGAGGCCGAGCCCTGGAGGACTGGCCAGAAGCTAAAACTGTCTTGGGCGGCGAAGTCGGGCACCGCTTCGTCGACGATGTCGGCGACGGTCGCCAGAATGTCCACCAGGCTCACGGTCACGTCGGTCGTGGCGCCGGGGGAGATCACCGCCGGCCACCGCGCGATGAGTGGGATGCGATGGCCCCCTTCCCAGCTGTCTCCTTTGAAGCCTCGCAACGTCCCGTTCACCGAGTGGCCGTGCGTTGCGTTCACCGTGCCGACTCCGGCGCCGTTGCCGTCTCTTCCCGGTGAGCCGTTGTCGCTTGCAAAAAGGAGAAGCGTATTGGCAGCCAAACCGTTCTCGTCGATCGCAGCCATGATCTGGCCCACGAGGTCATCCATTTCGGCCACGAAGTCGCCGTACGCACCGGCTTGACTGGTTCCAACGAACGGGTCGTTCGGCACGATGGGCACGTGCGGTCCGGTCAGCGGCATGTAGAGAAAGAAGGGTTCCGAGTTCCCGCTGCTTGCTTGATCGCGGATGTACGTCACCGCCCGGCTAGCCAGTGTCGGAAGCAGCGCCTTGGGAGACCAACCGGGCTGCATCAACCCTTCGCGTCCGAGCTCGTCGTCGGGCTTCAGAATCGTGGGGACGGCTCCGACGATTCGGTCGTCTTCGACGAACGCGTAGGGTGGGTAGTCGGGAGCATCGACGCCAAAGAAGTGCTCGAATCCCGCGGTCAACGGTCCTTCGAGAAGCCGTCCCCCGAGATCCAAGGACCGCTCCTGCCTCAACTCGTACGACCGATAATTGTCCTCAGGTATGGTTGGCCAGCGCGTTCCCAGGTGCCACTTGCCGATGAGCGCCGTTCTATAGCCCACGCGGCCGAGAAAACGCGGAAGCGTAAGGCGACCGCGCTCGATCAACGGCAAGTCGTACGGCGCCAGGACAAACCTGGACAATCTGGTCCGCCAGGCGTAACGACCCGTCATTATCGCGTAGCGGGTAGGCGTACAGATCGCCGACGGAGAGTGTGCGTCCTCGAAACGGAGTCCCTCCGACGCGAGCACGTTCAGATGGGGTGTGGGGATCTTCGAGCTGGGGTTGTAGGTCTCCAAGTCGCCGTAGCCCAGGTCGTCGGCCAGGATGATGATCACGTTGGGCCGCGTCGGATCGACGGGCGGCTGCACCGAAGCGTCGCCTCCGGCACCGGCGTGGCCACCTTGGCCTGCACCGTTGCCGCTGCCACCTACACTGGCGTCGGCACCTCCGCTGCCAGAACCCGCGCCGCCGCCGTCACTACCACCACCACCACCACCGCCGCCAAGGCTGACGTCTCCGCGCCCGCCGTCACGAACTGCGCCGCCGTCCTCGCCGGTTGGGCCCGCGTTGGGTTCACCTCCGCATCCGACGATGCTGCACAGCGCAAAACCGAGCACGATTCGACAAACCATCGGTTGCTCCCCCCAAGCAGATAGACCAGCCGTTCGCTCTGCTGTCAACGCGAGGATTCGGACAAGCCGTTGGATGACTGCCTGGAATCTACCCCTCGCAGTTCGCGTTTTTCCAAAGCGCCTATTCGGCACCGGGCGAGCGTGCCAACACCGGGGCGGCTCGAAGGACGAGCCGGACGACTTCGGCCTGCGAGCGCGCGCCCATTTTGGACCGCGCGCCGGCGAGCTGTGTGCGTACCGTATTGATGCTGGTCCCTCGGAGGTTGGCAAAGCTCGACAGGCTTCCGCCGTTGGCCAACTCTACGGCGAGGGCCGCTTCGGCTTCACAAACGCATCGATGGTCGCCAGCAACCTTTCTTGCTCACCCACATGCGCACTTTACCGGGTCGCCCCCTTGCCTGAATAGAGGTGGCATGGTGCCCGTGTTGTTTCGCGGTCGTGACTTTCACCTGGAAAGGTGGAAGCTCTAGCGCTGCCATCGTAGTTCGCTACCTGTGAGATCAGTGCTGGACGACGCCGACCAACTCGACCCGAGCGCGGAGCCGTTCGCTACCTATCGCCGTCGCCTTTACGAGTTGCGGACGACGCGCCGGAGCTGGGCGCGACTCGCTTACTCGCGAGAAGAGACTGCACACGGCGCGAGAGACGCCAACGAGCTCGAGCGCGGGCGGGTCTCGCACATTCTACTGCTAGAAGCGGAGTCGGACGACGTCGAGCTACTCCGTTACCTGCTCGACCAGGAGATTTGCTCACGTGAAGAGGACGCGTTTCAAGGTGGAAGCGATGCGCTCGTGATTCTCTCGCGTCTGCTCGTCGAGCTTGGGGACCCAAGCGACACCGCGCGCTTCTGGAGAGCGAAGTTCGCGAACTTCGATACATGCGCGGGCGCTTATGACATCGAGTTCGCGTTTTCCATGATGCCGGCCGGCGACGTGCCCGACCTCCTGCGCGCGCATCTTGGGGCCACGGTCGACGATAGGCTCGAGAAGTACGACCTGGAACAGGTCGCGGTGGGGCTGGCTGCTTGGCGCTCGCATCTCATGCGCTCCTACCCACGCTCCGTCGTGGGCTTGTCGTTGGCGGAGCGAGCGGCCTGGGCCCACACCTTTGGAGATGACGAGAGCTACGTGCGCTACGCGATTGGCGCGAGCGACTCTCCAGGAGAGCGAGCCCGGGTCTATCGCGAGGTTGGGCAGCACGAGAAGGCCGTCGTCTGCTGGCGCGAAGAGGCTGCTCGCGTCGAGACCGACTGGGACCGCGTCGCTGCGCTACGAAACCTCGTCGAGGACGCGGCGCCGGCTCTGCAGTTGGAAGCGGGTCTCGAAGCCGCGCGCACGATCGAGTCGTTGCGTAGTCGCATCGACTCGTGGGCTGTCGTCGGCCTCGGCCGAATGGCCACCGAGAGCTGCTACCGTCTTGCCGCTGCGGCAGCGAAGACACCGAGAGGTCGCGCTCTCTATGCGCTCGCCCGAGGCTGGCACGTCGGGCTCGACTCGTTCACTCAGGTGGGGCTCGAAGCCGCTGTCGAGGCCGCTCGGGCGTGTACCAGTGGAGAGGACGTCGAGGAGATCGAGCTCGAACTCGCCGCGGAGCGCGAACGCATCGAACGCGAGTTGCGTGGACTTTAGTTCGCCGTAGCCGTCGGATGGTGGGATGATGCGCCCTTTCACCACGACGTGATTGACTAGCGGCCAACGCGAAGGGGCGCTGCCGATCGGGAAGCCCAACGAAGTGACGACATGAACGAGCTCTCACCCCCCGACCTGCATTCCCTCGGTGCACGGCACGGCACGGACAAGGTCGACACGAAGCACCAGTACCGAGGGATCAGCTTCCTCACCATCTACGAGAGGTTTCTGAGGGACCGGCGGCTGACGACGAAGAAGTTCCTCGAGATCGGGGTCAAGGAGGGGAGCTCACTGAGGCTCTGGGAAGAATATTTCCCCAACGCGACGATCTACGGCGTCGACATCAACCCACGCTGCAAACAGTACGAGTCCGAACGGACGAAGGTACTGATCGGAGACCAGAACGACCCCGCATTCTTGGAGGCGTTGAGATCGGAAGTGGGAGAGGTCGATGTCGTGTTGGACGACGGTAGCCACATCACCCGCCATCAGATTAGGTCGTTCGAGGTCTTGTACCCTCTGCTCAGAGCACGAGGGGTCTACATCATCGAGGATCTCGTGTGCTCGTACGAAGATGCAGTCAATTCCATCGACCTGCGCAAGGCGTGGCCTGGAATGAAGTACAACCGGCGAGACGATGACCTCAAGAACTACAGAACCGAGTTCGTCGACTTCATCGAACACCACGTGAGTCGGTTGGACAACAACCTCTACGAAGGACGCCTACTGAGCGTGCATCACTATCCACAGATAGTCATCTTCGAGAATTTTTAGCGGATCGGGATCAACTCGGACCACGCAACCTGGTCAGCCTGGCTTCGAGCTCCTTCGCCTCCGACGTTTCTCCCTTGTCCCGCAAGAACTGAGCGAGCGCGGCCAAAGTCGCGTGCATGTCCGGATGCCGATTCCCGAAGAGGCGCTCGCGTGCCTCCAGCACCTCCCGCAAGAGTGCCTCCGCGGCGCTGCCATCCCCCGCCGCCTGCAGCGTCAACGCCTTGCTGTATTTGGTGGCCAGCGTGCTGGGGTGCTCGGATCCCGACCAACGCTCGCGCGCCTCGAGAATCTGATCGATGAGCGAACGAGCCTTCTCGAGCTCCCCTTGTTTCCTCAAGGTCTCAGCCAGGTGCTGCATCGATGTCAGGGTGTCGGCATGCTCGGGTCCCAGCAGGGCCCTGCGCGCCTCGATGACCTGATCCGAGATCGCCCGGGCCCCGGCGAAGTCCTTCTGTGCCGACAGTGTCAGCGCGAGAGTCTCCATGGTGGCCAGCGTTGCCGGATGCCGCGGTTCGAGTGAGCTCAGGCATGTCGTCAGAGCCTGATCCGCAAGCGTGTGTGCCGCCCCGAGATCGCCCTCGATCACCAACATCTCGGCGACGGTGCACATCCAAGTCACCGTATCGGGGTGCTCCGAGCCGAGCTCGCTAGTGCTGGCGTCGAGGCCCTTTCTCGCGAGCTCGAACGCGCCACCCAAGTCACCCTCGTTCTTCATCGACAGCACACGTTCGTGCATCGACGTCAACGCATCGGAATCCCCAGGCGCTTTCTCGTCGACACGCTGCTCTTCCTTCATTCGGTGCTCCATCCAAAGGTCGCTCCGGCCGGGACAACTCGGGCCTGGCGTGGTGTGAGGTGCTCGGAGGTGCTCGGAGGTGCTTCTGTACGCGCTCGATCGCGGTGTCAATCCCGTAGGCGGATGGCCAATATGTCTGGACTTCCCCGCTGGTAGCTGACCGTAGAAGGCGTCCGCCCTTGCCATTCGACACGCCTGAGCACCGAGCGATGATCCTTTCCCAACTGGCGCTCTCGCCCGAGCCGAGCGTTGGGCCTAGGCTGTCGCGATGGGCTACTTCGATACGGAAAAGAACGTCGGCGAATACCTTCGAATGGTCGAGGGGTATGACGGAGCCGAGCTCATCGCCGAGTTCACCGCGAAAGTCCCGAAGGGCTCGCGGGTGCTCGAGCTCGGAATGGGCGGCGGTACCGATCTCGACCTTCTACGAGAGGCGGGTTTCGACGCGACGGGCTCGGATGCTTCCGAGGTCTTCCTGGATCACTATCGAAAGAGGGGAGGGAAGTCGCCGACACTTCGGCTCGACGCGCGCACCATCGAGATCGAACTCCGCTTCGATGCGATCTTTTCGAACAAGGTGCTGCAGCATCTGACCCCGGTCGAGATGCGCTCGTCGTTCGAGCGCCAAGCCGAGGTGCTCCCGGCCGGAGGGTTGCTTTTCCACTCGCTCTGGCACGGAGACGAGAGCGAGCAGCACCATGGGTTGCTCTTCAACAAGTACACGCGCCGTACGTTCGCGGCCGTTCTCCCAGACGATCTCGAGATCGCCGAATTCGTGACGTATGACGAGATGGCGAAGGACGATTCGTTCTGGGTGTTGCTCCGCCGCCGCCAGCCGAGCTAGTGGAGGACCGGCGTCGACGCGCCGATCCCCGATCACTCCAGCTTGACTGGCTGCCATCGCCCGTTGGGTTGGATGCGAACTCTCTGCCCGGCCTGCAGCGAGAAGACGCCGCCCCCGGCGCCGAAAAGCGCGGAGAGGCCCCGCTGTCGAGCCACGAGGGCGGGGTGGCAGAGGGCGTTGCCTCCCGCCGCGAGCAAGACGTCGTCAGCGCGTGCGCTGACCACATCGTCGACTGTTGGCACGTCGAGCACGACGATGCCTGGCGCCCGGGTTTCGTCATCCAGTGTCGAGGTCGCGACGACAGTCTCTTCGAGTCGCCGTGCGTTGCCTATCCACGTGCCTCGGTCGCGGCGGTCGTTCGGGTCGGGAGCCACGCCTTCGGCCGTCCAGAGCTCGAGCTGCCTCAAGGTGACACTCCCCGGCACCCTCTCGGACGCTGGCGGGCTCGATTCTTTTGGAGGCACTTTCTTGCCGGCACGAAGAGCCTCGAGATCCTCGACACCAAGCTCGAACGCATCGGGTCGGTCGAGCTCGAGCAGCGATTGTCGCAACTGCACCGCGTACGTCGCGGCGAGGATCCTCACTCGGGCGCGCAACGCCGCGACGTCCTCAGCTACAGACGCGCCTTGCTCGGTGTGAACGGGTGACGACACGACGCGTTGCCAACCAGCCTCGTGCTCTCCCAGCCGCGGAGTCTCGAGTGCGAGGTCTGGATGCGCGCGCCAGCGCAGGTTGGGCGGAACGGGAGTATCGGCACCGGAGGTGAGCCAGACGAGTAGCGGGTCGGCATCCGCGGCGTCCTCCACCGAGGCACCGAGCGCGGCTTGGAGCAATCCGACCTCGAGCGCGACGTCCCCGGGTTCTTCGAGGAACCGACGTCTCAGCTCGAGAAAACGCGCGGCGCCGGAACCCGGCACTGACTCGCCGCCAACGCTCGACTCGAGTCGACGCAGTGCGCTCTTCGAACGTTCGATGCGGCGCTTCGCCCGAAGCCTGACGAGCCGTCGCTCGACCCGCATGAGCGCCGCAGCGAACGCGGCTCGAAAAGGCCGCGCCGGCAATTGGTTCGCGTAGAGCGCGCCATCGATGGGGACGACGGCGGGCTTGGGGAGCAGCGCGGAGGTTCCGGGGAACAGCCGGCGCCAGGCTCGGCCGCGCGGACCCCGATCGTGCCAAAGGGCTTCGAGAAGCTCGATGGTGACGCGAGACGCTCCGGGAAGAAAATCCGAGAACGCGTCGCGCGACAAGACGACCTGCTCGTCGCGGCCGCGATAGTAGCGAAGCGTCGGGCTCAGTCGCCGCATCGCGGCGGCGGCGCCGTTTTCGTGCTCGTCTTTCTGCCGATCGGGTGCCGGCCGCTGCTGCAGTACGACCAGACTCCCGCGGACGCGCGCCCACTCCACATCGAGGGGACCTCCGGCCAACGCCTCGAGATTCGAAAACCATCGGCGAAAAACTCTATCCGGCAACTCCGCGTTGCGGAGCTGCCCTCCGAGCCAACCCTTCGAGAGCTGGCCCAGGCGATCTCGCTTCGATGCTCCGCGTCCCTCGGTCACCGCCACGTTGTCGTCTCGGCTGGCTTCGACCAATACTCCGCCGCCACGACCGAGCGGTTCACGCACCGCCACGCCGGCCCAATCGGCGAGCACCTGCCGTTGCACGAGCACCGCAACGCCGCGGCGGCGGTGCTCGCCGTAGGAGTCGAGCACCTTCTGTAGGCCCTCCGGAAACGTCTCTCGGGTCACCCCGGTCGCCGACTCGTAGCGGCCCGGGGTCGGTGCCGTGTCGTCTTCGTCGGGAGCGCTGCTTCGCACCACCCAAGGACCGGATCCGAGACGGCGCTCGAGCACTCGCGCCAACTCGGTGATCTGGGGATCCGTCGGCACTGACGGCAGCCAGATGACTTGGCTGGCGGGCACCTTGAAGCCTGCCCCACTCGCCGCCGCGAGCCCCCGGATTTTTCCGCCCGACGAATCGAGCTTGGCTGCCGCGTCGAGACCGAGGAGCAGCGGATCAGACGCCCCCGGCGCGCGCCTCGAGGACAAGAAACGTTCAACGGGGGCATGAAGCGCGATCCCCACGACCATCGATGCCGGCACGAGCACCATCCAAAGCGGGAATGTCTGCGGTGACATCCCGGCGAACAACCCGAGCACGGGCGCCGCGACACTCGACCATCGAACGGCAGTGCTCCGATGCCCGAGCGCTCGCTCGTTGATGAGGACCCAACCGACGAACAACAAGGGGAGCAACCCCAGCGTCGCCCCGTAGCCCGACAGCCACACGTCGAACACGAACACTGTCGCCAAGCTCTGCGAGGAGCCCGACGTGAACGGTGGCGACCACATGGCAAGCAAGACGAAGGGCACCAGGATCGCGATCGCGTTGCGAGCGGACTCCAGCGCATCCGCAACCGGTTCGAGCCCGCCCGGTCTCATTCGACGGGCTGCCGCCACCACGAGCCAGGCCAAGGCGGGGGCCACGATGACCCCGCCGAGCAACAAGGTGGCCAAGAGCCACGTCGACGTCTTGGGGCCCAGCGGGCGCAAGTCCGCAAGATCCGCGTTGGCTCTCCGGGTATTGACCAGCCCCGAGACCGCCCCGCCCCGCTTTTGCAGCTCGAACGCCAACGACTCTGCCAAGAGACAGGCGGCCGCGAGCTCACAAATCAATACGCCGCCGTCGAGCGGGCGGCGCAACCGGGCTTCGACGTCCGAGAGGTGTGCTTCCCACTCCCGGACGTGGAGGATCCCCGGAACCTCCGGCTGTCGGTGCCGGAGATCCACGACCGGCCGCCCGCTGAGCAGGGCGTCGGCCACGGCCGCCTCCGGCAGCTGTCGCCAGGTGGCTTCGTCCCCGAAGACGGAAGCGAAAAATCCCATGAACCACACCGGACCCAGTTGGACGCTGACCGGACGTCCGGCGGCGTCGACAACCTCGGTCGGCGCCGGGCCGAAACCCGACCCGCGAGACGAGTGCTCTCGTTCTTTCTTGTAGTAGCGGCGCAGGCCGTTCTCGATTGAACGAAACTCCACGCCTGACAGTTGTGACGGCACTCCGTCGGGAAACAATGTGTCGACGCGCAGCTCTTCGTCAGCGGTGAGATACGTCGGACCTCCACCTCGAAGGCGGGCCGCCCATTCCGGATTGTCGACGAGCTCGGTCCCCGACACGTTGCAGCTCCCGAGCAGGTGGTACGCGTTGAACGCCCAGTGCGGTCGAGGGTCCAAGACGTAGCTGCCAGCCGGGAGCCCCAATCGCGCCGCCACTTCGGGGGAGAGGGGTCGGCACTCTGCCGCATCTTGCGGGGCACTGGCGATCGATGATGTCGTCCCGAGCCCGAGTGCAGCTACCGAGCCCGGCACCACGCCGAACAGCGCGGCACCAACGAGCAGCCGGTGACTTTCCCTAGGGAGCCACCGTACGATTCGTGTTCGCACGACCTCGAGCCCGGCAGGAATGACGAGGAGCACGACCAGAAGCAGCTGAATCAGCAGATCCCCCACGAAGAACAAGACGAGCGGATTGGGCAGCGCATACGCCGCCGACGGCACGAACAAGATCCCGGTCGCCAAGAGCGCCGCCCGGAGACGGCGTTGAAACACCCGGGGAGTGCTCGGCACAGGCAATTGCGCGCTCACTAGTCGCCGCGTCGTGGCGATCAGCTCAGCGACCACCATGTTGGTTCGTCCCATGCGCGGACCGAGATTGTACTCATAGCGACGCGGACGCCCGAAATCCCCAGCCGCTGCCATCCGACGGCGCGTCGGCGCGAATCCCCCAAATCGCGCTACAAGAGCTTCCCGAGCTACGGTTGTGCCAGGATGAGGGCCCGTGTTGCACGTTGGCGCATGGTGATCCTCCGTGAGCGTCGTGACGAGATCGAATGAGCGGGTGTGGGCCGCCGCCGTCTGCGTGGTGTCGTGGCTCCTCATCTACTCTTCGGCCGGCGACGTGCCGCTGGCGGGGGACTCGGCCCGCGATTTCTTGTTCGCCAAAGACTGCGTGGTCCGGAGCGAATGCCACACGCTCGGGGTGAAGGCGGCGTTTGCGGATTTTTATCAGACGTCGGTCTGGTACGACTTCATCTCAGCGATCGAGTTTCTCGGCGGCAGCTACCGCACGGTGCAGCTGGCGGTGATTTCGAGCATGGCCGTTGCCGCTGGGCTCTTGTGGCTGGTCGCGACTCGGTTCTTTGGCGTGGCGACCGCGCTCGTCACGTGTTGCGCCTACGTCCTGGTTTCCGCTGCTTTCCGTGATCACACGCTGCTTTGGAACCACTCGATGGTCGGTCCTGCTTCGATCGGAGTGTTCGTGGCCCTCTTGGTGCATGCTCGTTTGGGCACGACCGTTTCGGCGGCGGCCGCTGGTGTCTGGGCCGGCTTTGCGATCGGATTTCACATCGGTGCGAGCGTCCTGCTTCCGGCCGTGGCGCTGGTCGTGCTCATGGCCAGTCGACGACCCGCCATCGACGTGGTGCTTGCGGCCGGTCTTCCATTGGCCCTCTTGTGGACGCTTTCTCGCGAGACGGTGCACGTCAACATCGCGGCGACGTCCCACGGGCCCTACTTGGCCGGGGCTCTCGCGGGTGCCCTCGCTGTGGCCGTGATCGCCGGTGCGTGCCGCCGACGTTGGCGCGGGTTCAGTTGGGGCGCGCGTTTCGCGGTCCTCGCCTCCACCATCATCGTGCCTTTCGTCGTGGCCGCTGGGGTTCTTTCCCTGGGCTTCGATTTTTCCGTTCGCCCCAAGTACGTCTATCCCGTCCTGCCGGCGGCTCTGCTGGTCTCGGCGGAGATTGGGCGCCGCGGCGTCGAATGGCTTGCTCGCAAGCTCCCGTATGGTCGCTTCGTTCGACTCGGAGTGCCGGTAGCTGCGGCCGTGGTCGCGCTTCAGTCCTTCGAGTGGCGAAGAGACACGAGCGCGCCGACCTTCTCTGAAGCGCAGGCCGTCGCGTCGCACCTCTACGGGGCGGGCTACAGTTACGCTGAGCTCAAGGCGGCTACGGCGGGCCCGTATTGCTACGAGCTCCTCCATGGTTTGGCGGTCTACGCGCCTCCCCCGAGGCTTTCTGGTTTTTCGGAACCGCGCGCTTTCCTCGCCGTTCGGCTCGACGATGGTGAAGTAGTTCCCGCCGACGCACGTGCGACGATCCTCGAGACCTCCTACCCGAGTCGAATGGCCGTGCGCCACCAGGAATCGTGGGTGGATCGTCGTGCGGGCGAGATTTGCCTCGTGCGAAACGACAACGACCCCCTTTGTTTCCCGGTTTCGCCGGATCCGCGTGAAGCCCTCGACCAAGAACGTTTTTTCGACTCGGCTCGTAGCTATCCGGAGTTTCATCCGCTCATGTGGAGTGGTCGCTACGCGATGAGCTTCGCGTTTCCACTGACTCCTTCGGGGGACGATCGTTCGCGCCGCATCTCGCTGCTCGACAAGACGGGGAGGTGCGGTTGGATGATCGAGGAGGTCGACGGGGTGCCGGTAGAAGGGCACCTGCCCGGCACGAGCATCGTCCTCCTTCGCCAGGATCAACGTCGCCCGGGTCCGGGCGAACGCCGAATCGTTTTCTCGAGAACGTTTGGCCAAGACGGTTGTCCGCCCGCCGGAGGGCGATTTCCACCCTGCTTTGCCGAGACCGGCCCCGCCGACGTCTGGTGGCGTGGCCAATGGGGGCAGCAATGACCGCTCGTGTCGGGTCCGGTGCTCCCGTTCTCGTGAGCAGACGTCTGGTGTTGTTGTCTCCGCTGGCCGTTCTTCCCCCGTCCAGCGAAGGTGGGTTTCAGCGAGCGTTGCGAGCGATCAACGACGATGCCGCTCTTGGTCCGGGCTGCAAGGCGCTCGGTATCTCCATCGAGAAAGACCACGCGCGTCTGACGCTCGAAGTCGAAGGCAAGCGGTTGGAAGTTCGCCTCCGACCCGGGCGACAGGATCGCTACTTCGAGCAAGAGTACGACGAGCAGTCCTGGAGGGGACACGAGGGCGTTCTCGGCCGCCTGCGTTCGGTTCTGCAGCGAGCGTTCGATGCCGATCCGTGGGTGGAACCGGAGTCGCCGTCCAGCGATCCGTTCCGCCCTCACCTCGAGAGCGATCCCACGATGCCCCGCCGGACCAAGTTGGGGCTCCTTCTTGGATGGGGCGTGCTCGCTGGTGCTCTGATGTTTGGCGCGATACGCGGGGGAGCCGTCATTCGAGCATATCGCGACTATTGAGACGCGAACTAGCGATTCGTGAAGGTCGCGCCGCCGATGTTCACGGGTCGCGCGCGTTCGGCGAGGGTGCTGTTCGTGCGTGACGGCGCGCCTCGGAACTCGTCGACCGTGTGATATTCCGCCTTGTAGTTGGTGGCGAGCCACTCTTCGCAGGCTCGGCTGTGCCCGTCGAAGTACTGGTACTTCACCGCGTAGGCGAGGCACGTTTCGTAGGCGCCTTTGGCCGCTAGTCGTTCGCGTTCCGAGGCGCGGATGAGGGCGTCGATGTATAGGCCGTAGAGATGTTGATCGCCGCGGATTTCCGGCGGAACCGGCGCGTCGCGAAAGCTCTGCACATAGTCTCCCCACAGAGTTCCCACCCGCGCTCCTGCCGCGATGACCCACTTGGGTGGCGCAGTGGGCTCGAGGTCGACGATGCGTTTGTACGATTTCGACGCGGCGACGATGAGCGGGCGCTTCTTCTGCATCCACTTCTTCACCGGACCGTTGACGTGGGCGAGCATGGCGCTGCGGGTTTTCGGTCCTCGATACTCGGGGAAGCGCACCTGCTCGGCGGCGAGTCGTTCCTGCTCGGCAGCGTGAAAGAGCGCCTCCCCCACGGCGTCGAGGGCGCGGCCCAGTCGGCGCGACCTCCTGGACGGCTCACCGGTCGTTTCGATGGCTCGCACGCTCGCTTTCGGATCTGCCCAGAGCTCGAGCACTTTCTGGTACGCACGCGTGGCGTCGGCGCGCCGGCCGAGCTTCGCGCTCGCGCGCCCGAGAAGAGTGTGGGCCTGGACTCGCAGGTCGAGGGGAGCGCTCTTGTCGATCAACCGCAGCGCGGCGGCGATCCAGCGCCGCGTCTCGGAGAAATCGCGGGTGTCGGCGTGGTGCGACGCTATCGCTACCGCGATTTGCGAAGCCTCGACTGGCTTGCGCGCGCCGAGGTGCTTGCGGAACGCCGCCGCATTGGCAATCGCCTCGTCGGTTTGGCCGAGGCCGAGTCGCAGAACGACGGCGTCGCTGAGCGCCATCGCCGCGTGAGCTCCGCGATACTTCGTCACCTTCGCGTACTGCTCGAAATACTTCGCCGCCTGATCGTACACCGCTATCGCCTGATGGTTCTCGCCGAGTTCGTGGAGCGCCTTCTTGGCCGGCGCGGTCTCGTATTGCTCGACGAGGATCCGCCGCACCTGAATCGACTTGGCGAGGTAGTGTCCCGCCTGGAAAGCCTTCGCCGAGTTGTAGAGGAGCTCGTCGCCGTTTTCGCAAGACTCGTCCATTTTGCAGCGCTGCCAGAGCTTCAGGAACTTCTCTCCCGCGCTCTTGTAGAGGTCGCGCGCGTTGGCAGCGCCGTGGTCGGCGCGCGTGACGAGCGCTTCGGCTGCTCTTCTTTGCAAGTCGACGTCGATGCGGCCGAACAAGCGACACTCGCCGACGTTTTCTGACGAGTTGGCGCAAAAGAGGTTCGAAAACTTCGGCACGTCGGCGGCCATTTGATCGAGGCAACCGCCACGCTCGAAGCGGGAGGCGAGCACATTTGCCGACTCCAGGTAGAGGTGGGCGGCGTAGACCGCGGCATCTCCGTGGTTTGCATGCGCGAGTGCGATGTCACGAAAGCCCACCAGGGCTTCCTCCCAATGCTGGGTCTCGAAGTACGTCCGGGCGCGTGCGTACTTGACGTCGACGTAGCGCTCGATGGCTGCCTTGTCTTTTTCGTCAGGCTCGATGAAGCAGAGGTAGCGGTCGAAGGCACCAATCATGGCCGTCTGTCGAGCAGATAGTGGAACTGGCGCGAGCTTGGCTGCGGGCGGCGCCGCATCCATGAGGCCCGCGCTTCGCCTGTCCTCGCCTCGCGCGTGCTCGGCGTCGTAGAGCTTTTTGTAGCACTGCACCGCCGCGTACGCGGCCTCGGCGGCGACCCGCGTATGCCCGCACTTCTCGACGACCGAATCGAACGCCCGGCCGCAACCGGCCCACTTTTGCTGCTCGTAGAGCAGATCGGCCGAGGCGTATCTGACCGAACAGAGCGTGGGGCGATCTTCCTTCACGATGCGAGCGAACTTGGCCGCCAGAAAGCCTTCGTCAGTGAAGTTGGATTCGATCTTTTCGTAGAGCTTCGACGCGAGGGCCATCGCTTTGGCGTCGCCGGTTCCGCGTACGTCGTCCGTACCGATGGCTTCCAGGTGCCAGGCCATGGCGGTCTCGGTGATGAGCTCCGCCGTCGCCCCCGAGCAAGCGCGCTTCTCCTTTTTCGAGTGACTGGCGCGCACGTAGCGCCCACGGAGCGACAACAGTGACTCGAGCTCTCGGGCGATCGCCATCTTGTTCGACGACTTCATCGCCGCCGTCGCGTGGACGACCTGCGCTTGATAGTGGCACTCACGGCTTCCCGGATCGCGCTTCTGCAAGTCGCGGAACATGGCGATGGCTTCCGCGTAGCGACCGGTGTCGAGATAGGCGAGAGCGAGCTCGCCGAGCATCTGCACGGCCTTTCGGTCGCTGCCAGCCAAGGGTCGGAAGAACGCGTGCGCCTCGTTGGCTGTCGCGACGGCGGCATAGACCGGAATCAAGTCGCGACGTGCGGAGCGGGCGAGCATGGCGGCGCCGGATTGTTGCGGGTGTCTCGAAGCGCCGGTGATGACTCGCTTCAGCTCGGCCAGCGCGAGTTGTAGCTCGTCCAGATTCCAGTGAACGTACGCGAGCTTGTAGCGCGCGTAGGAGTGGGCCTCGTTCGCCGGCGGTGGATACTCGAGCACCTTTCGGTAAGCGTCGCGTGCCAGCGTCCACTTGCTCGGGTCCCCCTGAGCCTGGACGAAAAATAGCTCGCCGAACGCGAGGTAGGCCTTGGGCACATACTTCGAGGTCGGAGCCGTCCGGATCAGTTGGAGGTAGGTCCTTCGGGCGGCAGCCGGGTTGCCGAGGGCTTCCTGCTCGTAGGCGAGGTTGTAGAGAACTTCATCGATGGACGAGTAGGTGCGGCCGTAGTCTCTAATCAGTCGTCGGTACTTGCTGATCGACTGCATTCGGGCCCGCTTCGCGGTGCGCCGCGCGACGGAAGCCTGCTTTCGGGCCCGCCGCGCCTTGGCTCCGGCGATCTTCTTCTGGGAGACCTGCACCTCGAGCGCCGTTCGCGTGCTGGATTCGAGAGCAGCGAGCTCGGCGTATCCGTCGGCGAGTCGCTTGAGGATTTTCAACCGATCGGCGGCCCGGCGATGTGTCTTGGAGAACAGCCTTTCGAGACCCTGCAGCTCGCTGACGAGCAGAGCTTTGGGTCGACTGCCGAACTTGCGCTTCCTGATCTCGACGGCGCTCTCTGGGGCCACGGCAGGTGGCGCAGGTTTCGACAGCTTGCCTTTGCGGGTGCGATCCGGGGGTTTGACGGTGATCGCCGCGCGGCGCCGCTTCTGGATGCTCATGGGAACGACCCCTGCGGGGCATTCGAGCAGGCGCTTCTCCGCCTCTTTGCTCGTGCACTCCTGAGCGGCGACTGCCCCGGCGTCGAGGAGCATCACCAAACCCAACACCACGACGACGACGCCGGCTCGAGCGGCCTCCATGAGCACATCTCCTCCGCACCCGAGCGGGTGCTACCGAAGTTCTTGGGGCCACCCGCGGGGCGGCTACGCGCGGTTGGTCACCTCGGACGGCAAAGTCCTTGGGTCGACCGACGAGACAAAGGGAACACGCGCAGACCACAGCCACGCGCGCGACTCGATGACGTCCGGATGATGTTCGGCTAGTCTTCGGCGCATGGGATACGGGAGGATGTACCGTGCGGCGGTAGGTGTGACGTTCACGACGTTTGTCGCGTGCTCGTCGTCTACGAAGACCGAGGGGCGGCCGTGCACGCCCGGCCAGGCGGAAACGTGCACACTCGCCGGGTGCGCGAGTGGCGAACGCCCCGAGTCGTCGGCGCAGGCGCGTTTGTCCGTACTTTGCTCGTTCGAGCTCAGCGACTCGGCGGCGAACTACCCACGAGTTTCGGAGCTTTTCGATGCGAGCCTCGAGTCTTGGAAACAGGAGGGATGAACATGGCGTGATCATTGCTGGGCCCGGAAGGTACAAATGACTGTCATGGACGGTGATTCTCCAACGCTGCAACTTCCGGCCTGGCGAGCCGCTTGTGATCGCCGAGAGCCGGGCCCGGGTCGATCCGGGCACCTGCGCTGCGCGAACTTTGCGCGTTCTGCCTCCGCTTCCGAGCCTTGCCAGCCGAAGTTAGTCCGCTGGACCTGTGATTACTTGCAAGACTCGGCGGCCCCCATGGGGGCGAGGCCGCCGAGCTCTGCCGGCGAAAACTGCAGCTGGAGTCGAGCATGAGCGAGCCGCACGTGTCGGAGCCGGTCGAGCGGGCCTTGGCCGAAATGGTGTTCAGGGCCTTGCCTGGCGCGAAGATCGAACGCGTCACCGCACTTGCCGCGGACTCGGGGGCGGACGGCAAAACGACCAAGGGCGCGGGCTACGGGCAACCTCTGAAGATCGACGTTTCGCTGCGCGGAGAGCGGCGTCGCCTCGTGCTGCATACGGCAACCCCGAACGATTTTGGTCACGACCGCCGGGCCGATCGCGCCGGCGAGATGTTGCTCGCCTACGACACCTTCGAGCAAATCCCGGCTCACGTGCAGGCGTTGTCCGTCGGTGCATTCGATCGTCGCGGAGGCTTGATATCACTCGACGACGCCGGTGAGTTTTATCTGCTCACGACCTGGGCAGAGGGTGACGTGTATGCGGAGCAACTACGGCGGATCGGTCGCGATGGCCGTTCCACGGAGCGCGACGCCAAGGTCGTCGAGTCGCTCGCGAGATACCTCGCCGATCTTCACTCGGTGAAGATCGATCGTCCGGCGGGGTACGTGAGGTGCGTTCGCGATCTCGTCGGCAGTGGCGAAGGCATCTATGGAATCGTCGACGGATACCCGGAGCGAGCGCCGGGAGTGCCCGAAGGCCGTGTCCGTGATCTCGAGCGCAAGTGTGCCGAGTGGCGCTGGCGGCTACGCGGACGCGAAAAGCGGCTATCCAGAATCCACGCGGACTTTCATCCATTCAACATCGTGCTCGGCAAGAACGACGAACTCGGTCTGCTCGACACCAGTCGCGGCTCAGTCGGGGAGCCGGCCGATGACCTGACGGCGCTGGCCGTGAACTTTCTTTTTTTCGCGCTGGAAGCGCCAGGCTCGTGGCAGGACGGATTCCGCCCTCTTTGGCGTCGTTTCTTCGAGGTCTATCTCGAGTCCAGCGGCGATCGAGATCTCCTCGATGTCGCGCCGCCCTTCTTTGCCTGGCGCGGGCTCGTCGTCGCCAACCCGGCCTGGTATCCAGATGTCGAGGGCGTGATGCGCACCCGACTCCTTGGATTCGTCGAACGCACGCTCGACGCTGCGGTTCTCGATGTGGACTCGGCAGACGTGGTGTTTCGATGAGCGGCGTCGTGGTTT
Organism: Polyangiaceae bacterium; assembly: GCA_029261965.1. Classification (GTDB taxonomy): domain Bacteria; phylum Myxococcota_A; class Polyangia; order Polyangiales; family Polyangiaceae; genus JAJDAH01. The sequence continues at coordinate 19,884 of JAJDAH010000127.1, forward strand.
GGATGACCGGTTTGCCATCGTCGGGAAAGAGCACACTCGCCGGGCGAGTGCGGGAGGAACTGGCGGCTGAGGGAGCGGCCGCGATCACGCTCGACGGCGACGCAGTGCGGGCAGCGCTCGTGCCCAAGCCGGCGTACGATGAAGTCTCGAGAGCCGAGTTCTACGAGACTCTGGCGAATCTCGCGGCGCTCGCCGCCGCCCAAGGGCTCGTGGCGCTCGTGCCCGCGACGGCTCACAAGCGAGAGTTTCGCGAGCTCGCCCGCTCCCGGGCGCCGCGCTTCGTCGAGGTTTGGCTCGACGTCGGGGCCGACGAATGCAGCGAGCGAGACGCCAAGGGGCTGTACCGCGCGGTGCGCGAGCGGAGCACGAGCGGGTTGCCCGGCGCCGATCTCGGCTACGACGAACCCGACGCGCCGGACGTCGTCGCCCACGGCGGCCACGACGACGTAGCGGTTCGGAAGATCGTCGCCGCCGCTACGAAACGCGGCTGACCTCACCGGTCGAGTGGAATCCACACGACTCGAGATGTAAGCGTTCGCCCCCGCTCGAGCGCCGTCTGCGCGGTTCGGCTTCGTGCCGTGCGGGCCCTTTGGCGAACATGCAGTGGATCCCCAAGCGCTCCACACTCAGCGAGCTGACCGCAAGTCCTGCGCTTCGTCCGGCCCTTGCCGAATATTGTTCGTGCCGAAACGCGCTTCTTGCAGTCGTCGTGCGTGGCATGCCGGGTGCAGTCGACGAGCGCCGTGGACGCGCAGAATCAACATCCTCCCGAGGCGGCGTTCGATGCCTTCTTGCCTCCGCAGATGGCCGAAAAGGCAGAGGCGGTCGGAGTCGCGAAGGCCGCTCTACCGATCCCGAAGACGTTCGTCCTTGCGGGGCTCGCGGGCGCCTTCATCGCGTTGGGCGCTCTTTTCGCCACGACGGTCACCGCCGGCGCCTCGGGCTCGTTGACCTTTTTCCGATCACCGCCTTCGTGGCGGCAGGGTTCGAGCACAGCGTGGCGAACATGTATTTCGTGCCGATGGGCCTGCTGATCAAACAAACCGCCAGTCCCGAGTTTTGGGGATCCGTCGCGGCGAGTCCGGAGGCCTACCCGGCGCTGACCTGGGAGCGCTTCTTGGCGGCGAACCTGCTGCCTGTCACGATCGGCAACATCGTCGGTGGGGCGGTTCTCGTGGGGCTCGTCTACTGGTTCGTCTACCTGCGCCGGGCGAGTTGAGCTCCTTTCTGAGGTCCGCTCGTCGGGTTTTTAGGCCTGTCGACTCACACTCTGGTGCTGGTGCGGGTCTCGCCGGCCCCCGCCGAAGCCGCTCGGTCCGGCCTAACAAGAGGCTACTGGATTTTTGTGGCTGTAAGCTCACACTATTGTCTTCGCTCGGGCAACACGAGCTAGCGGGCAGCCAGGAAACGGGGGTACGGGGACATGAAAATATCAATACTTGGGACCGTTGGAGTGGCGGTGTTGGCGCTGGCTTGTTCGGACGCACGGCCTGGCCCACTCGACGAGCCGCTTCAGCATGCCCCGCCTCCGGTCGCGGTTCCCAACGAGTCACTCGATGATCGCCCGCCGGTGGAAAACGAGCGCCGCGTTCCGGCGATAAGCGGCGGCACGTTGATGATCACCGCCAACGGCCGAACCGCCGTCGCGGCGGATCCCGACCGCGATCGTGTGTCGATCGTCGACATTCGCAAGCGCGAGCTCCTGCACACCATTGCGCTTCCGAGCCGCGACGAGCCCGGCCGCGTCGTCGAAGGCGGACCGACGCGGGCCTACGTTGCGCTTCGCGGTGGCGGCGCCGTCGTGTCCATCGACGTGGTCGAGGGCGTGATCGTGGCGCGCCGCGCCGTTTGCCCAGCGCCCCGCGGTTTGGCATACGACCCGGTCGCCGAGCAGCTCCACGTCGGTTGCTCCGAGGGCAAAGTGGTGACTCTCGGCGCCGAGGGAGACGACACGCCGATACGTGTCGTGAATCTCAGCATCGGTGTGCGTGACGTGATGATGCGGGGACAGAACCTCGTGGTGTCGCGCTTCAAGACGGCAGAGCTCGTCGAGCTCGATCCGTCGGGCCGCGTGCTCAGTCGCCGGAGCCCCTCGGGCATCACTCAGGCGGCCGGCTCCCGAGCCTTCGAGCCGGCGGTAGCTTGGCGGATCGTCGACGCCGGCCAGAATCGAACCTTGATGTTGCACCAGTACGCCTTCGCCGGCGAGGTCCAAGTGCGCAGCACTGGCGTACAAATCGACAGCACTTCGGGTTCACCGCCCGTGTTCGAGCCACCGTCGGAAGAGGAGCCTCCAAACGGGGGAGGCAGTGGGGATGGCTACGGAGGCGCCGTCGGCCCGGGCGGCGCGGAAAAAGAGTGCGGCTCGATCGTGTTGGGCGCGGCAAGCCGCTTCGACGCCGACGGCACCGTGGCCGCGGGGCTACCGATGGCTCGGAGCGTGCTGACGGTGGACGCGACGGTGTCCCCCGACAGCGCGTGGGTTGCCGTAGCGCACGCCGGCACGGACGACTTCACCGGGAGCGTGATTCCCAGGGGCGCAGCCCCAACCAGCCTCTTCGGGACCCGCGGGGGGGTCGCGATCTACTCCGCCGACGACCTCTTCACGCCCCCGGGTAGCGAAGGCGATGTCCGCGACTGCGCTCCCATCAGGTCGCTGCTCCGAATCGACGGGCAGTCGACCGCGGTCGCCTTCAACCCCGACATGAGCGAGGAGAGTTGGACTCACGGGCCTTGGGTCGTTGTGCAGTCACGCCGCCCAGCCAAACTCCTTCTGTTCAACGAGGTCTTCTCACCCCCCACCGAGATATCGCTCGGCGGAGAGAGCGTATTCGACACGGGTCACGATCTCTTCCATCGCGACACCGGCCGCGGCATCGCTTGCGCGTCTTGCCACGTCGAAGGTCGCGAGGACGGCCGGACCTGGCTTTTTCCGTTCGGCGCCCGGCGCACGCAGGACGTGAGCGTTGGTCTCGAGGGCACCGAGCCCTTTCACTGGAACGGCGAGATGAACGACTTCGCGATGCTCACCTCGGACGTCTTCGTTCGGCGGATGGGTGGCGCGCCGCAAAGCCGAGCTCGGCTCGACGCATTCGCCAGGTGGCTCTTCAGTCTCGAACCGATGCCGGCGATGGTGCCCGCCGACGACCCGGCGGCGATGCGTGGACAGGAGCTCTTCGAATCCCAAGCGGTTGGTTGCGCCGAATGCCACGCAGGCGAGAAGAAGACCAACAACCGGAGCTTCCACGTCGGCACGACCGACCCGAGCGAGCTGTTGCAAGTGCCATCACTGCTCGGCGTCGGTCACCGCGCACCGTTCGTGCACACCGGATGCGCCGAATCACTTCGGGACCGCTTCGACCCCGAGTGCGGCGGCGGCGACAAACACGGAACGACATCGCATTTGAGTTCGGAGCAAATCAACGATCTGATCACTTACCTGCGCACGCTGTAGCGGGAGCTCCGCCAGCGCTGGCGACGGTCGCGACGCCGAGGATGTGATCCGGAAGAAACTCTGCGATCATTCGAGTCGGCGTGGGAATACGTAGTCACTTATCGGTTCTCGCCGGCGCGGTGACACTCTGCGCTTGCGGTGCGCGGACGAACCTCGAGACCCTCTTCGGCGAACCTGCTGATGCTGGCGGCGCTGGCGGAATCGGCGGTGCAGGCGGAGCGCCACCCATGGCGAGCGGCGGCGCCGGCGCAATGGCACCGATCCCACCCGGTCCACCGCCGCCGGATCCACGTTGCCCGAACGGCGCGACTTGGGAGCTCGCCACGGTTTTCTCCGACGAGTCGATTGACGATCATCGAATTTTTGCGCACGGCGACACGATCTGGGTCACCTGGGTCGATGCGGCAGGCGTGCACGCGGACAGCATTTCGCCGGCGAGCTCGTTGTTCGAGGGGTGGACGAAGACGGCGCCGGTCATCTCGTGTGCCGAAGAGTGTCGGCACGTCGCTTCGTTCGACGCGGACGGCAACGGTGTCGTCGCGACGGCTCCCTCGATGATGGCGAGCCACTTCGACGCCGCCGCTCGGCTATGGACCGACGAGCTCCTGTTTTCCTCGCCGACGACGGCTGACGCGCTCTGCGATGCGACAGTAGCCGGCGCGAGCGCGTTGGTCGTTTGGCGGGACCACACGAGGACGCAGTCGCCAAACGCGCCGGTTTACCGGGCCGGGCTACGGCGTGACGGAGCTTGGTGGCCATCTCAGCTGACCGATGGTGGTGGCCAAGACCCGATCTGTCGCGCGGCCGTCTCGTTGGAGCCCGAGCCCATGGTGATGTTCGGAATGCTATCGCCGGAGGTTGGGATGCACCTCCACGAGCTGGGCCCACGAGGATGGGATCGGACCCGCATCGGCCTGGGTGGGATCAGCAGCGACCCGCAATTCGGGTGGACCGCCGACGTTGGGCTGGCGATGTGGCACGAGCAGCGTCCGGGGGGAGTTTCTCACATCCTGTCGTCCTTTCTCGTCGACGCGCGTCCGGCGTGGAGCCCGCCGCTCGATCTCGCGATGAGCAACCCGAGCGTTTTCGTTCGCCCGTTTCGCATGGCCATGGGAAACGACGGCCGGGGGGTGGCTGTTTGGCTCATGCCGGAGTCAGGCCTCGAGGCGGCATGGTTCGATTTCGCGACTCAGTCTTGGGACGACCCCGCGGTCCTCGACGTGGATTGCCGCACGACCCCTGACATCGCCATCGACGACGAGGGCAACGCCTTCGCTGTCTGGAGCAGAGACACCACCGCCCAGCTCGTCGCTCGCCGCTACGATCGCGACGCGAACCAATGGGGAGACGTCGAGCTCGTCGCCGAAGAAGGGCGGACCGCCCGCATCGCGTCGACGCCAGACGGAATCGCCGCCGTGGCCTACGCCACCGCAGCGCTGACGGGCACGCGTGCCAAACGCAGGCTCTGTACCGAGTGATCCGTGCTGGAAGACGGGAAAACCTGCCTCACGAACCGAGCTAGGAGGCTCAGGCAGCAGCGTGACGACGTCGTGGTGTCGCCGACCGCGCTGATGCTAGACCGTGGACCACGACTCGCGGGTTTACCTTTCGTGCGTTGATGAGTTCTCCTTCCAAGTGTCGCCATGGTTGAAACGCGAGCTGCTGAAATTTCGACTTACCAGGAGGGAATCGTCCTGATACGCATCCGGGACGGCGCTCGTCTGGAGGCCGACGAGGCGCTCGAGATCGTCGAGGCGACGACCGGCATGGTCGGCCGTGAGCAGCATGGCAACCTCGTGGACGCTCGCGGCATGCTGTACATATCGCGTGAAGCCCGACAGGTCCTGGCTCGGCAGGACCGGACCAGCCTCTGTGGCGTCGCCATTCTCGTCGCCTCCACGCTCCAGCGGACGATGGCGAACCTTTACCTGGGTGTCGCTCGCCCGGCCGTCCCCACACGAATGTTCGGCAACGAGCACGAAGCGGTGGCGTGGCTTCGCGGCTTGCAGCAGCGGGCGTGAGCTCGTTTTCTAGCTAGTTGGGGCAGCACCGCTCGCGCACCTCGATCGCGGCTTCAGCCGTCGAGAACATGATGCGCCGACTCTTGGTGAGCGCGAGGAGCCACTCGAGATTCGCGCGTACTCGCTCGACTCGCCGATCGAGCACCATGTCGGTTCGAAGAGGGCAAACGAGCACGGGGTGGTCGATTGAGCGCAAGCAACGATGGGCCACGGTCGCAAACTCCGTGGGATCAATCGACAGGCTGAGGGTCCGGTAGCTCGCGTTGCCGAGCTCTGGGGCTCTTGTTGCCATCGACAGCGCTCCAGACGGGTCGGGTACCTCGTCTCGCAATGGGGCAGAGCTGATAGGCAGTATCCAGGGTCCCTCGGTTCGCGCCTTGGCCGGCCGACGAAAGTCGCCGCTGGTGGGTCGGTAGGGTACCCGCGGCACGTCGAAGTACCCGGGCAGGCTACCCGTGAGCGGCTCGCCGGAGTGGACGTGCGCTCTCATTCGGACTCCGGGCTCGACGGTGACGTCGACTCTGACGCCGAGCTCCTCGAGTAGCTTCCACGTTGCGTCGTTCATCCAGTGATTGCCGAACCGAAAGGTGGTCGGACTCCGACCGAAGCTGTTCACGAACGCCTGAAATCCGGTCTTCACGCAGTGCGCGATCCACGCCTGGTCAGCAAAATCTGACACGTACGCGCTCCGGCTGTCGTCCCAGCGCGAAGCGTGCACGTGCAGTCCGATGCCGTCGCCGTGTTCGCGCGCGTCCCGAAGTTGCTCGTCGAGCTCGCGCGCGGGCCACTCAGGCGATCCGTGCACGTCACCCACGGAGGGGTCCATTCGCACGAACCATGCGAAGCGTGCCATTTCGCCGCTGGCTGCCGCGGCTCTCGGCCGGAGGTCGCTGAGGATTCGATGCGTTACCGTGCATCCCGACCACAACTTGTTGCCGGTTCGATCGGGAACGGTGGCGTCAGACTCCAGATCGACGCAAATGACGACGGGAGTCGGGCTCAAGTCCAGCTCCAAGAAGTGCTCTGAAAGGGACGGTACCTAGCCCACTTCCTGCTTACGTATTCGATCGACGACGCACGTTCCTCCAGAAAATCCGGATCGCTGCGGCGAAGGATCTTGGGCGACTGTTCAGCCCGCCGGATTTCGTTGCCGGCGCCATCGCGACGTTTGTGCCACACGCGGGCGTCCACCGCGTAGCACGAGAGACCAACGGCTCTGGCTTGCAACGCAACGTCCATTCCGTAGCAATGAAAGCCGGGCAGAGACGGGTCGAAGCGAAGGCCGCTGCTCTTGCGGATCCCGAGCCACAACTCGTCGAGCGACTGGACGCGCTTTGGTAGCGGGTTGGTTCGCACATCGCAGCGTGGATCGCGCCAATTTCCCACGAGGTGTCGCTCCATCGCCCCGTTCTCGTTCGGGGAGACGCCTACCGCCCCAATGACCGCCCAGTCGGGATCCGAACGCTCGAGCTCGTCGAGTTGTTTGACGAGGTCGGACTCCCAAGCCTCCGGCAAGAACACGTCTTGGTGCACGAAGCACAACAGCTCGTGCTTCGCCGCTTCGGCCGCGTCGAAGTACAACTTGGAGATACTGTCGTAGGCTTGGTTGCCTACGTTGTCCACGAGCATCCACTCGTGCCCTTCTCGCTTGCGGATGGGCGAGTCGAGTAGATTCTGCCGCGCCTCGTCCCAATCGTTCACGGCAACGATGAAGCTGATGGATCGATGACCGTGTCCCACGTCTCCCATTTCCCGGTTTGCCGGATGCGTTCCCCCCGAATCTGTCATCGCGAGCCTACTATTGGCACGACGCCGGTGTGCGCGTTTTTGCC
>JAJDAH010000128.1 GCA_029261965.1 Polyangiaceae bacterium
AAACCAAGTGGCTCTGCAACAACCCGGGCGAGCTCTGCGACGACCTCGACCAGAACTGCGACGTGCAATTCACGGCGCCGCTGAGCGCGAACACGGTCGACGAAGGATTCAACAAGTGCGGATCGCCGCTCGCTTGTCCGAGCCCCGAGATCTGCAACGGCATCGACGACAACTGCGATGGGGCCATCGACAACGCGCCGGGCGGATGCACGACGTGCACGCCGAGCGCCGAAATTTGCAACGGGTGCGACGACGACTGCGACGGCAGAATCGACGAAGGAATCGCCGACATTCCGTGCGGGTTCCAGCCTCCGGCGAACTGCGCCGGTGTTCGGAGCTGTGACGAGGTTTTGGTTGGCGGGCCGTTCATGCAGTCCGAATGCATCCCTGGCGCACCGACCAACCGGCTCAACCCCTGCGACGCCACGCCGGGGTCGGAGGTTTGCGACGCCCTCGACAACGATTGCGACGGCATCGTCGACAACGGCATCCCCCCGACGCCTTGCGACGTGCCGGGCATGCCGGGGCTCATGTACAACGATCCGCCCCCGGACGCGGCCGACGACTTCATCCAGTGCGTGCGCGGTCAGCAGCCCTGCAACGGCACCTGCACCGGGTTCGTCGGGCCGAGCGCCGAGATTTGCGACGGCATCGACAACGACTGCGACGGCATGGTCGACGAAGGCGTGCCCGGCGTCGGCAACGACTGCGGGACGGCAGTCGGCCAGTGTCAAAAGGGCCTGACGGCGTGCGTCGGCGGCGTCCTGGTGTGCCAGGGCGGCATGCCGCCTCAGCCCGAGATCTGCAACGGCATCGACGACGATTGCGATGGCATCACCGACGATGCGCCGCTCGGCGACGCGCCGACGGATCCCAACTGCTGGAACGTTCCGGTAGGCGGCGGATGCACGCCGGCGTGTAACCACGCGAACCTGAACTGGTGCCCACCGCCCGGCGGCACCTGCACGACCGTCGGCACGCTCAGCACGCCGTGCCAGACCGGCACGCTGATCTGCGCCGGAACCCAGATGTGGCAGTGCCAAGGGGGCACGGTCCCGAGCGGCGAGGTTTGTGACGGCGCCGACAACGACTGCAACAGCGCCATCGACGATGGCCTTGGCTCACCGGTCGGAGACACTTGCGGCAGCGACGTCGGCGAGTGCATGACCGGGACGAACATCTGCGACACCGGAAGCCTGGTTTGCGACGGCGAGACCGGACCTCAGCCCGAGGTCTGCGACGGCCTCGACAACGACTGCGACGGCAACATCGACAACGGCATCCCGCTCGGCAACCCGTGCGACGTTCCGTTCGATCCGGTCGTCTACCCGGGTGACCGCACCGGCGGCCAGTGCCAGCCGGGCAACTTCGAGTGCGACGGCATGGGCAACCTCGTGTGCGTCGGTGGGCTCGGACCGTCACCGGAAGTGTGCGACGGCATCGACAACGACTGCGACGGGCAAATCGACGAGCCCGGGCCGCCGCCGGACGGTATCGACGGCACGGCCGATCCCACCGATCCGACTCAGAACATCGGTGACTCGTGTGGAGAAACCGAAGGCGAATGCGACCAGGGCAATCTGGCGTGCTTGATGGGCCGGGTCGTCTGTCTCGGTGGAGTCGGCCCACAAGCGGAAATTTGCGATTGTCTCGACAACGACTGCGATGGGACCGTGGACGAAGAAGCGAGCCCCGGCGAGTCGGAGCTCTGCGGTGGCGGCACCAACCGCGTGTGTGTCGCGACGAGCGCGGGTGGCTCGGACCGGTGCGTGTGCGCCGAACCGTGCGGCAGCCCGGAGTTCCCGTGCCCTACGGGCCAGACCTGCGACGAAAACGCACTCATCAGCGGGACGATGATGTCGGCCGGCCGCCGGTGCGTTGCCGACGACCCGTGCGACGATTGCCCCAACGCCACCGTGCGAAACACCGCCGGCGATGCGGTCTGCGCGCCTTCGACCCTCGGGCTCGGCGTGCCCGCGTGCGTGTGCAAGGGACAGTCAGGTTGCCAGGGACCGTGTTTCAACGTCACGTGCCCGGCGGACCAGCGGTGCGTCGAGAAGGCGGGCAACTTCCAGGGCCAATGCCAAGACGACAGCAACTGCTTCTTCTTCGGCTGCCCGAACGAGCGCGTCTGTGACGACGGCGTGTGCGTCCAGAACCCGTGTGATCCGAACTCGTGCCAAGCGGACGAGGTTTGCCGACCAGGCGCCGTGTTCGCCGATCCGGTGTGCTCGGCGAGCTGCGCCGGCATCACGTGCAACTCCGGCGAGGAGTGCATCGATGGTGCGTGTCAGCCGACGGGCTGCGGCATGGATTGCCCCATGGGCGAGGTGTGCCGGGCGAGCGGCGACGCCGGCGTCGCGTGCGCGCCGAGCCTCTGCGCGGACCCGCTCTGCGCGAACGGTTCGACCTGCAACCCGAAGACCGGGGCTTGCGGCAACGACCCCTGCACGGCAGTGGTCTGCCCGGGCGGCCAGGCCTGCCAGGCCGGCCAATGCGTCAC
>JAJDAH010000129.1 GCA_029261965.1 Polyangiaceae bacterium
GGTCTCGGGACGAACCGCGCGATCGCTTGGTTCGTGATGCGAAGGTCATCCCAGATCCGCCCGTAGTGGTTGGACAACGCGACAGCGAGGGCGATATTCAGAAATGCAGAGGAGTAGTTCCCGACGCCCCGAAGGGGTTCGATCGCTAATGTGAGGGCCCACGCTGCCAACGTGGCCGTGACGGCCAGCGCCATCATCGTTGAATTCGGCGATCGTAGCTTCACCGCCATGTAGATCACCCACCCCAACCCGGCGGCGCTTGCCGCGAATGTGAAGCCCGACGCGGTCCATAGCGGCAAGAAGAGGTAAGCCCTCGGTCCGAGCGTGAGATGCGTGAGCGCGAGCAGCAAACCAAGCGCTTGGCCGTGCGCCAAACTCTGCTCGGTGGTGCCTCGCTGACGAAGCGACAAATGAACTCGCCGGTGGCGATCAACGCGCATATGAGGGCCGGCTCCCTCAAATGTGCCGCGGCGACGTAGTCGATGGCGGCCGACTGGTAGCCGAACACCAGGCCGTCAAAAAGCGCGGCCATACCCGCCGACATGGCGTAGTAGGCGTAGATCCTCAGCTCGGGCCGCCGGCGCCAAAGTATCAGGTGAAAGAAGCACAGCCAAAGCTCGATGATCGCGATGATCAACGGGTGGACGCTGAATCTCTTGAAGGTCGATAGCGACATTCGCTCGACCTCTCGCTCGATCACCGGGGTTGGACCCACGAGCCGCGTGCCAGCTGAAAGGCGCTGCCGACCGACGAATCGTCCCTGCCCCGGCGGCAGCCAGGTGCGAACCGCGACGACGAGCCGACGATCGCTCATGAGCTCGTTCGGAACGGCCAGCACGGCAGGCGCGTGCGTGTCGACTTCGCCGCTGGCGATGCTGCCGCGGCCGCCGACGTGAACGCCGTCGACGTACACTTCGTAGGCGCCGCGGACGTAGCCGACGGTCAAGGCTGCCGGAGCCTCCAGCGGCACGACGTCGAGCTGCGTTCGGTACCAAACCACCGTGGCGTGCGGTGGCCCGGAAGGCGTCGGCGCTTCCGTGGATGCGAGCTCGACCTCTTGCCAGCGGGAGTCGTCGAAATCGACGGACGAGAACGACGGATCGTCGACATCGGTGATGCGCCACGTGTTCGGCAGCTCGATGAAGGTCGGTTCCGCGGCATGAGCCACCCACGTGAGCAGCAGCGAACATACGAACACCAGCGCTGGGACCATCCCCCTCATGCGGCAGGTCTACTGCGCTCGTGCGCGCAGTGAAAGTGCGCTTCCGCGTCTCCAGAATGTCTCCACGAACCAGGTCGATTCTTGGGGCTCGCAAGCTCGCTCCGCTGCAGCGGCGCCGTCGTTGATTTTCTTAGGCTCCGGCTACGGTCGTCCCGGTGTCTCCAGTTCGGTGCCGACGCGCAGCTTGTCGAGGTAGCGCTGGTACACCCACGAGCGGTCGCGCTTCTTGCCGGTGGTTTCGACGAGGACGCCGGCCTTTTCGAGTGCCTCGACTGCGCGGCCGGCGGTGGGCTTGCTGACGCCGAGTTGCTTGATGGCGAAGGCCACCGACACGACGGGATGCCGTGGCAGCAGCTCGAAGAGGCGCACTGCGGCGACTGAGGCGCCCGCGTGATCGAGGGCTCGCGATCGATCCTCGGTGACCAGCGAGAATAGCTCGCGCGCCGAGATCACGGCCTCGTCGGCGATGGTGGCGACGCCGTCCAAGAAGAAGTCGGTCCACCCTTCCCAGTCGCCTCTCGTCCGCACGGCGCCGAGCCGGTCGTAGTAGTCGCTGCGGTGCCGCTTGAAGAAGAGGCTCAGGTAGAGGAGCGGCTCGGTGAGCAATTTCCAGTGCTCGAGCAACAACGTGACAAGCAGGCGACCGATCCTCCCGTTGCCGTCGAGATAGGGGTGAATGGTCTCGAACTGGACGTGCAGAAGCCCCGCGCGAACGAGAAGCGGCAAGTCATCGCCTGCGTGGATGTACTTCTCGAACGCCGACAGCAGCTCGCCGAGGGCGTGCGGCGGCGGCGGCACGAAGGCCGCATTGCCCGGACGACTCCCGCCGATCCAGTTCTGCGTGCGACGCACCTCGCCTGGCTGTTTGTCGGCGCCGCGAACCCCTTGCATGAGGCGAGCGTGAATCTCGTCGAGCAGGCGCATGGATAGCGGCAACCCCGATGGGTCGGCGAGCTGCGCTCGAGCGAAGTTGAGGGCGTCGAGGTAGTTGCAGACCTCCTCGACGTCGGCGCTCCCCGGGCCTTCGTCGCTCTCCGCCTCGAAGGTGAGCAGATCGACGAGGGTCGCTTGCGTGCCCTCGATCTGAGAGGAAACGACCGCCTCCTTGCGCACGAAGGCGTAGATGAACCAGTCGAGCGACGGGACCATCTCGCCGGCAAGCTCGAGTCGGACCAGCGCCTGTTCCGCGGCGCGGAGGCGCTCGGCGAGGGCACCTTTGAGGGCGAGCTTCGGTCGTGTGGGTGGCAGTGCCGCCGGAACGAAGGCCGCGACCTCCTCGCCGCCCACCGTGGTCCGCTCGTAGGTGCCTGTTTTTCTTTGCTTCATCGCCGCATACCGCTCGGAACGAGTTCTTGCCTTGGACTCTCCGTTAGTAACGAATCCTTTACCAGTTCGACTCGTTAGTCAAGGATTCGTTCCTAACGAGGGGGCGGCTTAGGTGCCGCTGTTTCTCTGCCGTTTCGACTGACCGCTGGAACACGCGGTTCATGCGCTCTAGCGCTGCCAGCTACTCGGGCCGCAGCACGACCCATCGCTCGCCGCTCGGAAATGTCTCGTCGTTCAGCTCACCAGCGAAGTGACACGGCTTGCCCGCTTCCTTCGTGAAGGAATGCTGGCTAGCGATCCGCAAGACCGCCACGTCCCAGAACGACTGACCTCCAGCGGGCGACCACGTCATGCAACCGTTCGGGTCGCCTTTGAACGCCTGGGGCGCGTCGGCCTGCGTGAGCTTGGGCGCAGGCGCGCTGAGCGTGCGCCCGGCCACCGCGACCCGGAAGACACCGGCATCGAGGCGCCCAACTCGTTCGGGGGCAATTGGGACGGGTCGTTCGGTGAAATCGCCGCTGGCTAGCGCGCCTTTCGCGGCACCCATCGCATCCTGTTTGAACGACTTCGGCTCGATGGAGCTCCGGCCTTCGTAGACGACGTGCTTTTCCGTCACCGCGCCCGTCTCGGAGCTGAGCAGAACGAACGTCGCAGTGACGAATCCCATCTCGAGCTCAGCGCTCACGCAAGCGAGCAGTTTCCGCTGAGGGGAGTAGGCGAGGCACGGACCCGACATCCATTCATCCAAGTGCTGTTCGTTTTCTAGCGGCGGCAAGGACAGCGATGCCGGCCGCGCGGTTGGTGAGCTCTGCGGCGCCGCGCCTTCCGATGGGGCAGCGTCGGTTGCACTCTCCGCATCGGGCAGCGCCGCGTGCATGGCTCCGGTCAACGCCACGCGGGCAATGGCGGGATAACAGAGCGCACAATTGACCTCATTGAACTCGGTGGGGGCAGCGCCACTCCGTCCCGCGAAGCTCATCTGCCAGATCTCGTTCCAGCTCGTGTACTCGGTACCCGAAACGCTCTCGACGGCGATGTGATACGGCGCGCCGTCGAACCGGTTGAAGTCGGGATAGTTCGTGAACCGCGCGACGGTGTAGCCGGCGAGGAAATCGCGCGTCACCGCGGCGTCCGCGTATCCGAGGTCGACGAGATAGTCGAATGCCCACACGAGGAAGTCGCTCCGCCAGGGCGACGTGTAGTAGCGGACGTCGGGGTCCATGTCGCTGTCGGGACGGCCCGTCGTCCGCGAAAACTCCGTGGAAGCGTCTCGGGTCGCAGGTCTACGGCGCTAGCGCGACGGACGCCGGATCAGGAACGCCACCGACACGCACTCGAAGACCTCGCCCGTCCGCCACGGGCGGTATCGAGCGCGGAGACGGACCGATGGCGTCTACTCGGAACATCCACCGACTCGACGCTACGCCGCGAGGCGATAGTCGTGCTGCACGCCGCCGAGCACCGGCAGTGCGATCACCTTGCCGCCTTTGCG
>JAJDAH010000130.1 GCA_029261965.1 Polyangiaceae bacterium
GGTGCGCGCCAAGGCGTCGACCACGGGTCTGCGCGACGAGCTGAGCGCGCTCAGCATGGACGAAGACCCCGCCGTGCGCCTGGCAGCCCTCGAAACCATGATGCGATATCGCGTCAAGGAAGCCGGCCCGGGCCTCGTGCAGCGTATGACGACCGGCGCGTTCCACAAGCTACCAATCGAAGAGCGCAAGCTCGCACTCGAGACGCTCCACGCACTGTCTCCCTCCCGCGCGGAGGCCGTGGCGCTCGAGCTCGCGGCCAAGGGTGCGGTGATCGCCCGCGAGGCAGTCGACGAGACTCGAATCGCCGCCATCGAGCTCCTCGGCAGGATCGGCGCCGAGGGCCCCGTAACCAAGACGCTCGACAAGGTCAGCAGCAAGTGGTCGAATGCCGATTCCGTCAAAGCGGTGGCCGCCGCAGCCGCGAACCAAATACGCGAAAGGGCGACGACAGGTACGGTGAATGGTCGAACCGGGGGCGAGCCAAAGCGTTCGGGGTGATTCGGCCCAACTAGCCCGGCGCGAGCAGGCTCGCGAGCTCGGGGCGGGGCTGGTCCTGGCGATCTATCGCCTGCTCAAGATCGGCCAGATTCATTCGGTGGACAACATGGCGGTGGTTGCTCAGCTGGAGCAGACCGTCGACACCATCCGCCTCTTCACTTCGCGCACCGAAGGGCGGGTGTCCTTGCTGTTTGCCAAGAGCACGGTCTTCGTGGCCGGCCAGCTGCTCAAAGGCTCGCGGAGCGACTACGAAGCCGCAACTGACCTCGGCGAGATGCTCCGTCGATTCGAGCTGTCCGAAATCATCTTCGGCGCCGACGTCGACGTGACCGACCTCCGTGCGTTTCTCCTGGCGTTCGTGGCAGCCACGCAGGATCCGCAGGCAAGCGACAACCTCCGACAGCCATCGGAGAACATCCGGCTCCGCTATGTGAGCCCGGCGGCGCTCGAAGCCGACACCGAAGAGACTACGCCCGAAGAAGACATCGCCCGCGCCTACGGATCGGCAATCGTCGTGATGAGGCACCTCTTCGAAAACCTGTCCGGCGGGAAGTATCAGCTCCCCCACGAGGCGAAGAGAATCGCGCAGAAGCTCGTGCGCCTTTCCGAGGGGGACACACCGGCATTTTTGGGCGTCACGGCGATGCGCAACGCCAACCACGACGCGGCCGGGCGCGCAGTGAACACCTCGATCCTCGCCGTCACCATGACCCGTCAGTTGACCGGAGAGCTTCAAGTCCTCGCCCGCGTGGCCATGGCGGCTTTGCTCTACGACGTGGGCAAACCCGTGATCCTCGAAGCCGGCGCCATGGACGGTCACAGCGAGCTGCTGATCCAACACCTCAACGAAGAGGACGAGACGCGGCTACCCGCGGCGACCGTGGTCGCGCTCACCGCCATGGGCAAGCTGCACGAAGCGTCTCGGGTACGCAGCGTGATGGTTTTCGAGGCGCATTGGCATCGCCTCGCGAGTCGTCTCGGTCCGCTGTACCAAGGAGCGCGCCATCCCGCTGTGGCAGCACGCATCGTTTCGACGGCCCACCGCTTCAACGAGTTGTTGACTCCCGATCCGGCAGCGAGTCGCTTCGTCACTCCGGACGAAGCGGTCCGCACGATCATCGCCGAGGCGAAGGATGACTACGACCGTGCGGTGGCGGCACTGCTCATTGGCGCCGTCGGGATCTTTCCGACGGGCACGATCGTCGAGCTGAATACTGGCGAACGCGGCGTCGTGGTCAAAACCCCCGTGCATCCGGCACAGTACGTGAACCCGCTGGTTCGCCTCGTCTACGACGAATCTGGCGAGCCGACCGATGGCGCCGAGGTGGACTTGGCGAATGACGAGACCCGCACCATCGCGAAAGTGCTCACAGAAAGCGACGGGCGTCTCGATGCCGTCTGTCGCATCGTGCTGGACAATGCCGAGGCGCCTTCGCCGCCGTCGGGGCACCAGGGCGCGGCGACCACCGCGCCCCCACCGCGACAGCGCCTGAGCGACATGATGCCGGCGACGTTGCCCCCGACGATGCCTCCAAAAGCCGGTGCGCCCCCGAGCGTGGTGCCGGTGCCCGTCGACGGCGCGCAGGAGATCCCACGGGACATTGCCCCGCGGCCCGAAGCAGCCGGCCCCCCATCGAGCCGTCGAAGCGCGCCCCGAGTCATCACCGAGACGGTCAGCGGGAGTCTGAAGGCGGGCTCCACGTCGGGCTCGATTCCGCGAGAGGACCCCGCTACCGCCACGATGGCAGCAGCCGACAACGTCGAATCAACGCCTCCGGAGGCGGACGATTCCGTTGCCCCTTCGGGGCCCGCGGAGCCCGAGGAAGCGCCGTCGTCGCGAACCGACGTCGAGTCCGCGGAGCAAGAGGCGCCGAGCGTCATCCGGAGCCTCGTCCCGAAGGACGTGGCGCCAACCGCGACCGGATCGCTGCGCCGCACGCCGGCGGCGCACGTCTTCGTCTACGTGCTCGAAAACGAGCTGACCGGCACGCTCGTGTTCAACCAGCCCGACGCCGAATGCAGCACGGTGTTTCTGGATGCTGGTGCTCCGGTTCGCATCTGGACCTCGAAACGAGTCGCGCCGCTCCGGACGATGCTCCTGGCCATGGGCTGCTTGCTCGAATCCGCGTTCAAATCCGGCAGGCTCGCCGAGATAGCGGAAGATGACGTTGCCCTCGAGGCGGAGGTCGCGGCGTCCGACGAGGTCGACGACGACGACTTGGCGGACACCCTCGCCGAACAGCTGCGACAGCGAATCGCCTACGTCTTCGCGTTGCCACCGGAGACCACCTACGAGTTCTACGCCGACCGGAACCTGATCGCCGACCGCACGGGCAACATCCGCATCGAGGTTTCCCCGCTCGCCGTCTTGGCCACCGGTATCCGCGACGGCGGAGACGACCCGCGCGTGGACGCGACTCTCGCGACCCTCGAAGACCACGCGATTCGGCTTCACGCGCACGCGGATCTGGACGGTTTCGACTTCGTCGACGCCGAGCTAGCGGTCATCGCCGACATTAGACAGCGCGCGATCACCTTCGGCGAGCTGATCGCGAAACACGACGCGAGCGTCGTGGAGCCCGCGCTCTACGCGTTGATGGTGACTCGTTGCCTCGACATCGGGTCCGAAGCGCCACCGCCAGTCCGGAGTCTCGGGAGCTCCAACGCCGCGCCGGGCGACGACGAGTGACGTTCACCCGATAGCGACCCGGAGTCTTTTCCGTCCCCAGGAACCGGCGCCTTCAGCGGCAAACCTTCCGCCGATGGCGGCCCGACAGTTCCGACACCGATCGCGATCGAGGCGGTAGGCCCCTAGCCGGTACCAATCGCGTTCGATGACGACCTCCCCGCAGCCGGGGCAGTAGGTCGACTGGCCGCCTTCGTCGTGAATGTTGCCCGAGTACACGTGGTGGATACCGTGCCGCTTCGCCCGGTTGCGCGCCCTCTTGCACGTGGCGTCCGGCGTCCGAGCAATGTCGGTCATCTTGAAATCCGGATGGAAGGCCGTGAAGTGGAGCGGCACGTCCGGCCCGAGGGTTTCGACGAACCACTCGCTCAACCGGTCCACTTCGTCATCGGAGTCGTTTTCTCCGGGGATCAGCAATGTCGTGACCTCGAACCATACATCGGTCTCCTCGCGGAGGTACCGGAGCGTATCTTTGACGGGCTCGAGCTCCGCGTAACAGAGCTTCTTGTAGAACCGCTCGCTGAACGCTTTGAGGTCGACGTTTGCGGCATCGATGGCGCCGAAGAACTCGCGGCGGGCGCCCGGCGCGATGTAGCCCGCGGTGACAGCGACGGTGCGAATGCCTCGCTCGCGACAGGCCTTCGCAGTGTCGATGGCGTATTCGGCGAAAATGACCGGATCGTTGTAGGTGAATGCCACGCTCCGGCAGCCGCCTTCGGCGGCGGCTTCGGCGATCTTGTCGGGCGTCGCGCGGTCGCCCAACCGGTCGATCTCGCGCGCCTTGGAGATGTCCCAGTTCTGACAGAAGCGGCAACCCAAGTTGCACCCCGCCGTACCGAAGCTCAGCACGCTAGAGCCCGGATAAAAGTGATTCAACGGCTTCTTCTCGATCGGATCGATGCAGAAGCCCGACGCTCTGCCGTAACTCGTGAGCTCGATGGTGTCGCCCACTCGCTGCCGAACGAAGCAAAACGCCCGCTGGCCGTCGTTGAGCTTGCAGTAGCGGGGGCACAAGTCGCACTGGATGCGCCCGTCTTCCAGGCGATGATGCCACCGCCCGGGAACGCTGAAGGCTCGTGTCTCAGCCATGCGGCGGTTCTCAGCTATAGCGCGGTTCTCAGCTGTTGCGCGCGTCTCAGCGCTGGACGAGCAACTTGCCGATGTCCACCCCGGACTCTTCGAGCACCGCGCGCTGCTTCTCACAGAGGCTCGCGATCCCTTCGAGCGCCAGGTCGACCATTTGGTCGATGTCCGACCGTGGCACCGCTTCACCTTCGGCGGTTCCTTGTATCTCCACGATTCCACCGCGGGCGGTCGCCACGACGTTGAGGTCCACTCGCGCCGTACTGTCCTCGGCGTAGCAGAGGTCGAGCGCGAATTGACCGTCGACGTGTCCCACGCTGGTTGCGGCGACTTGATCCCTCAGTACCGGATGCTCGAGCTTGCGTTTGTCCCGGAGCTTCTGCAGGGCAAGCGCTAGCGCGACCCACGCACCCGTAATCGAGGCGGTGCGGGTTCCGCCATCCGCTTCGAGCACGTCGCAGTCTATGACGATGGTGCGCTCTCCGAGCAGATCGAGGTCCACGGCGGAACGAAGCGCGCGACCTATGAGCCGTTCGATTTCCTTCGAGCGTCCGCCGAGGGGACGATCTCGTCCGTCGCGCCGCTCCCTCCGAACGGGGTTTGCCCGAGGGTGCATCTGATACTCCGCCGTGGTCCACCCTTTGCCCTTGCCCTCGAGAAACTTCGGGACGCTCTCGTCGACGGAAGCGGTGACGAGCACGACCGTGCCCTCGTTCTTGTAGAGGACGGAGCCTTCGGCGAGGCGATGAAAACCGGGAACCATCTCCACCGGGCGGAGCTCGCGAAGATCTCTTCCGGATCGCTTATTCTGGGGCATCGTCGCCCCCGAATATCATCCCGCTCGGGCACAATCCACCGGTCCCTCGTCATTGCGAGCAACGCCCCCGGAACCGCACGATTGCTCGACGCCCCGCCGACGCGCACGATACCCCGATGAGCTCGGCAGCAATCAAGCTCTCGGAGGTGTTCGAGAGCATCCAAGGCGAAGGGCCGAACGCGGGAAAGCCGTGCGTGTTCGTGAGGCTCGCCACCTGCAACCTGACCTGCAGCTGGTGCGATACCAAGTACACGTGGGACTGGAAACGCTTCGACTACGACGCCGAAGTCCATGTCACCACGCCGCGAGAAGTCGCCGAGCGCGTCCGGGCGTTTTCCCCGCAGCACCTCGTCATCACCGGCGGTGAGCCGCTTCTCCAGCAGCCGGCCGTGACCGAGCTACTCGGCGAGCTCGACAGCAAGACCTTCGTCGAAGTCGAAACCAATGGGACGCTCGCGCCGTGCTTGGAGCTGGGTAAACGGGTCGATCACTGGAACGTCTCGCCGAAGCTCGCGAACTCGGGCGAACCGGAAAAACGGCGGCTCCGCGAAGATGCGCTGCGAGCCCTGCGAGACACGGGCAAAGCATGGCTCAAGCTCGTCGTGGAAGAGGGTGACATCGACGAAGCCGACGCGTTGGTCGCCAAAGCCGGTTGGCCCAAAGAACGTGTGCTTTTGATGCCTCAGGCGGACACGCGAGTCGCGCTCGCCAAAAAGGGCCCCGTGGTGGTCGAAGCGTGTCGCGCGCGTGGGTACCGCTACTCCTCGAGGTTGCACGTGCAGCTCTGGGACACCCGCCGCGGCGTCTAGTCTTGGCGGTCGGCGTATCAGCCTCTAGACTTTGCGCCATGGGTAAGCGCTTGCTTTGGGGGACGGTGTTCATTGGTGCAGCCATCGGCATCGCCAGCTGCGGAAACGACAGCGACACCGATGCGGACGGCACGGCCGACGACGGACCCGAGCCGCCGCCCGCAGGCCATCCAGAAAACGCCTCGCTCGCTCCGACCCAGCGGTGTCCGGGCAGCGACGGGTGCGAGGCCTCGGAGGATCTGACGCTGAAGGTCGGGGCCGCGGCGGTCGACATCACGCCGGTCGTCGACCACGTGGCCGAATACGTGCCTAGCAGCGACTTCTTGCCCGGCGAGTATCGCGACTTCAACCTGATCGGCGGGGACAAGTGCGTGCCGCTCGGCAGCTGCGACCACGGCAACCCAGACGAGTTCCCGAACTGCCCCAGAGTCGATCCTCAGAAGTGCACCTGGATCGCCGGCTTCGGCATCGGGCGGGCGGCCACCGGAGTCGCCGACCCGAATTGGTCGCGCTGCGTGGCGCTAGAGCAAGGCAATACCAAGATCGGCCTCTGCGTCGTCGACAACGTGGGCTGGTTCTACAACGAAGTTCAACGGATGCGCGACGAGCTCGACGCGATGCATCCGAGCCACGGCTTCGACTACATCAGCGTCAGCTCGACTCACGTGCACCAGACCCAGGACACGATGGGCATTTGGGGACCAACCGACGGCGAGAGCGGAGTCAAACGCGAGTACAACGCGATGACTCGGACGAAGACCATCGAATCGTTGATGGAGGCCAGCGCCAAGCTGGTACCAGTCAAGACCGAGTTCGGAGCCTCCAAAGTGGACGGTCACATCGCCGAAACCGACCCTGCCGGGCACCAAACGGCGGCCTTCGTCAGCGACGTTAGAGATCCGGTCGTGATCGACAACGAGCTTCGCACGATTCGTTTCATCTCGACGGCGGACGAATCGACGGTGGCGACCCTCATCAACTTCACCGCTCACCCGGAGTACGCCGACGACGAGAACACCCTGACGAGCTCGGACTTTCCTCACACGCTTCGCGAGGGCGTCGAGAAGGGACTCGACGTTCGAGACGCCGCGGGCAACGTGCTCTATCAGGCGGACGGCGTCGGGGGTGTCGCGTTGTTTTTCAACGGCGCTCTCGGGGGACAGGTGGGCCCGGGGGCCGTGCGTCACATCGACTTCGACGGCACCGAGCTACCGGCCGGCATAGAACGCGCCTACAGCGCCGGCCGAAAGATGGCGGCTTACGCGCTCGAAGCCATCCGCGTCGGGTCGACGACAGTGGAAGCCGCGCCGATCGGTTTTCGGGCTCGCGAATTCTACACGGACGTAGTGAACGTGGCTTTTCACATCGCCATCGGCCAACAGCTCTTCGACCGCGACGGGGAGTTCTACGATCCGGCTCGCCAACTCGGTCCGGAAAACGTGCCGGCGCTTCGATCGCAGATCGCGGTCGTCGACATCGGAATGGCGGAAATGGTGACCGTGCCCGGCGAGCTACACGCCGAGCTGTTGCTCGCGTCTGCCGACGGCGTGACCGCGCTCGACGACCCGTTCATTTTCACCCCACCACCTTTTCACTTGCTGAACGATCCCAGTGTGCCTGCCCCGATGGGTAACCCCGACTGCGGCAGCGATGGAGTCTCGCGCTGCAGCGTCGCACCGCCCATAGACGAGATGGATCGCAGCAAGGTCATCGACCTGGCTCGGGATCCGGTGGTGACCTACAAGTGGGTCCTCGGCCTCACGCCCGATACTTTTGGTTACATCGTCCCGAGCTACGACTTCGTCGTCGACGAGCAGAACCCCTACCTCGAAGAGCCGCCGAGCACCTTCGGCGACCACTACGAAGAGACCAACTCCGTCGGCACCAACGTCCAGGACGACTTCATCGAGCCCATCCTCCAGCTCCTCCGCTCCCGCCCCGCCATCGTCCGCGAGTAAAACGAGAAGCCGGGGCCCGACGATGCCCCCGTCCACCGATCAGGGAGCGGACGCCCCGCGATTCGTCAGAATCGAGGGCAGAAAAACACGCGAGCCTCGACCAGACCCGCGCGATTAAGGGAGAAGCGTCGGCCCT
>JAJDAH010000014.1 GCA_029261965.1 Polyangiaceae bacterium
TTGGGGCGTCGCCATCGCGCTCTCGTGCGCCGCCGTCATGGCCTCGCTCGCCCGGATGGTCGACTGCGCCGGCTCTGAGTGCTCCCGATCGCCTGCTCGATACTCTGGTCCCGTGCCAATGTAGTTTTGGCGAGGGACAGGTGGTGGTGTCGAAGGCTTTCAGGCGTGCACGACTGACGGCAGTGGCTTCGACGCGTGCGCGTGCCCGGGCGGGGGTCAGGGTGGCTCGGGCGCCACCGGCGGCATGGGCGGGGCTGGTGTCGGGGGTACGGCCGGTACGCCGAGTGGCCCGCCGTTTCCTTCCATAGGCAAGTGGATCGTGTACGACGACGCTGACGGCGTTCGAGCATTCGACGCCTCGCAAGACTCTCCTCCGCAGTCTGTGGATGTTCGGTCAGCCGCGGTTCTCAGCACGGCAAGCCTCAGTACCGTCCTGGACCAACGGTTCAGCGCTTGGTCGCCTGACGGGCGGTATTTGCTCACCTCGGACGCTTCGCGCCGGCCAAACGTCGTGGATTTTTCAGGAGCGGCCCCTGCACCCGCGAGGGAATTAGCCGATTCAACGTTGCTTCACTTTTGGTCTCCGGATTCGACGAGCTTGCTCCTGTGGGCATTCATCCCGACCGACGGCACGGGTTCGGTGAATCTGGTCGACCACAGGAGCGTTGCTCCCGTAGCGGAGCCGATCGCAGACGACGTGGCGCGTATCAACTGGTCAGCGAGTGCCGAGTATCTCGCGTACATCAAGGCCGTGGACATGTTCTCGGGCGAGTTGTGGTCGCGGCGAGTCGACGAAGCGACGCCAGGAGCTCCGGAGATGCTGGCGGCGTCCGTGGCGTTCTTCGAGGTCACCCCGTGGGCGTCGAGCGGGACGCGGCTGGCTTTTCACGAAGGCGGCAGGGTTCGCATCGTGGACGCGGCGGGCAGCACCCCGTCGGTTACCGTGCACGACGGCACGGATGCCGGCGGCACCCATGTGGCGGGATGGGGCGCTGACGACGAGACTCTGGTGTTCTTTGCGGATGCGATGACGCATCGTTTCGATGTGACGAGTGAACAGGTCGTCACGGCCCCGAACGGTGTGAACCCGTCGATTCGAATCAGGGGGGACCCTTGGGCGCCCGACCGCTCGGTCGTCTTGGGTGGTTTCTTTACGACGCTGGCGCTGTTGCCGGGGAACCGAAGTCAGCCCTTCCAACCTGCGACGATTCCGGGTGTGGCAGACGATGGTCGCGTGACATGGTCGAGTGACTCACGGTGGTTGGCGATCGGCGCCCAGTGGCTCGTCTCGGTCGAAAACCCAGGCTCCCCGATGGCCTTGGAGGGCTCGGCGTCCGGCCCGGCGGCTTTCTCGCCGGACGCTCGGCTGCTCGCCACTCTGGCGGGCGGAGCGCTCAACGTGCGTGACGTTTCGAACCCAACCCCATCCGCGCCAGTGCCGGTCGGGATACAAGGCGCCATGGCCATGGTTTGGGCGCCATCGTCCGACAGGCTCGCGGTCCGAACAGATCGAAGCGTTTGGTTGATCGAGCTGGACGGCACGGTCACGTCTGGGGCGGAGGAGATTGATTCGCTTGCGACCTCGCCGTTCGGTCGCGACATCGCCTGGCAGCCTTGAGAGAGTGCGGTAGCAACACGCGAGGGATGGGAGCTTCTGATGATCCGAAAGCGTTCGAGATTGGTTTGGTGGAGCCTTACGGCGGCATACGTTCTGATCAGTTGCGGTTCGGGCGAAGACGCTGGCAACGACGGATCCGGCGGCTCTAGGGCAGATGGGGGTGGCGCTGCCGCGAGCGGATCTGGCGGTGGACCAACCGGCCTGTGCCCGGCCGGGCGACAGGACGCCTGCGCGTGCGGGAACGGCGTCGATGGGTTTCAGATCTGCCGAAGCGACGCGAGCGGATACGACCCCTGCCAGTGCCCGGGCAGCGGCGGGGCCGCCGGAGTCGCCGGGACGGGCGGTCTGGGCGCCGCCGGCGGATCCGCGGGAGCTGGCATGACGGGCGGCACCGGTGGTCAGGGCGGCACTGGTGGTCAGGGCGGCACCGGTGGTCAGGGCGGCACCGGCGGATCGGCGGGTGCATCTTCAGGGGGTACCGGAGGGGCCGCCGGATCTGCTGGCATGGGTGGCGCACCGATCTGCATGCCACAGAACCCGTTCTTCAATGCGTGCGAAGAATGTCGCGACGAGAACTGTTGCAGCGAATGGGTCGCCTGCTTGGTCATGGGCGAGTCCTGCTCGGAAGGCGGTCTCGCTGGCGAGGGAGAGATCTTTTGCATCCAGGACTGTGTGCTGCGGGCGTTCATGATGGACCCGGCAGCAGATCCGGTGACGGTCAAGATCAGCTGCCAGGGCGCCTGCGCCACCAACGGTGGCCTGATCTCGACGGCGACCAGCAACCTGTTTGCTTGCATCAATGACGCGGTCGATGGGTGTCCCATCGAGTGTTTTGGGCGGTAGTCACCTAAGCACACCCGTTGACTAGCGGAGCACCTGCCTGGGAGTAGGCGCAAACCTGTCCTCGCGGACGACTCGCCAGCGATACGCCGAGCAACGAGCACTCTTCACGAAACGAGCCGGTCTGGATGTACTAGTCGCTTCTGCGCGCGAACGCTGCGATGAGCCGCATGACAGCTGGCAAGCTTGCAGCCACGGCGGGCACCACGGCGCCGGCGGCCACCAGGTCCGGTCGACTCACTCCCAAAAGGGCCACCATGACCGCGATGGTCGCTCCGAGTGGGACGCGTAGGAGTGTCCAAGCGTTGGTGTCTTCGGCGCCGGTCCAGTGTTCGAAGGCTGCGGGAGTAGTGACTCGACGCACGTAACTGGCGAATGGTTCGTTGGCGATGGTCAGTGTCGTCGGCGCGACGATTGTCCCGGCTACTTGCGTCATCCGGTGTCACGCTGCTCGCCGATACTCGTGATGTAGTCCGTTGAGAACCGGGAGGGCGATGAC
>JAJDAH010000131.1 GCA_029261965.1 Polyangiaceae bacterium
CGCCGGCCACACCGCCAACCCGCGCCGGCGCGGGTGCATTTCCGCGCACTTGCACACCCCACGCGCTCCCGCGCCCATTGCCAACCCCGGCCGCACCGCCCACCCGCTCCGGCGCGGGTGAATTCTCCAGCACCTCCGCCACCGCCACCGGCGCGCCCCCCGCCACATTGCCCGGCTCGATGTCCCGCACCGGTCCAGCAAGCGCGGCCGTAAATTGCGCCATCGTCGGTCGCGGTCCCAGATCAAGCGGGTTCGTCGAAAGCGGAACGATGCGCGCTGGCACTGCAGGCTGGGGCGAGAGCTCCGCCACCAGCTTCTGGATCTCGCGCTTCGTCCTAAATCGCGCCCGCGCCAGAACCTCCTCCTGATTCTCGTCGGTCAAGTGCGGCGCCAAGAGCACCACCCCAGTCAAATGTATCGCCGCACTCTCGATCATCTCGAAGAGCGCGGGAAACCGCCGCGCCGCCCGCGCCGCCGCGATGCGTCTCGCCGCCTGGTCTTCGCTCATGCGGAGCTCGTACACGCAGTACGAATACAGCGACGAGCACGCCCACAGTCGGTGGATCCCGCGTGCGTCCACCTCGGCCAAGTGTGCCAGCACCCGCGCGGTCAGCACGTTCGCTTGGCCAACGAGCGCCTTGAGGTTCGTCAGCAACTCGTCGTCGGTCGAATCATCCAGAGAATACGTGTCCATGAGGACAACATAATCACGGGGTTCGCCGACCCTCTGAGCCGCACGCACGCGCGCGTTCGACAGAAAAACGGTTTCGGAATCGCAAACACGGCAACTCGCTTCTCCGCTGCTCTGCTCGCGCGAGCATTCACCCATCGGCGCCCGACTGCCGAGCGACACCGGTTCACGCTCCAGATCTGTCAAGCCCCGATACGCTCTTTTTGTGTTTGTTTTTTCAACGACACCACAGTTCCGGTCACTCCACGCGCCGCGCCGTCTCGACACCCGCCATCTCGCCCCCCCCCGAACCGACCATCTGCCGACGACAAATCACCCGCCACGCACCCCGCTCCGGAACGAGCCGCGACACTCCCTCGATGAATGGCACCCGCACCGCACCCCGTCACCCCCCGTCACCCCCGCATCCCCGCACCCACGCCTACTAGAGTTCTCGATTCGCCTCCATCGCCTCCAGCTCGAAAAAAAACGTGGTCCCGGAATCATCCCCCACATCGAACCCAATCGCCCCCCCGTGCTGCTCGACGATCGCTCGGCTGATGCTCAACCCCAGACCACTCCCAGAAATCTTTCGCGTCGATGACGAATCCGCTTGAGCAAACTTGTCGAAGACTCGCGGAAGGAACTCTTTGGGGATCCCTGGACCGTCGTCCCAAACTTCAACGCGAACCAACGCCCCAACTCGACCAGCAGTCAAGCGGACGACACCACCCTCCGGCGAGAACTTGATCGCGTTGGAGAGCAGGTTGGTCAAGACCTGGACGATCCGATCCTCGTCCACGCGGACGAGAACGTCCGACACCCCCACGCTCTCGATCCGGACTCCGTGCTGGTCGCCAAAAGCGCGGTTGCTCTGCACCGCGGTAGCCAGCAACCCGTCGAGCGGCACCTCCCGACGCCGCATTTCGATCGCCCCCGACTCGATCTTCTCGACGTCGAGGATGTCGTTGATCAGGCGCACGAGCCGATCACAACTCCGCACCCCGATGTCCACGAGGCTGCGGGCTTTCGGGGACAGCTCGCCACTCACTCCGCCCAGCAGCAGACCAAGCGAGCCGCGGATCGACGTCAGCGGGGTGCGAAGCTCGTGACTCACGACGGAAATGAATTCGCCCTTCATGAGATCCACCTCCTTGCGTTCGGTGATGTCCCGTAGCGAGCCGACGAACTGGCGTTGTCCGCCGACCACCATCTCGTTGATGGAGAGGTCGAGCGGAAACGTGCTGCCGTCTTTTCTTCGACCCACGACCTCGCGGCCAACACCGATGACTCTTGCTTCGCCGGTATCTAGATACCGCCGGATGTATCCATCGTGCTCGGTGGCGTCCCGCGGTGGCATCAGCATCTTGACGTTCTGTCCGAGCAGCTCGTCGGCGTGGTAGCCAAAGAGCTTCGATGTGCCGGAGTTCGCGAAGAGAATCGCGCCCTCGGGGTCGATGGTCACGATCGCGTCCACCACAGTGTCGAGCGTGATCTGATACGCCTCACGCGACGTGGAGGTTCTTGCCAGCTGCTCGAGCGCGCCGACACTCATGTCGACGACCACGTAGACGAACCCCGCCCCCCCCAAAAATACAACACCCACCAACCAGCCGAGCACGTTTTCCGGATCGGTCAGGATGAGCCAGACTGCCCCCAAATACCCCACCATGAAGCAACCCATCATCCCGCGAAGCACCTGCCACCCGGCCCGTCGCTCGGTCGCCACGACCTCCATCAGCGCGCGGGTCCGATACATCGCCGCGCCAATCGCCACGGCGCCGAGCGCGATCAGCGCTGCCTGTGCGAGTTGCGACGCGCTGGCCGTGGCCATCCGACAACACACTACCCCAGCGCGAAGATTCCTGCTCTCGTCGACACTCCACTGTGAACCGGCCAGAGCCGAAGGGCCGCGAGACACCGCAGGGCTGGCCGGTAGCGCAGTTGCGACGTATTCGACCGAAGGACTCGTCATCGACCCCGGCGCGGCCGATGTTTGACCGATCCATTCACCGACAGGACCGTCACCATGCCCAACTTTCATGAATCCATGCGACGCATCATCACCGCCGACGGCACCGACGGCCAATCCGTCATCATCGTAGACGGCGGCCCGTGCGCCACTTTCGGCGAGCCGGATCTCGGCGGCCTCTTCGAAATCTGGGAAGACGCCGTGAGTGGCCCGCTCGACCCGAAGGACACGAAAGACCTGGGCAACGAGACGGTCAAGCTCGGTCCGCGCCCCGGCAACTTTCAAGTCCGATGGTTCGTCGTGCAACCCCTGCCCCCCGACGCGCCCCGCGAGACCCTGAACGCGGTAGTTCGCACGACCTTCGAACAAGTCGGCGCGGCCGAACACCTCACCGACCAAACGCGCCACCCCGCGATGCACAAGACGTCCACCGCGGACGTCATCTGCCTGCTCGCGGGCAAGGCGAAGCTCATCCTCGACGGCGCCGAGACCGTGCTGTCACCCGGGCAGGTCGTCATCCAGCGCGGCACCAGCCACGCCTGGGAGGCCATCGACGAGCCCGCCCTCTTCCTCGCCGTGCTGATCGACCGCCCACTAGAGAGTTGAACGGCGCACCGGTCGGGTACCGGCAGTCGTCCCGAGTCGTCGAGGAGTCCGATGCCGTTTCGCACGTGGGATCACCCGCGCGCCCACGGCCAGCCCCCGCCCGGCAATCCCAGTGCCGCGTACGCATCGCGCAGTCCACTCGACAGAACCCCCGCTCCCATCGCGGCCAAAACCCAACCGAGCTCGCGCGGGGTGTCCCACTTCGCTGGCGCCAACGCCGTCGCCTCCTCGCTCCAGCGCAGTAGCTCGGGCAAGAGGTTCGCCAAGAACGCGCCGTAGACGATTGCCATGAGGGCGTGTGTCACCCGCTCACCCGCCAAAACTCCGACCGGAGCTCGCACCTTCACTTCGACCACGAAGTCCGCCAACGTGATCACGATTTCTAGCGCCAAGAGGATGGCGAGCAAGAGCGCCCACGTCCCGGCGTATACGACGAACGGCAACGTGCAAAAAAGAACCGCGTAGATGAAGTCACGAACGGCGTGAAGCCAAAGCTCGGACCGCGTCTGGTCGCCACCCGCTGGCAGTTGCGCTCGATACTCGTGGTAGTAAGCCGTGTCGAACGCACCAAGAGCCCCCTGAACCAGCATCAGCCACAACACGTTCGACATCAGCTCGCCGCCTCGGCAGTCACGGTCCCCGTGTAGCGCAGCACCAGACCCACGAACGGGGCGTGGAGGCGAACGTCGATTTGCACCCGCTCGGACGATTCTTCCGCCCTGCCTTCGATTCGCAGACCAGGCACGGGAATGCGCAGCGGACCGAAGACGAGACGAGCTTCCCGCTGCATGAACACCAGCGCGCCGTCATCGACTTCGAGCTCGAAGACGCATTCGAATCGGCCCATCCGTTCGACGAGTGCGGCACCCCGAGCATGCTGCGTCGTTCGAAGAGTCGACGAGCCAATCAGGCGAACCCATTCCTGCTCGCCGCCGCGAGCCTCGACGGTCAGCTGCAGAGCTGCCTCCGCGCAAGCTCGGGGAAATCCGAGCACTGCTCCAATCCACCGCGCCAACACGTTACCGCCACGCCGCACTTCGAGCCGACCGGTAGCCTTGCCCGGCGAATGAACGTCCCGAACCGCCGGAGACATCTCCCGCCACCTCTCCCCGAGGACAACTTCGTACAGAGACATGGCGCCTAGTCGCTGGCAGACATTCTCGAGATTAGCCGGCCACTTTCCGCCTCTTTTTTCAATCCAAGAAGTCGAGCACGGATGTCACGACGAAAAGCCGCGCGAATGAGCGGATTCAAACCCACGCGTGCCCAAGCCCAAATGGTTTCGAACGCGTAGATGAACGTCACATCGGTTTCGTTTTCCGTCACTTCTTCGAACCGCCATGTCCCGGCAAAGCTTTCGAAAATGCGCGGCCCTCGTAGCATCTTCATCGCCACCACCTTCGGCCGCGTGAGCGACACGTATTCCACCTCCATCGTGAGGCCGTTCTTTGCTTTGACCCACACGAGCACACCCACCGACGGTTCCGTTGCACCGTTTAGAAATCGCAGCTCCCGAAGGAACGGGTCCCATTCGAGCCGCAAATCGTAACTCTGGGTGAGGTCGAACACGTCTACCCGGGGCGCCCGAATTCTGATCCTCGACTCGACCCGCTCCACTCGACAAACTCAACTAGGAACGCACCATCAGACGACGCCTACGAGCCCTCGCACAGAAGCACGATGTCGATCCGACCGGCTGGATCGGCGCTCACCTGCGTGCACGTGGCCGGGCAGAGCGTAATCGTCGTCGGGGTCACGTTGTTGTCGTAGTACCAGCCGGCTCCGGTGCACTGCGCGGACGTCGTCACTCGCGGGATCGACATGGGCGCGCCGGTACCGGGTGTGTACTCGACCTCGACGCTGTCGGGATCGACGAGCCCGGTGCTGCTGGTCGGTACGTTGTACGTGCAGCCGAGAGCGCTGTTCTGGATGGCGAGCAGCGCGTCGATGAACGCCTGCGGGTTGCCGTTGCCGACGTCGTAGTAGTGGCAGCTCGGCGCACCACCGTTGCAGTAGTTGCTGTGGGGCATGCCTCCGCCAGAGACGGCGATCGCTTCGAGCACGGTGAAGTTCGCCCCGTCCATCCCGATGACGTAGGTCTCGAGGCCGTTGTTGGCCAAATGAGTCGCCGCGATGCCGGCGAGCGCCGCCTGGTTGTTGTTGCACCCGTTCGGCGCCCCGTCGGTGATGAGCACGCTGACCATCTTTCGGCCCGGCATCACGTTCGCCGCGGTCCAAGTCGACAGCCCGCGCAGCGCCGCCTCGATGGGTGTCTGGCCACCGAGAGGCACCTGCGTATTGAGAGCGCTGACGAGGGTCGCGCTCTGTGCCGGCAGGAGCCCGTAAGGTGACGACGGAATCGCATCCGCTGCGCCCTGGCAACACCCGCCGGACGCGCAACAGTTCGTGGAGCACGTACCGTTCGGGAAGAACTGCATCGCGACACCCATGCCGTCGGACGTCGCCGCGCCGAAGAACCCGGCGAGTGCGTTGATCGCGAAGCACCAGCGCGAAACCGTGCCGCCGCCGACATTGCAATCCCCTTGCGCCACGGGGTTCGGCAGCTGAGGTAGCGGCCGCGGCAGGTTCATGCTGCCCGAGCGATCGAGCATCACGTACATGTCGAGCGGAATCAGATCCGCTTGGACGGTTTCGGACGCACACGCTTCGACCTGGACGTCCGCCGGGTCGTAGGTGAACTGCACGTCCGTCGGCGATCCTCCGCCTATGCCGCCATCGATGATCCCGCCCGTTCCTCCGCCGCCCGATCCGCTGCCGCCACCCGTGCCGCCACCACTCACGCCGCCGGTTGCCGTCGCACCGCCGGTCGCGGTGCCGCCGCCGCCCGCGGTGCCGCCGCCGGTCCCCCCCGTCACCAAACCACCGCCAGCGCCGCCGGTTGCCGCCGATCCACCCGAGCCGACCGCGCCACCCGCACTCGACCCGTCTCCGCTCACTCCGGCGTCGACACTGTCGCCTTCAGCACCACCCCCAGAGTCACTACAGCCGGCGTAGGCCGCTAGAACGAAACAACAGCCAGCCAGTCCCAAGGAAGTACGACGCATGCCACGATTGTACCGCATCGCCGCCGCGCGCGCCGCGCGCTCTCGATCCGCGCCGACACCCTGCGCCAGGCGCTCTCAAGCCGCGTCGCCGCGGCTTGCAAAACGCTCGAGCTGCCGCGCAGCCATCCAGTCGCACACTTCCGCGAGATCGCCCACCGGTTCCAGCGTGTTCGGCAGGGTCGGTTGGTAGCTCGGCGGACCGAACTCGGGAGTCAACGTGCTCACTTCCGTGCCGCCCTTTCGCTGAGCGTCCCAGATGGCGCTCCACCACCCCTCGTGAGCGTTCAAAGCTCGTTTGAACTCGGGAGCTCGGGGATCGCTGACTTGCGGTCCGTTTTCGAACCCCACGCGGGCGTGAACGTGGCGCGCGCGGGGGGCGACCTGTTCGAGGGGCATCTCGCTCTCGAGCAGCCGCTCAGCCACGACCACCCAGTGGGACAAATCACAGTTGAGCATGAGCGCTTCGAAGCGCTTCAGCATGCGCAGGGTGACCCACGGGTTGAACAATATCCGACCTCGATGAGTTTCGTGAGCGACGGCCACACCGAGATCCCGTTCGATTCGCAGCGCTTCCTCGAAAAACTTCGCTGATTGCTCTTCGTCGAACGAATCGCGCCCGCTGTGGCTGACCACCAGTTGGTGAGGCATCGCCTGGGCGCGTTCGAGCTGCATGCGAAACGCGCCGATGTGGTCTTCGACGGTTTGGCCGAAGGTGAGCATCATGGGAATGAACCCGAGGTCCCGCCGCTCGAGCTCGGCGCTGAGCGCCGCATCGTCGCCGACGAGCAGAATCGCGTGCTCGATGCCGGCGTACGGCACCGGCGACGCCTGCACGGCGTCGAGCGCCTGCTCGAGGGTTTCGCAAGTCCCTCCCTCCCCGAGCAGTCCCCACAAGTGTCGATAGACGTGAAGCTCCATGGTTTGACTCCGCTCCGCCGTCAGCCTGAATACGGCCGGAGAAATACGGCCTCGGGAGGATCGGTGTAGCCACGATCCGCGTAGGGATCCTTCCCGAGCGGAACGACCGTGCGGTTGTCGTAGGTCCCCACCGAAAGGCTACTCACCGACTCCCCCATGGTGTTCCAGGGCAGCAGGGTGTTCCCACTCACGTAGTGGTTCACCAGCGCGCGGCGGAACCGCGAGCTCGCGTTCCGAAGCGAGCGATGCAAGAGGTATCCGTTGAAAAACAAGACCGAACCGGTCTTCACCTCGACGACCACTTCTTTCGACTCGTCGAAGCCATGACTTTCGTCGGCGAAGTCGAACTCTTCTGGCCGACCGTGATCGCGCGTCGGCCACATGTATCCCCTTCGGTGGGAGCCCGGCAGCACCCGCATGCAGCCATTCGCTTTCGTTGCATCGTCGAGAGCGATCCACGCTCCGACCAGCGACCGATCCCTCGTTGGAATGAACCGCTCGTCCTGGTGCCAGGCTTGCCCCGGCTTGCCCGGTGGTTTCATGAACAGCATCGATTGGATGCCCTTCGCCGTCTGGTCCCAATGCGCGAGGTGCGCCCCCGCGATCGCGCACACCACGGAGGCGAGGCTCGGATGTGCGATGTACTTTTTTGCCACGGGGCTCACCCAATGGGGAAAGTGCACGGCCAACACGGTTTCGAGCGCTTGCTCGTCCGTGGCGTTCTCCGGCAGCGTCATCGAATTCAGCGTCGGGTACTCGCTCCGAACGAATTTGACAGCGTCCGCGCGGATTTCTTCGACCTCTTCCAGAGAAAGCAGGTCCTCGACCAACAAATAGCCATCATCGACGTAGGAGCGCACTTGCCCTTCGGTGATCTCGAAGCTCATTCAGCGGATAATGCCCTACCCCGGCCCGAGGGTCACCAGCCGCTCGGCGGCCGGCTTTCGAGCACCCCGTCCCCGTCCGCCCGATGGCCCAGCTAATCGTCCTTCTCGTCGTCGTTGCCGTCTTGGGCGTGCTCATCGTGCTCGGCCTCGCCCTCGGTCGGCTCGCCATCTCCGGGTACCGCTCGCTGCGGCTGGCGTGGTGGCGGCGGTCGACGCTCCGCCTCGCCTCGCGCGAGCTCGACATTCCCGCTCGTGGCAACGGCCTCGCCGGTCAAATCGATGGCGTCGACCTGATCGCCGAGCCCGTGGGCTTCGCCGACAACGTCGTCGTGCGGTGCGTCGCCCGCCTCGAGCCGCCGCTCGGCTTGGGGCTCCGCATCGAGCCGTGGAGTGTGCTCCGAGAATACCTTCTGCGCTTCAAAGCGGGAGACGAAACACCGCTATCGAAACGATACCGCGCGCGCGCCCGTCATCACGACCAGCTCGAGCGACTGCTCGACTCGCCCATAGAGGGCGAGCTCCTGCGGCTGCACGCTTTCCACCCCGAGATCACCGACCACTTCGTCGAGCTCGAAGCCGGTGTGGCGGGCAAAGGTCTCGTTGGTCTCGTGAGAGAGACCGCAGGCCTCGCGCAGGTGACGAGTGAGATCGCCGCGAGCCTGCCCGAATCCCAACACGAGCTCGAGCTGCATGAAGGCTGGAAAAGCGTCGCCGCCAAGCTCGGCGGAGAGGTCGACGAGATCGCTGGCGAACTCAAGGCCACTTTGCCGTCGGGCGCGGTCGAAGTTTCGATGCTGCACGCTGGACACGAAAAATGTCGAACGGAGTTCTCGATCGAGCTCGCGCGCCCCCTGCTCATCGACGTCGCCATCAGCAACGAGAAACCCGGCCCGAGATGGCTGCCTCGCGGCCGCTCGGACCTCAAAACCGGGGTCGACGACTTCGACGACCGGTTTCTCGTTCAGGGCGACAAGCGCGTCGTGAAACGCCTCGACGAAAAAACCCGCAAGACCCTCGCCGACCTCGCCCGAGAGGTGGACACTTTCCTCGTCACCGAGAGCCACATCGACGCCAGCGTCGCGCATGCCGTGCGCGGCGCCGACGAGCTCGGGCACATCGTGTCGGCCATCGAACGCGCCGCCGAGGCAATCTCCAAGCCACGGCGACGTGGCCCGTACCGTTGAGCTTCGGGCATTTGCGCCGGTTGGCCCGGCCTCGGTCGGCGAACCCCACGCGAGAATGGGCCGCACCAACCGTGTTCACTCACGTGACCGCCCCACCGCTCGCCTCCCCGAGCATCCCCCTCTCCGCCAGAATCGGCATCAAGAACTCCGCGATGGCCTGGAGCGAATCCGTGTCGGCATCGAGCTGCTTGCCCACTCCGTCCGCCGTCACGACCCCCACCATGATCAGTGTCATCTCCGTCACCGGGCGCAGCCCGTACTTGCGACCGAGCGCAAACGCGCCGTCGACCAGCTCGCTCAGCTCGATTTCGGCCTGCGTCTTGCCACGGAAGCTCGCCGTGAATTCTTCCACGCTCCGGACGAGCTCGTCCCAATCGATGTCGTCGCGGTCGCGCAAGTAGTACGTCTTCATGTGCCGGACGTGGTCTTCGGCGCCGCCCATGACGAGGCATCGGTTCCAGTCGATGAACTGTATGAGCAGGTCGTCGCTCAGCTCTTTGCAGAGACCAACGTCGAAAATCGCCACCTTGCGGTCGTCGGTGACGACGAAGTTGCCGGGGTGGAGGTCACAATGCAGGAACCCATCGACGAAGAGCATCTTGAACATTCCATTGCGCAAGCGCTCGACGAGCTCGGTGTGGTCTTCGTCCGCGGGTAGCTCGTCGGCTTTCGTGCCGCGAACGAACTGCATGGTGAGAATGCGCCGACTCGAACGGTCGGCATAGACGCGCGGAAAGATCACACCATCGTGCCCGGCGAAGTTCTTCCGGAACCGGTCGTAGTTCTTCGCTTCGATCGTCAGATCGGTCTGCTCGATGATGCCGCGGACGAAGTGCTGGATGTGTCCTACCATGTCCGACGAGCGCGCTTTGGGAGACAGGTGCATGATCTTGCCGAAGGCGATCATCACCTTCGCGTCGCGCTCCACCGTTTCGCGAATGTTTGGACGCAGAATCTTGACCGCCACTTCGGTCCCGTCCCCGAGCAGCGCCCGATGCACCTGCGCCACGCTCGCCGCGGCAACCGGCTCCGGATCGATCTCGGCGAAGTGATCCGAGACCTCTCCGCCGAGATCTTCGACCACCGTGAGCTCCACCTCGGAAAACGGAAACGAAGGGATCTGGTCTTGCAACTTGCGGAGTTCACGAATCACTTCGCGGTCGAACAGATCCGGGCGGGCGCTCATCACTTGACCGAGCTTGATGAACGTCGCCCCGAGACGCTCCATCGCCGCCCGAAGCACCCTGCCGCGCACCATCGACGTGGCCTCGCGCCGTCGTTCCCGGTCCCGGATGAAAAACGTCCCGACGCGGCCTAGCGCGTAGCGCACCGCATAGAGCGCCACGACGAAGCTGACGGTGATGACTCGAAACCAGGAACCCACGACGACCCAGCCCCGCGCCGCCTCAAGTGAGCTGTCACCGAAAGAGGCTCAGGACGTCTGATTGTAGTTCGTATTCTCGAGCAAAATCACGTTCGTCTTGCTTCGAGTTTCACCCGCGTTGGTCACGTAAACCGCCGGCTTGTCGACGATCGGACACACCTTCTCGCAAGCCCCACACCCGATGCACAGACTCGGGTCCACGTGCGGCCGCTGCACGTGCACCATCAGCATCTCCGGGTGCGCGCCGTCCATGCCGGGTTTGTCGTCGCGCTTCGGAACGTCGATCTCCTCTGCCCAAATCGCCTTTGGCGACGTCGGGCAGAATTCTTCACACACGATGCACGGCACCGCCATGCTCCACGGCAAACACCTGCCTTGGTCGTACATCGCCGTGCCGATGCTGAGCGGCTTCTGATCGATGCCCATCTTCTGCTTCTCGTCGATCTTCTGGATCGCTCCGGTCGGGCACACGTCCCCGCAAAGCACGCAGCTGAACTCGCAGTATCCGATGCGCGGAATCAGAATCGGCGTCCAAAGTCCCTCGAGCCCCGCCTCGAAGAACGCCGGGTGAAGCGCGTTGTTCGGACACACCTTCATGCATTCAGCGCAGCGAATGCACCGCTCGAGAAACTCGCGCTCCTCCACCGCACCCGGCGGACGAATCACCTTTTCGTTGTAGTGACGGTCCGGCCAGTTCGCGACTCGCATGCCCGGCACGGCAATCGCTGCCGCTCCCGCCGTGGCTATCACCGTCCGACGCTGAAGGTCCGGCTTGGTGACCGTGCCTTTTCGGTTCGGCAGAAAACGAAACTTGATGACGTCCTCGGGGCACGCGGTCTCGCAGTTGAGACACATGTGGCACTCGTCCTGCCGGTGCTTGACGCCACCTTGGGGACTGTCGGCGCCTTGGCAGTGCACCAGACACAGGTTGCAGTCAGTGCACTTGGCGTGGTCCTTCTCCATGCCAAAAAGGCTGAACCGCGCGAACACGCCGAGAAACGCACCGAGCGGGCACAACGCGCGGCACCAGAACCGAGGCACGAATCGATTCATGAACAGAATCGCGGCCAGCAGGAACACGATGAACCAGGTCTGGTGGAAGTAAAATTGCGTACTGGTCCATACGTTGAGCGCGAGCCAGTCCTGCGCGCCGTCGCTCGCCACTTGGAGCGCGCGCACGTTGGTATCCGCCACCGTGCTCGACGCGCGCAGCCCGAAGTATTGCAGCGCCGGCAAGACACCGAGCCCGATGCTGCGCACGGCGATCACGATGGGGTCGAGCATCGCGCCGACCACGCTGCCCGCGAGCGCCGCCGCGAGCGAAGCGAACATGATGTAGTACTTGCCCGCTTGCCACCAGTGCGTCTTGTTGGCCTCGACGCGCTTGCTGCCCTTCACGTACCGGCTGGGGAAAATCCACCCGAAGAAGTGGTGCAGCGTTCCGAAGGGGCAAATCCAACCGCAGAACACCCGACCGAAAATCACCGTCAGCGCGAGGATGCCGATCGACCACGCCAGTCCCCGGTAAATGGTGTGCGTGGAAAGGAACGTCAGCGCCGCGATGAACGGGTCGGCGAGCAAGAAGCCCTCGACCGGCAACGCCATGCGGATCGGATCGTCGCTGTCGCCGCCAAACGTGCCGCGGAAGGTCGTCTCGAACAGCAGAAACATGAACAGCGCGAAGCAGCCGATCTGCACGGCGCGGCGAACCCACACGAGCGTACGAATCGATTTCCGAGCTGGAATGCCCGAACCCGGTCTCTTGGGGCCTTTGGTTTTTTTGGGTTTGGCGGCGGGCGGTGCCATGGCGCCAGTCGCTGCGGTGGCATTCACCGGCGCCTGCAAAAGCGGAAGCGATCGCTTCTCCGGCATCGCGACCGGCGGCGCGTCCTCGGCTGGCTTTTTGTCGAGCGCATCGACGGCACCAGGGCGTTCGAGCCACGGGATAGGCGCGGGCAAGTCGCCGGTCGAGGAGCTCTCCGCGGGTCGCACCGAATTCATGGCGGCTTCCTCAGACCTCGACGTATTCGAGTTCTCGCCAGTTCATGTTGCCGATGCCGCGCTCGTGTCCCATCGCGAGGTACTTCACGTTCTCCGGCTTCTCTCCGATGAGCGTGCAGCCGTAGGCGTCGACCGCGACTTCGTCGAGACTGGCGATGACCTGGTGCATGTCCTTGGCGTCGTCGATGTTGCCGCCTTGGGGGCCGTTGCGAAGCAGGACCCGGGTGGCATCGACCACCGTGAGCGTCGGCCGCATGAAGGTCGCGAGATCTGCGATCGACAGGTCGATGCTCTGGTGGAGGCGGTTGCGCCGACCGCCGAGAATGCCGTACCAGTTCTTCATCGCGGCGGTGTACTTGCTGAGGTTGTGGTGCTTGGCCACCGGCGCGTTGATCACGACGTCGGCGTTGATGAGCGGCGTGTAGATAGGCCACTGGTCGAGCACGTCGCCGCGCATGCGCATCTCGCGGAATCGGTGGGCCGCGGGGATCACGATCTTCGCGCCGAGCGCGTACGCCGCCTTCCAGATGCCGGACCTCTGGAAACAACGATTCGGCTCGTTGCACGATGCGTCGGTGACGACCACCTGTTTGGCGCCCGCGTCGAAAGCCATTCTCACCAAAGCGGCGACCACGACGGGGTTGGTATTCGCCGCGTGCACCGGCATGCGGTCCCAACCGATGTTCGGTTTGATCGCTACGATGTCGCCGTTGGAGACGAATCGTTTCATGCCGCCGAGACCCTCGACCGCGCGCTCGGTCAACACGGTGGCATCGGTGCTGCTCTTGGCGATCGCCATCTTGGCGCCGGTAGAGTCGTTGCGGAAATCCCGCACGTGTCGCTCGCCGTCAGGCGCGGCGAGATCGAAGCCGCCGCCGTCGTAGCGCGCCTTCGCGATCGCGCCCGCGCCGCCGAGAACGACGGCGGTGGCACCGATTCTTTTCAGTGCCTGGCGACGGGTGGTGGGATCGGACATCGGTCTCCATCCATCTTGGCCAGAAATGACGTTACGTCAAATTCGCGGGCCCGCGGCAAGAAGCCGCTTAACCGACTGAAATTGTAGCAAAATCAGGCATCGCGGGCGAAAAATGGGACCTAGAGAACGACGGAAGGCCCCTTGTACAGGCCAGAACCCGGCGCTACGTTCCGCCTCCCCCGAGGCGATATGAAAGAAGGAATCCATCCCGAGTACCGCGAGATCTCGGTGACTTGCGCGTGCGGCAGCACGTTCACCACCCGATCCACGGCCACCGAGCTCTCCGTCGACGTTTGCGGCGCATGCCACCCGTTCTACACGGGTAAGCAGCGACTCGTGGATACGGCCGG
Organism: Polyangiaceae bacterium; assembly: GCA_029261965.1. Taxonomy (GTDB): domain Bacteria; phylum Myxococcota_A; class Polyangia; order Polyangiales; family Polyangiaceae; genus JAJDAH01. Next base: position 14,014 of record JAJDAH010000131.1, read on the forward strand.
CCGGGTCGAGCGGTTCCGGAAGAAGTACGCCAAGCCCGCGACCTCGTAGCCCCAAGCGCGATCAGTCGCGAGTGGCTATATTGACGTCGTGAGCAACCAGCCCGCAGTAGTCGGTCCCGATGGCGTGGCGCGTCCGTACATCGGAGGCCAGGCGCTCATCGAAGGCGTGATGATGCGCTCGCCGCATTCCTTCGCCGCCGTCGTTCGTCGACGCGACGGATCCTTGCATGTGCGCGAAGAAGCGATGGAAGACCACCGCAAAGGAGTCAAAGCGCTCCCTCTCGTGCGCGGAGTGTTCACCCTCGTCGAAGCCCTCAAGCTCGGCCATCGCGCTCTGCGGTTCTCCGCGGATCTCTACGAAAAAGACCTCGAAGAAGCCGAAAAGGAAGAAGAAGCCGAAGCCGCGAAGAAGGACGACGCCAAAGTCGACGGCGCCAAGGTGGAAAGCCCCAAGAAGGGCGTCGCCGCTGCCGTCACCAGGACCGGCGGACCGAGCATGCTCGCCGCGGCGTCGCTCCCCATCATCCACCTGCTCACCGCCGATCCCGGCGACCCCGCCGGTGTCCCAGAAAAGAAAGACGACGGCGAGGCGGGCAAGAAGCTCGTCATGTTCATCTCGATCGCGTTTGCGCTCGTTCTGTTCGTCGCGCTACCGCAAGCCACCGCCGAGGGTACGAGCCGCCTCTTCGACCTCGGCCTCGACGTGCGAAGCCCGGGCTTTCAGCTCATCACCGGGGCCGCGAAGCTCGTCATCATCATCAGTTACATGATGCTGATCCGGCGCATGCCCGAAATCTACCGCGTGTTTCAGTATCACGGCGCCGAGCACAAGGCGATTTACACCTACGAGCGCGGCGAGGACCTGACCGTCGCGAACACGCGACCGAACACGACGTTACATCCGCGCTGCGGGACCACCTTCCTAGTCATGGTCGCCCTAGTGTCGATCGTCGTCTTCACGCTCATCGGTCCGTTCCTCCCGGAAATTGGGATGGGCAAGCTCGTCGACAATGTCGCGTTCTTCCTGATGAAGCTGCCGTTCTTGCCGGTCATCGCCGCCGTGACGTTCGAGATTCAGCGGGTGTTTGCCCGCTACTGCACCAAGGGCCCGCTTCGTGCGCTCCTCTGGCCGGGTTTTCTCGTGCAGAAGGTCACGACCATCGAGCCCGACGACAACATGCTCGAAATTGCCCTGACGGCGCTCCGCGCCACCCTGACGCGGGAAGCCGCTCCGGGCGAAGACGTCGGCGAAAAGAGCTTCGAGAGCTTCGAGGCATTCCAGAGCACGAGTCTGCCCGGCAGCACGAAGGCAGCGTGACGAGCGCGCGGCGCGCTCGCGCTGAACCGACGCGATGATTCCGGTCAAGAAGCTGGAGGAGATCGTCCGAAGCATCGGCGAGATCGACCAAGCGCTCTGTGACTCCGCGGTGATCAGCGACTCGCGCAAAGTGCAATCGCTCAACAAGGAACGGAGCGACAAGCTACCGCTCGTCGAGTGCTTCAACGAATGGCGGGAAGTCGCAAAACAAGTCCGCGAGGACAAGGAAGCGCTCGAGGACCCGGAGCTCGGTCCCCTGGCCCGTGAGGAGCTACCCGAGCTCGAAGGCCGCCTCGCCGAGCTCGAACGCAAGATTCACTTGCTGCTCCTGCCCAAAGATCCGAACGACGAGCGCAACACGATCCTAGAAATTCGCAGCGGCACCGGCGGCGAAGAAGCCGCACTTTTCGCCGCGGATCTGCTTCGGATGTACTCACGTTACGCCGAGCGAAGAGGCTGGAAGGTCGAGCTCATGACCACCAGCGAGGCTTCCGCTGGGGGTCTCAAAGAAGCCATCGCGCTCGTCAGTGGCAACAACGTGTACTCGAGCCTTCGCTACGAAGGCGGCGTGCATCGGGTGCAGCGAGTCCCCGAGACCGAAGCTCAAGGTCGTGTGCACACGTCCACAGCGACGGTTGCCGTGCTTCCCGAGGCCGACGAGGTCGACGTCGAGATCGACGAGTCCGACCTCAAAATCGACATCGCGGCGGCCAGCGGGCCCGGAGGCCAGGCGGTCAACACGACGAACAGCGCCGTGCAGATCACCCACATCCCCAGCGGCTTGATGGTGCAGTGCCAGGACGAGAGAAGCCAACACAAGAACAAGTCGAAGGCGCTCAAGGTCCTCCGTAGCCGGCTGCTCGAGCTCGAGCAGCGCAAGCAGCACGACGCCATCCGCGACGAACGCCGAGGAATGGTGGGCAGCGGCGAACGCAGTGAGAAGATCCGCACCTACAACTTCCCGCAGAACCGAATCACGGATCACCGCGTCGGCCTGACACTGCACAAGCTCGACAAGGTCATCGGCGGCGACATCGAAGAAATCATCGAGGCCGTGCGCACCCACGACCAAGCCGAGCGCCTCAAGAACATGCACGGCAACGACTCCAGCTCGACGTGAAGCCGAAGAAGAAGCGCAAGAAGGCCCCGCGCAAAGGTTCGAGCTCCTCGCGGAAGGCCCTGAGCGTCGACCTCGAAGCGCTGCTCTGCGCGCTGGTGCTCGTCCCGACCACGTACTCGCGCAATCGCTTTTACTCGCTCTACGAAAACCCTGAGGCCGTGAAAACGCGCCGCCGCGCCAGCCGGCTTCGCGGCATCATCCGGCAACTGCTGGGCTCCGGAGAGACCGATCCGGGAGAAATCGTCGGCGAGCAGATCCTCGCCGATGGCCGTGTGCTCATGCGTTTCCGAGTCGACGGCTTGTCCTATCGACGAACGACGAGCCTCAGCGCACTCGAAGCAGCGGTAGTGCGCTACGCGCTCGCCCGCGGCGTCGGCGAGCGCGCGACCGAAGCCGACCGCAAAGTCGTGGAGGCAGCGCTCGCTCAGCTCGCCAGCGATCTCGGGAGCTGACGCTCAGTCGTCGCCAGAAGCGCGTTCGGCAGGCGTGCCGTTCACCGGGAACGTTCCGGAACCCGCCCCGAGCACGATCTGGTCGAGCTCCCGAATCGTCTGCTTTGCCATCTCGAGCTCGACGCCGCAGAGACCGCAGAAGTCTTCTAGCGCATGCTCCCGCTCGTCGACACTGCACGCTTGGATCGGAACACCAAGCCAGCGAACCGCGGTCACGGCTCCCCGGACCAGCGGCGAATCGGTGGCCATCATCACCTCGAGGCCCTGACTTCGAATCACGTGACTGATCTGAGCCCGCTGCACCGGCGTGAGCGGCCCGCCGTGGCTCGTGACGAGCAGAACCTCGACTGTCTCGGCGTTCTCCTCGAGCGCATCGATGATTCGCTGCCACTGTTCGGGGCTCGCGTCCCCTCGGCCGTGGGCGGCCAAAAACACTCGACCGAGGCACTCGAACGCGACCATGTTCGAAAGTATAGAGCCAAACTTTCGGCTCGACAGCGCGATCGAACGAGCAAACGCGCTCGCGGGGAAGAGTCCGACATCGCAGCACCAGCATTGCATTCCGCTTGTCCGACTTTGTCCGACAGGTGGAGACTGCCGCATCGGACGCCGGCCATGGCCGTCCCGAAACGCACGTCCCTCGGGCAGCAGGAGAAAAATGAGCCCACTCGCCGAGCACCCGTGGATCATCGCGGCCCTCTGGGTCTTGCTTCACGCGACCGACTACTACCTCACATTCTGGGGCGCGATCCTCTATCGACGAGGCGCGTCGAAGGTCGTGGGCATGGGCTCCTACGAGCTCAACCCGTTGTGGCAACGGGACGTGGAGAAGCTACGTTGGTTGTCCCCCAAGTTCTGCGCGTCGCTCGTGCTCATCGGAGCCATGTTGTGGGGCTACGTGCACCTGATCTTCTCGCTGGACGTCGGGCTGGGTTGGGTCGCCGAGATGATGCTCGGATTGCTGCTCTTCACGCGCCTGTCGCTCATCGCACGGCACGTCGTGAACATTTTCTACTTCCTGCACCTCCGCAAGCACGCCAAGGCGGCGATCGGGCGAACCACCTACTCGCGCGGCACGGTGCTCTTCTTGTCGGCCACTTCGCATGCTCAAATCGCCGCCGTCGTCGCCGCGGCGGGCTTCATCGCCCCGCACCCTTGGATCGTCGGCGGCGCCATCGGCATGGGCGCCCTCACGGCGGTGGCGTGCGTGCGTTCGGTGCGAGCGCCGAAAACCGCCGCCGTGACAGAAGACGGCTAGCGACGCTGCGCCCGGAGCAGACGACTGTGGGACCGCAGCCCAACAGAGCTCCCCGTCGCGCGAGAATCAATCGATCGCGAAGCTGATTTTGCCCGGGCGCTTCGACCTCGAGCCGACTCGCACGCCCTTGATGGCTTCGACGATGCAGTCCGACGCTCCTTCGCCCACTTCGTCGGGCGGCGCGACCCCGGCGGCCACCACTCGGCCGTCCGAAGCGACGTGGGCCGTCGCCCAAAAACTGCCATGAATTCCCTGCCGGCACTGTTGGCTCGCTTGCCTCACGAGTCGTCTCGTCGGCTCGACGACGCGGTCGGGCAGATCGACGGGGTTCTCCGCGGCGTCGATCGCAAACTTCTTCTCGGCCAGGCCGTCACCGCTGAGTGGGCGTGGCCACGTCCGGCTCATGACCGCGTCGATGACACATTTTTCTGTTTCGCGGTCACCAAGCGCGCTTTCCGCGAGATAGGCCCATCGCGGATCCCCCTTGGGATCGACCCGGAGCACGACCTTGAACTGCCCGCCGAGCGTCTCGAGACGTTCGGCGCCGTCGTATAGACAATCTTCGATCCGCGGCCACACCGACGCGAAGGTGGCTTCGACATCCTCGTGACTGAGACCGCCGATAGCCGACTGGACGGAAATGGGACCCGCGAGTTCCTCCATCTCGGGCTCTTCTTCGGCGATTTCGGCTTTGGCGACGGTCTTCGGCGCCGGCGTACTCGAGCCACACCCAGCGGCGGCGACGGCGACGGAAAACACGCAAACGGAGGTAGCGAGGCGAGTCATGGGCCCGCAAGAAATACGGCAACCCGGTTCGTCCGCCGAAACAGAACGCGCACGATGCGGTCGCATTCCAGCCGCGGTCGGACTTTCCACACCACGGCACTGGACTTTTTCACTCCCGCTGCCAACCGGGGTTCCATCCGGCCGCGCGGACTGCCAAACTCCTCGGCTTCATGGCTGGCCGCACGTTCGCCATTGGCGACATCCACGGGGAGACGCAGCACCTATTCAAGCTGTTGGCGAGCTTCCCCACCCTCGACGCCGACGACACCATCGTCTTCGTGGGCGACTACATCGACCGCGGGCCCAAGTCGAAGCAGGTGGTCGACTACGTGATGAACCTGCCGAAAGAGTCGCCGGCGAAAGTCGTGGCGCTCCGCGGTAATCACGAGGACGCCTGGCTCCGAGTCATCGACCGAGGCTGGGACGAGTTCGTCAAGCCACCCAAGAACGGCGGGCTCGCCGCCATGCGCTCGTACACGGGAGGGCCGCACCCCAATGAAGACGAGCGGCCGCAGCCGAGCGAAGAGATGATCTTGCTGGCGGGTGAGTTCTTTCCGCCGGAGCATGTCGCCTGGTTCCGTTCCCTGCCCTACTATTTCGAGAACGAGCACGCGATCTACGTGCACGCTGGTCTCCCGCGTGGACAGAACGGCTTTCTTCACCCGAGCGAGGTCGTCGACCCGATGATCCTGCTCTGGTGCCGCGACATGGACTTCTTCCAGAACTACCGCGGCAAGCGGGTGGTGTTCGGTCACACGCGCACCGAGTTTCTTCCTCCGGAGCTGGACGGCTACACGCCGGAGGATCCGAAGGACATCTGGGCCGGAGCCGACACCGTGGCGCTCGACACCGGTTGCGGCAACGGAGGGTTCCTGACCGCGCTCGAGCTGCCCGCGCTGAACGTCTACGAATCGCGCTGACGTCTACGAATCGCGCTGAACGTCTACGAGGCGCGGGCTTTGCGGACGATCGACTCCCACGCGGACTTTTCACTCTCACCGAGCGGTGGATTTCGTTCGATCTGACACTTCAGTGGTCGTGCGGTGGGCTCCGAGGTCGCGTTGACGCGAAACGTCCCGGCTTCGAGCTCGCCGATGTCTTGTCGGCCACCGACGAACAGGGTGGAAAGATCGGGGCCGACCGCTCGCCGCGGAGTCGGACGGATCGTCACCTGCTGATCCCCGACGCGAGCCACGAGACCCACGACCATCTGGTCGACGGGATCGTCCCATCTGTCCGGTGCGCCCGGCACGCCGGCGGCCACCCAACGAGCGACCGTCGCCGCGCGGTCCGCTCCATCCCCCAGGCGGAGGTGGAACCCCCGCCGGTCGAGATCCTTCTCGACCTCCCCGAGCACGGCTCGACCATCGACGGTGGCCAGCCGCGACGTCTCGTCGAGCGAGAACGGCGTGGCGGTTCTGGCTCGCGACCCCGATGGTGATTCGGCATCGGCCGGGATCACGGCGCCTGGATTCAAAATCCGGTCGGGATCCCACGCGGTCATCACCGAACGCAGAAGTCCGACACTGCTGCCGAGCTCTCGAACGACACCGGCGCCCTTGCTGCGTCCGACACCGTGGTGGTGACTGAGCGAGCCACCAGCTCCGACCGCCGCGGCGAGCGCGTCTCTCCACGCCCGGTCGTAAATGCCCCGCGCTTGCTCGTCGGTTTTTCCACCGCCGACGAACGTGAAATAGATGCTGCAGCCGTCGGGGTAGGCGTGGCTCAAGTGCGCCATGACGAGCACGTGAGCGCCGAACGCGTGCCGAACGTCGTCGTAGAGCTGGCCTAGCTTGGACCACGGCGCTGACACCTCCATCGTGTCGTTGAATGCCCCGGCTCGAAACACCCCCGACTGCCGATAGCTGACGCTGTAGCGGTGCGCGAGCCAATGACGTGCCGGCGCTTCGCCGAGCGACTTTGCGCCGAGTCCTCGACAGATTCCGTCGGCGCGCTCGCCGTCGGCGCGGGCACCATCGCCTTCGAACACGAGAACGAGAATCGATCCATCGAGAAGATGGTCAGCGACGAGATCGACGGCGCCGTTCAGCATGCCTGGGGCACGCGTCAGTATGCCGAGACCGGCGGCGCGCAGCTGCTTCATGACGTTGCCGCCGCCGCCAGATCTCTTCTTCGACTTCGAGGAGGCGCGCTTTCCCGTCGAGCTCTTGCCGGCCTTCTGTTTCAGAAAATACGAGTCGAGCGGATCGTAGAGTCGAGTCACCGCTGGGCGCAGGCCCGCTTGGAACAACTGACGCAAGGCATCCCACCCAGCCCGAATGTCCCCGAAGGAAAAAGCGCTGAACGCACGCTCGGACGGGTTCTCGCACAACCGGAGCTTGGCTCGAGTGATGACCCCGAGAGTGCCCTCGCTTCCGACGACCAGCGGCACGAGGTTGGGACCGTCGAAGCGACGCTTCATCGTCACGACTTCCCCAGTGCCCAACACGCACTCGAGCTCGGCGACGATGTCTTCGATCTTGCCGTAGCGCCCGGAGCACTGTCCCGCTCCCCGCGCCGCAATCCATCCGCCGACTGTCGAGCACAAGATGCTCGACGGAAAGTGGCCCATCGTGAACCCCTCCCGCTGGATGTCTTCTTCGAGCGTGATACCCGTGGCACCGGGCCCGACGTCGATGACTGGCAGGCTCGCATCGATGTTCCAGTCGTTCATCTTCTTGACGTCGAGCACGATAGTTTGCGCGTCGGGCAGCACGCCCGCACACACCCCGCTCCCCGCACCGAAAGGCACGATCCGCGCCCCCTCATGTCGCGCAAACTCGACGACTTTGACCACGTCCTCGGTGGACTCTGGCCAGCAGATCGCCGCCGGCGAGTGCGTTGCGACCCGACCGTCGCGCACGTCGATGAGGTGGCGCGGCCAGAGGTCCCGAGCGTAGGCGACTCGATCCGCCGGGTCGTCGCTGGCCCGCTCAGCGCCGATCGCCTCGGCCACGCCGGCTCGCAGATTCACGACGGGCTTGTACCGCGAGCGGCCAGAGACGTATACGAGTGACCGAGCAGATGTTTCGACGAAGCGTAATATTCGTTGCTTGCTGTGCGATCGCCTGCGGTGCCAGCACGGCGCCGGCGGAGTCCGCATCGGCGAGGCGTAGCTCGGCTGCTGAGCCGGGCGAGCACGAATCCACACCGCTCGAAGGCGAACGAGCTGAAGCCGCATGCGCCGACGGCACATGCATCGAGTGCGGCGACGGGATTTGCCCCAACGGATTTTATTGCGACGAGTCGGCCCCTGCCGGCGCGGCCTGCGCGTGGCTCCTCGAATGCGTGAGCGCCACCAAGTGTGATTGCCTGCGCGAGGTGCTCACCGAGTGCTCTTGCACCGAGCGCCAGGGCGGCGCCGTCGTGACCTGCCACTAATTTGGACTGCTGGTCCAAATTTAGACTCCTCGTCAATGATTACGATGAGGCTCAAGCTTCGCTGAATCGAGCCGAATGGAACGATCGAAGTGTCGTTGCCCAGCGTGTCGATTCTCCCCGGCCTCGTCAGTAGCCGGCCTTTGTCCAGCTCACCGCCGGTCACCGAGGGCATCTCCCGCGTGCTCTTGGTGCACACGGAGCCAGGGCGCCGCCACGCCCTACAAGAGCTGTTGGTGGACGATGGCTACGACTGCCTCGGCGTGAGCGACGCGGACGAAGTGCTTCGGCTCGTCGCAGAGTACGAGCCGGATCTCATCTTGCTCGCCACGGATCTTCCGGGCGCCTGCGGGCTCGAGGTCTGCGGAGAGCTGCGCGCGGGCGACCTGCAGGGTCAAACCCCCATCATCCTGCTGAGCGAGGACTCCATCGACGAAGAGGAAGTCGCCCGGGGACTCTTGGCCGGCGCCGACGACTTCGTGTGGGCCCCCGATCGCCCCATCGAGCTCAGTGCGCGTATCCGGGTTCAGCTGCGAAACAAGCGCTACCGCGACGCGCTTCGCCGATTGAGAAATGAGCGTGACCACTTGCGTCGCGAGACGGCGATCGACCCGTTGACGGGCCTGCTCAATCGTCGCTCTTTGGAGCAAGTCATTCTCAAGCACTTCGAAGCACGCGAACGCTTCGCGGTGCTGTTCGCGGACGTCGACCACTTCAAGTCAGTCAACGATCGCTTTGGTCACGACGTTGGAGATCGGGTTCTCAAGGCCGTCGCCGAACGGCTGAAAGCCGCGGTACGCCCGGGCGATGCCAGCGCTCGATACGGCGGCGAAGAGTTCGTGCTCGTCGTCGCCGGCGCTGGTCCCGAGTCGGCACGCATCGTGGCCGAGCGACACCGAAAGGCCATCGAATCGATGGATGCCAGCGAGCTCGGTGGGCCCGAGCACCTGACCATCAGCATCGGCGTCGCCATTCACGATCCGCGCAACAGCTTGCAGACGCCCGATCGCCTCGTGAGGAACGCCGATGCCGCGCTCTACACCGCCAAGCGGTCGGGCAGAAACCGCGTGGAGATGGCCGAGCCCGATGACGAGCCGCGCCTAGTCGGCGAGATCGCAGCCGAAGCCCTTCGAAGGCCCTCGAACGATTCGAGCGTCAGTGCCGTGATTCGCACGCTGCCCAGCGGAGGAGGTGCGTAGTGACCATGAGCGCATCGCCGCCGAGCTCGGAGCTACAGATGGGCCAAGGGTCGGTGATGAGCCGCACCGAGATGGAGCTGGTACGGCGCCTGCGCGCCGGAAGGACTTCTCTCCCGCTGCTTCCTCACGTGGCCGCAGTCGCTCTCGGCCTCGCGAACGACAACGATGCGAGCGTGCTCGAGCTGGCGGAGCTCGTCGACGGTGACCCTCCGATTGCGGCCCGGTTCCTGTCGGTCGCGAACTCCGCGGCCTACTGGCGCGGTTTCAGCGCCTCGTCGACGCAAGCGGCGATCGTGCGCCTCGGCTTGGCCGCCACTCGCGACTTGCTGTTCCAAGTCGTCTACGCCTCGTCGTCGAAGGGTCTCAAGCGTTTCCAACAGGCCGTCCAGCGGTCGTTCTCGCGAAGCGTCACCGCCGGGATCGCGACTCGCGAGATCGCGCGGGAGCTCAAGCAACCCTACGAGTACGCCTACATGGCCGGGCTGCTCCACGACATCGGAGAGGCGCGCGTGTACCGCATCCTCGCCGCCCTGCCGGAGCCCCCCACGGACCAAGCACTCGTGGAGGACCTGGTGAGCCGCTACCATACGACCGCCGGCGCAGAAATCGCCATGGCGTGGCGACTGCCGTCGGACATCGTGGACGTGTGCGCGGCGCATCACGACGAGGATGCCGCGGACAAACCGCACATTCGCCTTGTCATGCTGGCGGACGCCGTCGTTTCGGCGATCGAACACCACAAGAAGCGCGGATGGGAGCCGCTCGACTTTTCGCGATTCGAGGAGCTTGGCGTCGACCGGGCGCAGGCCGAATCGTTCATCGGTCACACCCGAGTTGCCGCCAGTCCGGGGCTGGACGCAGACCCCGAACGATTGTCGAGCCCTGCCTCGCGGTCGAGACCGGCGGGCACCGCGTCGCGGCGGCCCCGGCTGAGCGGCGGACCCCGCTGAGCTGCGCTGACTCAGTCTTCCGGTCGCTCGGCGAGCACGATGATGCGGGGAGATTCGCCCCCGAAAAAGACACCGGGCGTCGAAGGATGGCCTGTGACCTCGGAAACTCGAAAGCCGGCGCTGTGCAAGAGCTTGCCGAGCTCGTGCAGCCCGTACAACCGTAGCGAGTAGTTACACTCGAGGGTGCGCCCGTCGTCGAGCATGACCGTGCGCTTGACCTTCAATCGACTCGTGATGAAGTCGACACGCATCTCATCCATGCAGACACAAGCGTCGCCTTCGTACCAAACCGACGATGGTTGCTGAGAAACGACCCAGTCGCGATTGGCCACGTCCAGCAAGAGCATTCCGCCGGGGCGTAGCGCCTTGAACATGCGTTGCGCCACGAGAAAGTTCTTCTCTTCTTCGAAGTAACCGAAGCTCGTGTTCCAACAGAAAACGCCGTCGAACATCTCTTCGAAAGCCATTTCCCTCATGTCGCCCTGAAGGAAATTGATCTTCTGGTTGCGCTCTTGTGCGGTGTCCGCGGCCAAAGCGAGTTGCGTGAGAGAGAGGTCGTAGCCAACGACACCGTAGCCGCGGCTCGCGAGCTCGACGGCGTGATATCCGCCGCCACACGCCAGATCGAGCAAGATGCCGCCCTTGGCGACACCCAATGCGCCCTCGATGAAGTCCACCTCCTTGCCGATGTAGGCGTCATCGATTCGCGCGTGCGAGCGGTTGAAGTCGTCGCCAAAGAGCTCTTCCCACCAGGGGCGCCTCCGGCTGACCGATTCCGGTGATGGCAGGCGTTCGCTCTTTTTCGATTTTCGCGGCGGCGGAGGGGGTCGCTTCGGCGGAGGGGGCTTCGCCGGCGCCGATTCGGTCGACGCCGATTCAGCCGACGCCGATTCGGCCGACGCGGACTCGGCCGACGCGGACTCGGCAGGCGCGGACTCGGCAGGCGCCGGAGCCTCGATTTCGACCGGGACGACCGAGATGGGCTCGATGTCCTCGTAGGGCTCGGGCGTCTCGACTGGCTTCTCCGGAGGAGGCGCTTCTTTGGTGTCGGGATCACCGACAGTGACGATGCGCATGGCGGCGATCGCCTGTTTGCTCGTCTCCGTGCGCGTGGGCGGCACGTCGTCATCCGGGATCGCCATCAGACTGCGGCGTGCTCGCCGCGCCCTGGCGGATTCGTCGATCGCCGCCGAGCGAGGCGGCTCGTCATCGTCACCGTCGACGCTCTCGGGCTCGGTTTCCGGGATCTCGTTGATGGGTGGGTGCGACGGAGACTTCGACGTCGAAGGCACGTTTTCGTCGGTCGGCTCGGCTGCGGGCGGGTGGGAAGGTGCCCGCGGCGGTGGCACGCTGGGAGACGCGCTGGCGGCCGACGGTGGCCCGCTTGGAGACGGTGGCGGCACGCTCGCCGGTGGCGGCTCACTCGGGGACGGCGGCGGCGCGCTGGGCGACGCGACGCTCGGAGACGGCGGCGGCGCGCTCGGAGACGGCGGAGGCGCGCTCGGAGACGGCGGAGGCGCGCTTTGGCTGGGCGCCGGCGGCTTCGTACTGATCGACGGCGTCGTCGCCGGCGGCGCCACGCTGCTCAGCGCTTTCGACGCTGAGAACGGCGGCGGCGTCGACTGCCGCACCGCCTGCATGTTGGGGTTCGACCGACCCGGCGGTTTCGGTGGAGGATTGCGAAGCGAACGCGGCGCCTCCTCCACGTCCTCGTCGTCGATCACTTCCGGAAGCGGGGAACCTCGATCTTCAGCCGAGTCGGCCCCCGCATCGCTCGGCGCCGACGCCGCGACCTCGGCGCTCGCTGCTGAGTCGTCGGGTTTTCGGTTCATCGGTTCAGTCGGCTGGTCCGGCGCGGACGCTGCGTCCGAGCTCGCCGCCGGCTCCACCTGGGAATCGATCTCCGGTATCTCTGGCGGAGCCTCGTCCAGCGCCTCCTCTGGCGCGCCCGCCGACTTCGGGTCGTCCGCCATCAGCGTTCCACCACCCGCGACTGCCGTAAGAGTGACTCACCATAGAGAATGGGGCCGGTCGAACCGGCGAGCTCGACTCCGCGCTCGAGCAACAACACGGCGGTCGAACCGAGGTGAAATATCCCCACCTCATCGCCTCGGTCGACGGACACCGGCGGGTCGAGCACGTTGTCGCCCGGTCGCGCGTCCCCACCCGGCAACAAGCTGACGGTGATCCTCCCCACGATGACCGCGCCGACCATCACCAGAGTCACACGACCGAGTTCCTCCGTGTCGATGCAGATCGCAACTCGTCGGTTGCGCACGAACAAACGCGGCACGTGCCGCTCCCCGATCGAGTTGACCGGGAACAAGTCCCCGGGCACGCCGCGGACCAGCGAAATGCTGCCGCGTACCGGCGAATGCACGCGGTGGTAGTCGCGCGGCGAGAGATACACGATCGCGAAGGACCCACCGTGATACCGCTCCGCATCATCGTCGTCGCCGATGAGCTCACCGACGTCGTAGGGGCGGCCCTTCGCGACGATGCGCGAATGCTCGTCGATCCCACCGACCGCTTCGATGCGTCCGTCCGCTGGGCTCACCACCGCGTCGTCGCTCACACGACGCGCACCTTCCCGAAGGCGACGCGTAAAAAACGCGTCGAAGCTCCGGTATTCCGAGGGGGGCAGCGCGGCTTCGTCCAGATTCACCTGGTACGCCTTCGCGTAGGCGCTGGCGATCGCGTGGGTGACCGGCGGGGGCAGCTCCTTCTCGCACAGGCGCCCCACCGCCCGGCTCAGGCGTACGCGCGGCAGGACCCGCAGGAGCTGCGCGGCAGCAAATGTCGTGACGCTCACAAGTCCCTAGCCGCTCGAAAGACGGCGGATCATCGTAGGCTCCCCCCCGGATGTGGTCAATCTCGAGGGATTTTACGGGCCGTTTCGCACAAGGCACGACGAGCGGGTGACGATGGTGCAGGTACCGCTCCGTCGCGATCTGGCGGCAGTGGCCAATAGCCCGCACAGGCTGCCACCACGTTGAAGGGGTCCACAGAAACCGCCAAATCGTAGGCAGTATCGGCACCCCGGATATCACCGTCTTCACGTTGAAAACGCCCCTTCAGGGCAAACCAGCCGCCGTGAAGCGAGTCGACGTCGTCCTCGTTCCCGACGAGGGCGCGGGCGTCGTCGACACGATTCGAATCAATAAGTGCTCGCGCAGCACGGTAACGAAGTGCCGGGCTCCGGCCACCACCTTCGAGCGCGGGCTCGAGCTGAGTCGCGGCGGCAGCGGCGTGCCCTCTATTGAAAAGGAGGTCCCCCAATCGAACTCGGCGCACGATGTCTCGGTAGTCCGTCTTTCCGCTGCCAACGCCCTCCGATGGCTCTTCATCGGGCGGCTCCCACTGTTCGAGGTGTTGCTGCCACCGAGCATTCCAAACCTCGAGGCCGTAGCCGGTCACGCTTCTCATCGCGTCATCGGCCCTTTCACGCCCGACACCTTTGAGATCGGCCAGAAGAAGCTTCAGTCCCGCTTCGCCGTTCCGCTCGATCCAGTAGCTCATGAAGCTCGTGACTTCGGCGAACGCGATCGAAGCGGCCTGTGGGGTCTCGAGCATGGCGATAGACATGCCGAGCCCGTTGATGCCCACCGACTGCCCGCTCAAAAGCGCGTCCTTGGCCACCGCGCTCGGAAGTGGCTCGTCGTCAAATGGTCGAGCGTCCCGCCACCGGGTCTCCTCGCGCTTGGCGATCCCTTCTTGGAGCCACAAGGGTGCTTGATCCCGGGTCGCCCGCGACAGCGCCAAGTGGGTGATCTCGTGAGCGAGCGTATCTTCCCACGGGTAACCGAGCGGGGTCGCGCGGGGCGAGATCATCGTGACCCTTCCCCAGCGCGCCACGGCTACGGTGCCCGTCGTTTCCGCGGCTTCCAGCGGCAAACCGCTGACCGCCGCAAGCGAAAACAGATCGTGCACGAGATCGATGCGCAAGGGGTGCGGGAGCTCGACGCCGAGGTCCTTTTTCATCGCCGCGCGAGCTCGATTTGCGACTTCGGCGATCACGGGGACGAGCGAAACGTCCTCGTCGTTCTGCAGTCGCACCCAAAGGCCGTTTTTCTCGTCCTCGACGACTTTCGAAGCGGCCACGGCGCCTGCGCAGCGTTTGGCGAGGTCGCTCAAAGAAGCTGCGTCGGGTCGATTGGCGAAAGTGGGGACCGACAGGATCGCCGACGCGGTGTCGCAATCACCGGAGTAGATGGCCAAACGCGCACGTTCGAAAACGAGCGCCGGCGACTCGGTGTTGCTCTTCGCGAGCAGCGCCTTCGCACGCTCGCGATCGAT
>JAJDAH010000132.1 GCA_029261965.1 Polyangiaceae bacterium
AACTCCCAGTGTGTTGCTCGACCTCACGGTCGAGCAGAACATCGTGACGTTCGCCAAGATCGTCGGCGAGTCGGATCTCGACGTCACCAAGCAGGCCACGCGCGTCGGGCTCGACGGGAGGCTGCGTGTCCGGGGCCGCGAGCTCTCGGGCGGTGAGCGACGGCGGCTCGAAGTTCTTCGCGCGTTGTTGGCGAAGCCCCGGGTGCTGATTTGCGATGAACCCTTCGCGGGCGTGGACCCGTCGTCGGCGCGCGACGTCGGCGACCTGCTTCGGGCACTGGCCGACTCCGGTGCCGCGGTGATCGTCGCGGATCATCGGGTCGGCGAGGCCCTGAGAATCTGCGACTGGGCGAACCTCTTGGTCGAGGGAAACATCGAGGTCTCGGTGTCGCCCGACGAGTTTGCTGCCCACCCGCAAGTGCAGCGGCGCTACCTGGGGTAGGGGCCGGCCAGCGGTCCGGTTTGGGGCATTGGCATTGGATGTCCATCCGCCGGCTGACTCGGTGCAGCGTTGTTTCATGCATGAATGAATCCACCGCGAGTCTCGGAATACTTCGGCCCGTTTCTTGCTGTGGTACACTCCGTCCTACCGCATGGAACTGAAGCAGACCCTCCAGCTCAAGCAGCAGCTCGTGATGACGCCGCAGCTGCAGCAGGCGATTCGGTTACTGCAGTTGTCGCGACTCGAGCTGGTCGACGAGGTTCGCAAGGAGCTCGATCACAACCCGGTCCTGTCCGAGGACGAACCGGAGATCAAGGGCTCCGACGGCAAGACCGCGACGCAGCGGGCGGACGACGACGGCTACAAACAAACCGCTGATGGTGCCGAGACGGAGCGGGCAACGCGCGAAGTCGACTGGGAAAAATTTCTCGAGAACCGCACGCTTCAACAGTCGCCGCCGAGCAATCGCGGCGGGTTCGACGAGCTGCCGCCCATCGAACAGAACCTGACCAAGGCCGCCAACCTGCGGGAGCACCTGCTCTGGCAGCTGCAGATGAGCGATTTCACAGACGTCGAACGCCGGTTCGCCGAGCTCATCATCGGGAACCTCGACGACCGCGGTTTCATGGACCTCGAGGGAGTGGAGCGGCCTGACGGTACTCGCACGGCGGATCTCACGGTCGAAGACATCGCTGACGAGGCGGGCCTACACCCCGACGACGTACCGCTCGTTCTAGAGATGCTGCAGAACTTCGATCCGCTCGGCGTCTGCACTCGGGACCTGCGCGAGTGTCTGCTCGTCCAGGCCAACGCGTTCGGCTACGAGGATGTCGAGATCGAGATCATTCGTGATCACATGCTTCATCTCGAGAAGCACAACTATCAGGCGATAGCGCGCGACATGAAGATCTCTCTCGAAGAGGTCTACGAAGCGGCGAAGGAAATCCAGAAGCTAGAGAGTCGCCCAGCTCGGAACTTTTCGGATCAGGATGACCGGACCATCGGAATCACGCCCGATGTCTTCGTCGCGAAGGACGGCGACAAGTTTCTCGTGCTCGACAACGATCGAGGTACCCAGCGCCTCTACATCAACGAAGCTCTCACCAAGCGCTTGATGGCCGATCCCACTGCGAAGGAGTTCATAGGCGAAAAGCTTCGCAACGCGCAGTGGCTCATTCGCGCCATAGAGCAGCGCCGCAAGACGATCATCAAGGTGTCCGAGTGCATCGTCGAGAAGCAGCGAGACTTCTTCGACAAAGGGGTCGCGTTCCTCAAGCCGATGATTCTGCGAGATGTCGCAGAAGCCGTCGGAATGCACGAGTCGACGATCTCGAGAGTGACCACCAACAAGTACATGCACACTCCCCAAGGCTTGTTCGAGTTGAAGTACTTCTTCAACTCCTCCATTCGGCGTGTCGCGAAGGAAGACATCGCTTCGGAGAGCGTCAAGCAGGCCATCAAGAAGATCATCGAGGACGAGGACAAGTCGAGCCCCCTGAGCGACCAAGCCATCGTCGACATGCTCGAGAAGACGCACGGCATCAAAATCGCGCGGCGTACCGTCGCGAAGTACCGTGAGATGCTCGGGATCCTCGCTTCGAGCAAGCGCAAGAAGCTCTTCTAGAGGCGCGGGGCCCGCGGCCAGCGCGAGCAGGCCCGAGGTGGCGCCAAGGTCCTCGACTCCACGACGTTCCGACCGGTAATCTGGTGCCATGAACATTGCGATCACCTTCCGGCACATGGAGACCAGCGATGCGATCAAGAAGTACGCGCGGACGAAGGTTTCGAAGCTGCAGAAGTTCCTCCGCCAGCCGATGAACGCTCGAGTCACGCTCTCCCTGGACAAGCTCGAGCACGTCGCGGAGACGCGGCTGTCGAGCGGGAGTGAGCGTCACGAAGCGCGAGAGAGCAGCGAGGACATGTATGCGTCGATCGACAAGATGATCGACAAGCTCGAACGTCAGATTCGCGGGGCGAAGAGCGTGGCGCGCTCGAAGAAGCGTCGAAGTACGACGACCCGGGGCGCAGCCGGCGCGACGAAATCTGCCTCGAAGAAGAAGAAGAAAAAGACGGCTCGCTCAAAAAGCAGTTGAAGGCCGAACGGACCGCGTCGTACGCCCTCGGCGCTCCGGATGAGTCGGAGCACTCGAAGGGGCGAGGAACCCATGATTCACGAACTACTCGCCGCTGACCGAATCCTCGTCGATTCCGACGGAGGAGTGGTGCAGAGCAAACGCGACGCCCTTCGCGTGCTTTCGGGACTGCTCTCCGAGCCCATCGGTGTGGGTCGAGAAACCATCGAAAAGCTGCTGACCGAGCGCGAACACTTGGTGAGCACCGGGATCGGCCAAGGGGTGGCCATTCCTCACACCGCGGTGGATGAGGCGGAAAAACAAGCGGTGGCGCTGCTCCTGTGTCCCAACGGGGTGCCTTTCGACGCGATCGACAAGGGTCCGGTCAACATCATCTTCGGTGTCGTGGGCCCGAAACAGGCGACGGGGGAGCACTTGAGGACATTGGCGCGGATATCGCGACTGCTTCGCGACGCTGCGACTCGGTCCATGCTCGCGTCTTTCGAGAGCGCAGAGGGCGCGTTCCAGTTCATCGAAACCGAGGACGAGAAACTCGGGTAAAGGCGAAGTGACCGTTTACGATCCCCCTACGAGCGACGCTCCGACGATTTCCGTCAAGGAGGTGCTCGACGATCCTGGGTTGGATCTCGACGTGAGTGTCGTCGCCGGTCACGGCGGGCTCGACCGCCTGATCGACCATCCACGCATTCAAAAGTCCGGTCTCTGCCTCGTTGGCCACACCCACGGGTTGGTTCCCTCGAGGATTCAAGTCCTCGGGGAAACAGAGCTCAGTTTCTGCGAGACGCTCGACGAGGAGGGGCGTCGCCGTGCGGTGCGACACATGTACGAGCAGAAGCTCGCCTGCGTGCTCGTCACTCGCGGTGTCGATCCTCCCCAGGCTTTTCGCGACGAGGCGAAGAGGACGGACACCCCCCTAGTCGTGTGCATCCAGCGGTCGTCGCTCGCGATCACGGCGCTTCACACTTTGCTCGACGAACGCCTCGCTCCGCGACGGCGGGTGCACGGAGTGCTCGTCGACGTGTTCGAGGTCGGTGTCCTGCTCGTGGGCAGCAGCGGCATCGGCAAGAGTGAATGCGCCCTCGAGCTCGTGATGCGGGGTCATCGCCTCGTCGCGGACGACGTCATCGAGTGCGACTATCGACCCCCGGGCATGGTTTTCGGGGAGCCCGCCGGCGTTCTCCGGCACCACATCGAGGTGCGCGGGCTCGGCATCATCAACATCAAGGATCTCTACGGGGTCACGGCCATCCGCGAGCGCAAACGGGTCGATCTCGTCGTCGAGCTCGAATTCTGGAACGAAGAGCGATCTTATGACCGTCTCGGTATCGACGACCGCTACTACGAGATTCTCGGGGTCCCGATTCGTGAGCACGTCGTTCCCGTGCGGCCTGGCCGCAACATGAGCTCGATCATCGAGATTGCCGCCAGGCAAGAGCTCTTGCGCCAGGCGGGTCACCATCCTTCGCGCGAGTTCATCGACCGTTTGGAAGCGGGCATGGCCCGACCCCGTAGCGAGCTCCCGGTGCCCCAGCTCCCGTCGGACCGGCCCGGAGCGGGATCCCCCCCCACTCACAAGCCGGTTCGCATGCCTCCGCATCGGGCGCCGATTCCGGTCACCGCGAACGAGAGCGCGGTGCCGCCGCCAGTGGATCGCAAGAGGGGGTCATGAAGCCGACTCTGGTGGTCGTGGTCACCGGATTGAGCGGGGCTGGAAAGAGCACGGCGTTGCACGCCCTCGAGGACTTGGGTTTCTTCTGCGTCGATAATCTACCGACCCCCGTGGTCGGAGCCACGCTCGAGGCGTGCAAAGAGGGAGGCCTTCGACGCGTGGGTCTGGGCATCGATGTCCGAATTCGGAGCTTTTTGGACGACGTCACCCCAGTTCTCGACGCCGTGCCGACCGAGGGAGAGCGTGGTCTCGAAGTCGTGTTCCTCGATGCCTCGGACGAAGCCCTCCTGCGTCGGTACAGCGGGACGCGTCGGCCCCATCCGTTGAGCACGGCGATCGAGCCCGGAAGCGAGCAAGCGGCGACTGCCGTTCTCGACGGCATCCGACGCGAACGAGAACGACTCGTGCCGCTTCGCGAACGCGCGTCGGTCGTCATCGACACGACCACGCTCAGCGTTCACGAGTTGAGACGTCGGATCCTCACGCATTTCGGGCCCGGGGCGGAACGACAGCCGCGCATGCTGACGCGATTCGTATCCTTCGGGTTCAAGTATGGAACACCCGTCGATGCCGACGTGGTCTTCGACGTGCGCTTTCTGAGCAACCCGTACTTCGTCGAGCAGTTGCGCGATCTGCCCGGGACCGACGCGCGGGTGCAAAGGCATGTATTCGCTTCGCCGGACACCGAGGAATTTCTGACGCTCTCGATGGCTATGCTCGAGTTTTGTCTGCCGCGCTTCGAGCGAGAAGGAAAGAGCTACCTCACCGTGGCCATCGGCTGTACCGGCGGCCGGCATCGTTCGGTCGCCGTCGCCGAGCGCTTGACCGAGAGCTTGGAGAAAAGCACCGGTCTCGATATCGAGCTCATCCATCGCGACATCGAGCGAGTGCACGCAGAAGGTCGAAAGACCGATCCCGATTTCATCGGGGGCGGCGCGAAGGGTGGGGGCTGATGGACGTTGCGCGGGGCACTTTCGAGGTGGTCAACAGGCTCGGGTTGCACGCGAGGGCAGCAACCAAGCTCGTGACCCTTGCCGCAAAATTTTCCTGTGAAATCATGATCGAGAGGGACGGACAGCAGGCGAACTGCAAGAGCGTGATGGGTGTGCTCTTGATGGTGGGCTCGAAAGGCACCAAGCTCGCAATCGAGGCTAGGGGGGACGGGGCGGAGGAGGCGGTGCGCCAGATAGGTGAGCTGTTCGCGAGCCGCTTCGGAGAGTCGGAATGAAGACGGAGGAAGTGGAGGAAAAAAGCGACACGACGTCCCCCAGTGACGAACCGGTTCATCTCGAGGGGATCCCGGGCTCACCTGGGCTGGCGATCGGTCCCGCGGTCGTAGTCGACGTGCGTCGCGTGGGTGTTCCGCGGCACCACGTCAAGAAGCACGCCGTCGACCGCGAGCTTCAGCGTTACGACCAAGCGGTAGAGGTGGCGGCTCGAGGGCTTCGCGAGGTTTCCGAACGAATCAAGGGAACCGCTGCGAGGGCGGAGGCGTCGATCCTCGAGGCGTACATCTTGATGGTGGAGGATGAAGCCCTCCGCGGAGACGTCGAGCGACACATTCGGTTGGACTTGCAGTGCGCCGAATGGGCGCTCGACGGCGCGGTCGAGTCGATGGCGCAGCAGCTGAGGGATGGTGGCGATCCTTATCTCGCCGAGCGCAGCCACGACTTCGAATTCGTCGGCGACAGAATCCTGGGTTCGTTCCTCGGGCGCCCGAAGGCGCTGTCACTGCCTGCCTTGGAGGAGCCCAGCATCATCGTCGCCAAGGACCTGTCGCCAGCGGAGACCGCCGGGCTGAGCCGAGACTTCGTGCTCGCGCTGGTCACGGAGATGGGAACTCGCACTGCGCACACCGCGATCCTCGCGCGGGCTCTCGAGATCCCGGCAGTCGTGGGCGTGCGAGGGATCCTTTCGCGGCTGGGCAGCGGTGACCGCCTGGTGGTCGACGGATTCCGCGGGAGGGTGGTGCTCAACCCGACCCAGAAAATCATCGAGAAGACGACGGAGCGAGCCGAAAAGCACTTGGCCATCGTTCGGGGTCTTCACGAGCTGAAGGATCGCCCGGCGGCGACGAAGTGCGGCGAGCCGATCATTTTGCGCGGCAACATCGAGCTGCCCGCCGAGGCGGCCATCGCCATCGGGGAGGGCTCTGCCGGAATCGGCCTTTATCGCACCGAGTTTCTGTACGTGGATCGCGCCGATCTCCCCAGTGAGGAAGAGCAGTACGCGACCTATCGCAAGGTGCTCGAGGTTGCCGGCGATCGGCCGGTCGTTCTCCGAACCTTCGACATCGGTGGCGACAAGTTCGCCTCGTCGTTCCAGGTGCCCCCAGACATGAACCCAGCGCTCGGGCTTCGGGCCGTTCGCCTCGGTTTGGCGCACCCCGAGATTTTCAGCGAGCAGCTAAGGGCCATGGTTCGCGCTTCCGCGCACGGTCACTTGAGAATCATGGTGCCGATGATCGCCCAGCTGCGGGAGTTTCGGGCAGTCAAGGAACTCTTGGCTCGCGCCACGCGTGATGTCGATGCCGCGGGGCATGCCCGCGCCGCGGAGGTACCGCTTGGCGTCATGGTCGAGGTGCCTTCGGCGGCGATGATCGCCGACGAGCTGGCTCGAGAGGCGGCGTTTCTGAGCATCGGGACCAACGACTTGATTCAGTACTCGCTGGCGGTCGACCGCACGAGCCGTGAACTCGCCTATCTGGCGTCACCGTTCGACCCGGCGATCCTCCGGCTCATCCGTGGAGTGATCAAGGCGGGTAAAGATCGTGGACGACCAGTGTCGGTCTGTGGGGCGATGGCGAGCGATCCGCTCGCGGCAGTGCTTTTGGTCGGCATGGGACTGCGAGAGCTCAGCATGGAGGCCTCGGCCATTGGCGAGGTCAAAGAGGCGATCGCTCGGGTGACGCTGGCGGAGGCCGAAGGGGCTGCGCTCGAGGTTCTCGAGCTCGCGGACGGCGCAGAGATCGAGCAGGCGGTGACCGCCCAGTTCGCCCCCCGGCTGAGCGATCTGCTCGATGCCGGCTCTGATGACTCCTAAGTTTTTGAAATTACATGCATCTTGCGGCATTTGCCATCCAGGAGCTGCCGCGTATACTCCGCGCCGAACAAAACGAGGATAGAGCGAAGAAATGCCTTTGGAAACCGAAGCAACGGCGGGTGTCGTCAAGACCCACCGGCTTCACGAGACCGACACCGGTTCGCCGGAAGTGCAGATCGCGCTGCTCACGCACCGCATCACGTACCTCACCGAGCACTTCAAGACACACAAGAAGGACCACCACTCGCGGCGAGGGCTCCTGAAGCTCGTCAGTCGCAGGCGGCGTCTTCTGAATTACCTCAAGCGCTCGGACGTCGGGCGCTATCGACAGATCGTCTCTACCCTCAAGCTACGCAAGTAGGGCAGGGATACCAACGAGCGCGGACGCGCTGAGCTTCAACTTCGTTTCGCGCGCACTACCCCCCGAAGAGTAGTGCACGGGAATCGAGGGTGAAGACCCGTTTCCGCGCTCAACGTCACGCCGCACGCAGCGGCTCAGCGCCGGGAGCGCAACAACATGTTCGTTAGAGAATCCGTCAAGGTGGGCGGAAAGCAGCTCACCTTCGAAACGGGCCGTTTGGCCAAACAAGCCCACGGCTCGATCCTCATCACCTGCGAGGACAGCGTCGTCCTCGTCACCGCCGTCTCCACTTCGGAGCGTCCACACCTCGATTTTTTCCCGCTGACCTGTGAGTACGTCGAAAAGACCTACGCCGCTGGTCGCATTCCGGGTGGCTTTTTCAAGCGCGAAGCGCGACAGCGCGATCACGAAATCCTGACTTGCCGGATCATGGATCGGCCACTCCGTCCGCTTTTTCCCAAAGGGTACAAGAAGGACACCCAAGTCATCGCGACCGTCATGAGCGCGGACCAGGTCAACCCGACCGACATGCTGGCACTGTGCGGCGCAAGCGCTGCGCTCTCGATCAGTGACATTCCTTGGGCCGGCCCCATCGCTGGCATTCGTGTCGCCCGGGTGGACGGAGAGCTCATCGCCCTGCCGACGTTCGAGCAGAGCGAAAAGGCCGATATCGACCTCGTCGTTGCCGTCAGCAAAGACGCCATCGTGATGGTCGAAGGCATGGCGGACGAGGCGACTGAGAAGGACATCATCGACGCCTTGATGTTCGCCCACGAGCAGGGTCAGCCAGTCATCCAACTCATCCAGAAAATGCGAGAGGCCGTCGGCAAGCCGAAGCGTGAGTTCTCGGTTCCCGAGCTCGACGCCGACATCGCCAAAACGATCGCGGACATTGCCGACGCTCCGTTCGCCAAGGCGTGTGTGATCAAAGAGAAACACGCTCGATACGACGCCTACAGCGAGATCAAAGCGGACGTCATGGCCAAGCTCGCCGAGAGCCTCGGCGAGGACAAGCTCGCCGACGTCGAGAAGCTGGTCAAAGGTGAGATCGAGCACCGCAAGGCGGTCGTCGTGCGAAAGATGGTGCTCGACACCGGCAAGCGCATCGATGGACGCGACACGAGCACCATTCGCCCGATCCTTTGCGAGGTCGGTCTTTTGCCGCGTTGCCATGGCTCGGGCCTTTTCCAACGGGGCGAGACCCAAGCCATCGTCACCACGACTCTCGGCACGGCGCGAGAAGAGCAGAAGCTCGACGCCCTCACCGGCGAGAGCTGGAAGCGCTTCATGCTCCACTACAACTTCCCACCTTTCTGCACGGGGGAGACGAAGCCACTGCGCGGACCCGGTCGTCGGGAGATCGGCCACGGCACGCTCGCCGAGCGCGCGATCGCGCGGATGATGCCGTCGAAGGAAGACTTTCCGTACACGGTGCGCATCGTGAGCGAAGTGCTCGAGTCGAACGGCTCGAGCTCGATGGCGTCGGTTTGCGGCGGGATCCTGAGCCTGATGGATTGCGGCGTGCCGATTCGTGGACCGGTAGCGGGCATCGCGATGGGGCTCATCGCCGACGGCGACAAGGTGGCTATCCTCAGCGACATCTTGGGCGACGAGGACCACCTCGGCGACATGGACTTCAAGGTTTGTGGCAGCGAGAAGGGCATCACCGCCATCCAGATGGACATCAAGATAGCCGGTCTCGAGCGGGCGGTTCTCGAGCGAGCGCTCGAGCAGGCGCGCGAGGGGCGCTCGCACATTCTCGGCAAGATGCTCGAGGTATTGCCGACACCGCGTGAGGAGCTCAACCGCTGGGCGCCTCGCATCACGAGCGTCAAGGTCAAGCCGGACCAGATCCGGATCATCATCGGACCGGGTGGCAAGACCATCAAGGGCATCGTCGAGCAGACGGGAGCCCAAATCGACGTCGAGGACGACGGCACCGTGAACATCGCTTCGAGCGACTCCGAGTCCGTCAAGAAAGCCCTGGAGATCGTCGAAGGTTTGACCGCGGAGCCCGAAGTCGGCGTGACCTACAAGGGCACCATTCGGCGCATCGTCGACTTCGGCGCATTCGTCGAGATCTTGCCGAACTGCGAGGCTCTCCTCCACGTGTCCGAGATCGCCCACAGTCGAGTCGAGCGGGTCGAGGACGTGCTGACAGAAGGCGAGCAGATCGAGGTCAAGGTTCTGAGTGTCGAGCGCGACGGAAAGATTCGTCTTTCGCGGAGAGCCCTGTTGCCTCCGCCCCCCGAAGGCGAGCGGCCGCCGAGCGACGGCGGTGGCGGCGGACGGGGCGGTAGCGGCGGCGGGCACGGCGGCGGTGGTCGTGGCGGTCGTGGCGGTAGCGGCGGTCGCGGTGGCGGCGATCGCGGGCGCCGCGGTGGCGGCGGCGGCACTGGCGGTCCTCCGCGCCAGCGTCGGGACTGACCATCCGATGCTGGCTCGACTGCCCTCACGGCTGACTCGACCGCGCCCACGGCTGACTCGACCGCGAGCGGCCATCTTGGGTTTGTTCGGTGCTCTAGGCTGCACCAAAGCCGTCACGGTCCCAGCGCACATCATCCTGTTCGACGACGACGGAGCCACCTCCGCCGTCGTCGAGCAATGCGCCTTGCCCGGTGAGCTCCCGCTCTGCCCGCCGGAGCTCGAATCGACCGATCTCGAGACCGTCGCCAGCACCAAGTCGGCTCTCGAAGGCACGACGGTGACCGCCACTGGCAAGCTCGTCGCGGTGTACCGCGCCGGCGAAGACAGCGCGGCGGGGGCGCCTTCGGACATCTACCTTGGATCGGCCGGCCTCGAGATCACCGCCTTCGAGTCGAACTCGTGGAAGGACCGTGGTCTTCGCGTCGGAGAGTACACCTGCGCGGGTGACCGCCAGGCGCAGTGTTGCCCGTTCGAGCTCGGCAGCCTCGTCGTCACGACGGCCACCATGAGCGAAGGCGTGCTCACCGACGCTTCGTTCTGCCTCCCGGCGCAGTGAGCGGCAGCTATCGACTCATCATTGCACGAGCGTCAGTTGGCGCTTGCCGAGAGCCATGTTGAGTGACCCGGTTCGGTAACCGGCCAAATCCATCGTCACGTACAAGAACCCGTGTTTCTGACCGGCTTCGACGATGCGCTCACGGACGCCGGGCTCGACGAGCTTGGCGAGTGAGTCCGTGGGCACCTCGATGCGCGCGACCTTGTCGTGCCAGCGAACGCGCACGTGTCGGAACCCCAGCGACTTGAGCTCCTCTTCGAACCCACCGATCTGCCCGAGACGCTCCGGCGTCACTTCGTTTCCATAGGGGATGCGGCTCGAGAGGCAGGCGGACGCGGGTTTGTCCCAGATCTCCATTTCGATGAGCTTTGCAGCGGCTCGAACGTCGGACTTGGAGAAGCCGAGCTCCACCAAAGGGCTACGGACGTTCGCACGTTTGGCCGCTTCGAGACCGGGTCGGTAGTCGCCGAGGTCGTCGACATTGGTCCCGTTGAGCACTTCGACCACGCCCCACTCGTCGCGCTTGAGGCTCGCGATCTCGTAGAGCTCGGTCTTGCAGTGGAAGCAGCGGTCGGCACCGTTTTTTCGATAGTCCTCCCGCTCGATCTCGTTCGAATCGACGAGCTCGTGTCGGGCGCCGAGATTTCTGGCGATGCGTGTTGCTTCGAGCTTTTCGCTCACGGGCAGGCTCGGGCTCACCGCCGTCATCCCGATCGCTTTCGGGCCGAGCTCTTCGTTGGCGACGGCCAGCACGAACGCACTGTCTATGCCGCCGGAATAACAAACGAGGACCGAGCCCATTGCTCGGATCCGCGACCGAAGCTCGCTGAGCTTTTTTTCGGGCGACGAGGGCAGGCTCGGGGCGGTCACGCTTTTCTCATAGCGCAAAGTGGCGGCGACCGGTCTCGGAGCCCCAGGTGGTGTGGGGCGGTGCGGCGCTTTGATCAGGGACGTCGCGTACTTGCGCGCCCTGACATTGTTTGTCCGGGCCAGGAGCAAACCAGGTGGCTTGTGTTCAGTGTTCCTGGTATTATGTTCAGTGAAAGATGGCACTGCCGGCGCATCTCCTAGAGAAGCTCCCCACCGCTCTCATCAGCGGTTCAAGCAGGATTTTACCTGCGGATCACGCCGCGTCGGACGAGGTCGATGCTCTGAGAGTGCCGGGTCTCGAAGCCGTTCTGCCTGACCACGGACTGCCTCGAGGAGCCGTCACCGAGCTGGCTGTCGATGGGGCCACCTCGGTGGCGACGAGTATTGCGCTTGCCGCGTGTCGGACCGCTCAACGTTCGGCTCTCGAAACGACGACGGCTTCCTCGGCGTCTGCGGGGGCTCGAGCGGCGACTGGTGCAGGGTGGTGTGCCTTCATCGATCCGTCGGGCACACTTTACGGACCCGGCGTGGCGGCGGCAGGTGTCGAGCTCGAGCGTTTGCTCGTCGTGCGACCTTCGCTCGAAGCCCTTTCGCGGGTGGCGCTCAAGGTCGTCGAATCTCGGGTCTTCTCGGTTGTCGTCATCGACACGAAGGGGGTGCCGGGAGCGTCACTCGACGTGAATCTCGGAGCTTGGCCTCGTGTCGTCCGGCGTTTGGGACTCTCCATCGAGAAATCGAAATCGAGTGTGCTTCTGCTCACTGACAAAGCAGCCCGACGACCGCTGCCTCTTCCCGTGGCCATGCGCCTCGAGCTTCGCCGGACCTCGAAAGAGACGTTGACGGTGACCGTAGCGAAAGAGCGACATGGCCGAGTCAGCTCTCCTCGTGCGATCGCCTGGGTCGAACGGAATGCGCTACCCCGTGACCTTCTGAGCGCGGTGTCGCCCTCCAGCGCCGTGCCGCCAAGGCAAGTCTGGGGTTGAGAAGTGTCTACCGACGGATCATCGACGACCGAGCAGCGGGTGGTGGCCGTCGTTTTGCCGAACTTGCTCTGCGAGCTTGCTCAAACTTCACTGGCGAACGCTCGCCCTGGGAAGGGCAGAAAACGAGATCGCGGCCCTCGGGTGGTTCCCGACAAGACGCGTAAACCGAAGCGACCTCTCGGAGTCGTGCTCGTCGACGAGCCTTCTGCCGAACAATCCAACGCCGTAACGTTGCTCGACGCAGCGAACTCGACGGCTCGACGTTTCGGGGTCCACGCCGGCCAGAGCATTGCTGAAGCTTGTGCACTGGTATCCAAGCTCGTGGTTCGAGAGGTGTCGCGCCGCGAGGTCCGTGAAGCTCTCGGCCGCATCGCTGAAATGGCGCTCGCTTTCGGAGCGACCGTTTCGATCGAGGCTCCGGACACGGTGTGGGTCGACATCACCGGTGCCGCTCACCTTGCCGGAGGAGAAGAAGCCTTGGCTTCGGATCTCGCTGAGCGCGTGCGCAGCATGGGACACATGGTGAGGGTGTCGGTGGCCAAGGGGCCTCGTCTCGCTCAGGCCTTTGCCCGGTGGTCGGAGCCGCACCGGGTGGGCATGAGCCGCACCGAGGGCGGCACGGAAGATCCCGCCGTCACCATCGTGCCGAGCCAATCGAGCAAAAAACGCATGGCACAGCTGCCGATTGCAGCACTTCCCGTCGACCGTGACTGCGTGTCGTGGCTCATGCGTCTTGGAGTTCAGGCCATCGGTGACCTCGTCCGATTGCCTCGAGCTTCGGCAGCATCTCGCCTCGGCAAGAACGCGAGTGCCGTGCTCGACCTCTGCGAGGGACACGACACGGCTCCTCTGGTTGCCTACCAACCTCCAGTCGTGCCCATCGAAGAAACCAACTGGGAAGACCCGGTGGACGGCTCACAACCGTTGTTGTTTGCGCTGCGTGGCCTGGTCGCACGACTGAGTGCACGGCTGGAGGGCAGGGGGGAGGCCGTGCGGGCTCTCGAGCTCGTCATCGTGTACGACCGTTCGATAGCCAAGCTCCGTGGGGCGGATGAATCGTTGCGGTTGCATTTCGAGCTAACTTCACCGCTCTGGCAAAAAGACGAGCTCTGGCGAGTCATCGCGTCGAAGCTCGAACGAACGAAGCTCGCCGCACCGTCGGTCAGCTTGCGCTTGGAAGCTCCCGGCATCACACGAGCGCTGCAGTTGCAGCTCGACCTGTCCCGAGGAGCTGCCGGACTCGGTAATCCAGAAAATCTGCCGGTTCTGCTCGCGGAGCTCACTTCGGACATCGGTCGCGAGAATGTCGGAATTTTTCGCATCGTCGATACCCATCGACCAGAAGCGAAGAGCGTTCTCAGTCCAGCTTTGCCTTCCGCTAGCCGTTCGACCTCGTCACGAGGCTCGAAGCGGATGAAGACAGTGGCCAAAGGCCTCCGCAAGGCCGCGCCACTGCCCGAGGATTCCCCCACCAGGCTTTTGCCGCACCCCGTACGGTTGGAGGCCGCGTTGCACGTGGGGGCAACCGTGAGTGTCGAGCATCGTTTGTATACGATTGCTCGCGTCGACTTCGACCGACGTCTCGATGCTGTGGAGTGGTGGAAAAAACAACCACTCAGTCGCGACTATCTTCGTCTCTGGCTCGAAATTGACTCGAGTCGCGAGCCGTCGGGAGCCGACGCTCGCCATGGATTCGAGGCGACCGTCTACGTCGACCGCGAAACTGGCGCTCGGTATCTGCAAGCCGTAGCCGACTGAGATTGTTTCGGTTCAGGCATGTTTACCGAGCTGCTCGGCCGCTCTTGCTTCTCATTTCTTCGCGGAGCGTCCCAACCAGAAGAAATGGTCGACCGCGCCAGCGAGCTCGATCTCGATGCCATCGCGCTTTGTGATCGCGATGGCCTCTACGGATCAGCGAGAGCGTTCACTCGGTCGAAAGAAACCGGCCAGCGCGTCGTGGTGGGTGCCGAGCTGACTCTGGCCCATCCGGGTGAATCCGTCTCCCGTGACCGCGCGTGGAAGGCCTCTTCGAGCAAAAAAAAGAGTGAGCCAGAGCGGCCAGTGCTCTGTCTGCTCGCTGAGGATCACGCGGGATATACCAACCTCTGCAAGCTGCTGACACTCTCCCACGGAGGATTGCCCAAGGGGGAGTGCTTACTCGAGCTCGACTTTCTCGCTGCGCACTCGAGAGGGCTGGTTGCCGTCATTCCTGTGGATGTGCTTGCTAGCCATCGGAAAGAGGAAGGGGCCGGGAGTCTCGGCCGAAGCGAAGTCCGGGAAGTGCTCGCCAGGGTTCGTGACGTTTTTGGCGACCGCGCTTTCATCGGAGTCAGCCGTCATCGTGATGGATACGATGGTGCGCGCAATGCCGTAGCGATGCACCACTGGCGGCGCTTCGGCCTGGACATCGTCGCCAGTGCTCGACCGCTCTTTCATCATCGCTCCCGAAAGCCGCTGGCCGATGTCGTGCATTGCATCCGGGAAGGAACCACTCTCGATCGAGCCGGCACGGCGCTAGCGGGTAACGCCGAGGCGTATCTTCGTTCTGAGAAGCAAATGCGCGAGATCTTCGCCGAGCACCCACGATGGGTCGATCGAGCCGGGGAGGTGGGGGAGAGGCTTCGTTTCGACCTCGGCGAGCTCGAGTATCAGTTTCCTTGCGAGCTCGAAGCGGGTCAAACCGCGGACGGGACGCTGAGAAAGCTCACCGAGCAGGGGTTGCGCCGTCGCTACCCCGAGGGCGCTTCAGAAAGTGTCCGTCGTCAGGTCGAAAAAGAGCTCACGCTCATCGCGAAGCTGGGGGTGGCGCCCTACTTCTTGAGCACTCACGAGATCGTAGAAATTGCTCGGGAGAAGCGCATCCTTTGCCAAGGTCGTGGCAGTGCCGCCAACAGCGCCGTTTGTTACGCTCTCGGCATTACTGCTGTCGATCCGGCGCGTTCGAATCTCCTGTTCGAGAGGTTCATGAGCGCCGAGCGTTCCGAGCCGCCAGACATCGACATTGACTTCGAGCACGAGCGCCGAGAAGAGGTCATCCAAGAAATCTATGCTCGCTACGGTCGTGATCGGGCGGCGATGGTGAGCGAGATCATCTCCTATCGAGGCAAGAGCGCTCTCAGAGAAACTGGAAAAACTTTCGGCCTGTCTCTCGAACAGATCGATCGATTGTCGGGCAGTATCACCCACTGGGACAGCGCGGAGGTCAGCGACAAGCGCCTGAAGGACTACGGTTTCGACATCGAGGATGCCCGACTGCGGCAAACGGTGATGCTCGCCCGTGCTCTCGAGGGGTTTCCTCGGCACTTGTCGATTCACGTTGGTGGCTTCGTGCTGAGCGCCGCGCCTCTGAACGAGGTCGCGCCGGTCGAGCCGGCTCGTCGGGAAGATCGCACGGTCATCCCTTGGGACAAGGATGACCTGGAAGTGCTTGGTTTTTTCAAGGTCGACGTCTTGGGGCTCGGCATGCTCACGGCGATCCGCAAGAGCTTGGAGCTCGTGCACGAATGCGGAGGGTTGCAGAACAAGCCAACGGAGTCGGTGAAGTCGGCGGGGACCAGTGAGCCTTTCGATCCGCTCGATGTGATCACTCGCGTTCCTGCGGAAGAGTCAGCCGTGTACGAGATGATCTCTCGAGCAGACACCATCGGCGTATTTCAGATCGAGAGCCGCGCCCAGATGTCGATGCTTCCGCGCCTGCGCCCGGCTCGGTTCTACGACCTCGTCATCGAGGTGGCGATCGTGCGGCCGGGCCCCATCCAGGGGGGCATGGTGCATCCGTTCTTGCGACGAAGAAACGGCGAAGAGCACATCAC
Source organism: Polyangiaceae bacterium (assembly GCA_029261965.1). Taxonomy (GTDB): domain Bacteria; phylum Myxococcota_A; class Polyangia; order Polyangiales; family Polyangiaceae; genus JAJDAH01. The sequence continues at coordinate 16,256 of JAJDAH010000132.1, forward strand.
TTCGCCGCATCCCGACCTGTGGCCCATTCTGGAGCGCACTTTGGGCGTGCCGCTATTTCAAGAGCAGGTGATGCAGATCTCGATCGTCGGCGCTGGATACTCCGGCGGACAGGCCGACCAACTTCGCCGGGACATGGCGGCGTGGAAAAAAAATGGGCGTCTGATGCGGCATCGCGATCGACTGTTGGACGGGTTCGCGAACAAAGGCATCAGCCGGAAGTTCGGGGAAGCTCTGTTCGAGCAAATCAAGGGTTTTGGCGACTACGGTTTTCCCGAATCCCACGCGGCGTCGTTTGCGCTGCTGGTCTATTCCTCGTCATGGCTCAAGGCGCACTACCCGGCGCACTTCACCTGCGCGCTCATCAACTCGCAGCCGATGGGATTTTACTCCGTCTCGACGCTGCTTCGTGACGCCCAGAAACACGGGGTCGAGGTGCGTGACGTGAGCATCGTGCACAGCTTTTGGGACTGCACGCTGGAGAAGACGTCGAGCCGTGGGATCGACAGCCGCTTGCCCGGAGCTCAGCGCGCGATACGACTCGGGCTGCGGTTGGTCAAAGGCCTGGGCGAGGCTCCGGCGCGTGAAATCGAGAGAGCTCGTGCGGAGTCATCGTTTTCCGGGCTGGAGGATCTGATCCGGCGTGCCCACTTGCACAAGGATCAAGTCGAGGCGCTCGCCGAAGCCGGGGCGCTCGAGGAACTCGTGCCAGGACGTCGACACGCTCTGTGGAAAGCCCGAGCACCGCGTGTTGGTGGACTGTTCGAACGGCTCGACGTGCGTGAGCCCACGATAAAGTTGCCGGCCCTTCGCAAGAGCGAGCAGCTCCTGCTCGACTACGGGCGGAAAGGGCTGAGTGTCGACGACCACCCCATGTGTCACTTGAGAGGGAAAATGAAACAGATGGGGGTGGTCACCGCGGAAGAGCTCCAGAGCGTAGAACAAGGCAAACCAGTGAAAATGGCTGGAATGGTCTTGTCGAGACAACAGCCGGGGACAGCGAGCGGCGTCGTATTCATCACGCTCGAGGACGAAACGGGTTTCGCCAACTTGATCCTGTATCGCCGGATCTTCGAAGAGTTTCGACTGACGGCGAGGCACTCGACGCTGATGATGGCGAGCGGAACTGTCGAGCGGCAGGTCACCGTTCCGAAAACGGATCTTGGTTTCCAGTTCGGAGCGAAAGATGCCGTTGCCATAGTTCATCTGCTCGTGAAAAAGCTCGACCGTCTCGACGTTCCAGGACGCGACGTCACGAGCACTTCTCGAGACTTTCACTAGTCCCCTGGATCTGTGATCGCTTGCAAAAACTAGGCGGCCCCGCCGGGGCGAGTCCGCCGAATTTCGACGGCAAGGGCACAGATCTGATCCGTGTCCCGGTTCTTTCCAGAGTGTGGTGGACTCCTGGTCCAGCACACTAGCCGACGAGGCGCCGCGCCCTTGACCGCGCGGTGGCGTTCGGCATGCTTGCGCTCTTGGGTTGCGCCGCGAGCACGATGAACACTTAGCCGAGGATGTCATGAAGAAGCTTCACCTGAATGAGCTCACTGCCCTGTCGTTGCTCCTGCCGCTCGTCGGTCTCGCCCCGCTCGCTTGTTCGAGCGACGACGCGGAGACTCCCGACGTTTCCAGGAAGTCTTCGGCGGTTCAGATCGCTGGGAACGCCGGGTGCACGGTCGAGCTCACGAAGTTCAGCTACAACGACCCAGGATCCGACGACGAGGAGTTCATCGAGCTTCAGGTCACCGCCACCGGCGGTCCAATCCCCGCGACTCTCGGCGCGTGTGGTCTCGATGCCATCAACCTCGTCGAAGGAAGCCCCGGCTGCGGTATCGATGCCGTCATCCCGCTGGCGACGACCCCCATACCTGGCGACGGGTACGTCGTCATTTGCGCGGGCAACGCCGGTTGTGACGTCAACATGGACAGCAACGGACCGCTCACGAATGGCTGGCTCGAGAACGGCACGGACATCATTCAATCCTTCGGGGGTGGGTTTCCGCTTCTCGACATCATCTACGGCGGTACGACGGCCTGTGGGACGGCGCCGCGCATGGTGCGGGCCGCGACGGAGAGTCCACCGCCGGCCACGCCCGGAGCCGAGGACGACATCAACACTTGGTGCCCGAACCCCACCGGACCAAACGGTGGACAATTCGAGCTTCATCCCGAAAGCCAAGAGCCCCGCCGTCAACCCAACGACTGCAGCGTGCCCGGATCTGGCGGGGCAGGCGGTATGGGTGGCGCGGCCGGCAGTGCAGGCGCCGGCGGGGTTGCGGGGGCTGCTGGCACAGGAGCCGGCGGTGTAGGGACCGGTGGCGCGGCCGGGAGTGCGGGTGCGGGCGTGGGCGGCGCCGGAGTCGGCGGCGCGGCGGGCGTGGGTGGTACCGGAGTCGGCGGCGCGGCGGGCGTGGGTGGTGCCGGAGTCGGCGGCGCGGCGGGCGTGGGCGGCACTCCAGGTGGTGCTGGCGGCACGAGCGGCAGCTCCGGCGCAGCGGGCACGAGCGGCGCGGCAGGAGCTGGAGGCGGTGCGGCAGGCGGTGCGGCAGGCGGGGCGGCGGGCAGCGCTGGCGCCGCTTCCGGAGGAGCCGCGGGTTCGGCGGGAGCGGGAACCGGCGGAGCGGCGACGGGTGGGACCGGCGCGACGGGCACAGGCGGAGCCGCGACCGGAGGAGCCGGCGGCACGGGCGGCGGCACGAGCACCGGAGGGACGGGTGCTTCTGCGACGGGCGGCACGAGCTCGGGCATGGCCGGGTCGGCTGGCGCACCGGCCTCGGATTCCGGCGACACCGGTGGGTGCAGCTGCGCGACTCCCGGGACCCAGGCCCCGAAGAGCTCAGGTCTCATTGCCCTGTTGGGACTAGGCCTCGTCGGCGCTCGCAGGCGTCGCCGTAGTCGCTGAAGGGGGCGAGCCCGTCAGGCGACTTGTGAGTCGCCCGACGTTTTGCCCGTCTCGTCGGCCGTGCTCGTCGTCGCAGTTGCTGGGCGCTTGCGCGTCATGACGTCGCTCCGCCGTTCGCTTCGTGTGCCCGCTTCGTCACTCACTTTGACACTCACGAGTTGCGAGATGCCCGGCTCGTGCATCGTGACGCCATAGAGGGCGTCGACGGACTGCATGGTCCTCTTCACGTGCGTGATGAGGATGAACTGGGAATGGTCGGTCATCTCCCGAATCATTTCGACGTAGCGCCCCACGTTGGCCTCGTCGAGGGGCGCGTCGACCTCGTCGAGCACACAGAAAGGCGAGGGACGGTGACGGAAGATCGCGAAGATGAGGGCGGCGGCCGTCAGCGCTTTCTCGCCGCCGCTCATGAGCTCGATGTTGCCGAGCTTCTTGCCCGGCGGCTGGGCAACGATCTCCACGCCGCTTTCGAGCACGTCTTCGGGGTCGGTCAGCGCCAGCTCGGCCCGACCACCCCGGAACAAGCGCTGGAAGGTGTGCTTGAAGAGCTCGTTCACCGCCGTGAAGGCCTCACGGAACATCCTCCGCGATTCGCGGTTCATGTAGCGAATGCTCTTCTCGATGTTGGTCAGAGCCTCTTCGACGTCCTTCTGTTGGGCGCTGAGCTCCTGGTAGGCCTTGTCCTCTTCTTCGAACTCGCGCTGCGCGTCGAGATTCGTTGGACCCATGCGGTCGATGAGCCGTGTGAGCTCGGTGATTCGCCGGCGGTGCTCTTCGTCGGGAGCTGGCCGTCGGTGGTAGTCCCCGACGACGCGTCGCAAATCCAATCCGCGGAACTTCTCGCGTACCCCTTCGATGAGGTGTCTTCTTTCGATGCCGAGCTCCTGGAGCTTCATCTCGTGGGTGCGCGCGTCCGCGTCGAGGGTCTCGAGCTCGTCGCGCAGTTCGCGTAGCTCTGCTTCCTTGACGCCGAGGGAGTTGCGCACTTGTTCCAGCAGGGCGTGGGCTTCTTCACTCTCCCTTTGTGCGTCTTTCTGCGCGGCGATGCCGAGTGTTTTGGCCTCGGCGGCGACCACCAGCTCTCCAGCGGTTCGCCCGAAGGCTTCGGCGGCCTCGCGCACGTCGTCGCCGAGGCGCCCCGAACGATCCCTGAGCTCTTGAATGTTCGCGCGTAGACGTTCCGCGGCGCCGCGAGCGGCGTCAGCCTGCTCTTTGACCTGCGCCAGTCGGACTTTGCGCTCGGTGACGAGCTTGGCCTGAGCCGCCACCCGTTCTTTCCAAGACGCGGCGTTCTCTTCGGCCTTGGCGAGGGTCTGCTGCACCTGCTCGAGTCGGAGGCGAAGATCGTCGAGGTCGGCACGCGAGGTGGTTTCGTCTTCGAGCAGCCGAGCGAGCATGCGTTCGAGATCTGCGGCTTCTACCTCGGTCGCTTGTCGACGCTGCCGAGCCCGCTCGATGTCGCTGTTCGAGCGGGCGAGGTCCTTGTCCACGGTGACCTGAGCCAGCTCGCCCTCGTGAGCTCCTTCGCGGGCTCGGTCGAGCGCGGTTCCGACTTCGGTCATCCGTGCGCGGACAGTCGTGTGCTCGCTCACGAGATCGGCGAGGCGGGTTTCGAGCTCTACGACTTCGTCACCGAGAGCGTGCATCTCGCGTTTGTGCTCGACCATTGCCGAGGCGACGTCGTCACCACTGCCACCGCTCACCAGCCCATCAGGCCGTGCGACGGTTCCGTCGAGCGCGACCGCCGTCACCCCCGGGTTCTTTTCGACGATCTCCAGGGCGTCGGCCGAAGTGGTCGTGACGACCGCGTCGCCGATGAGGCTCCGGATGAGCCCTTCGTCCTCCGGACGGTACTGCACCAGATCTGCCAGGAACCCCTCGGCCAAATCCGGCAGCGCATCCCGGTGTGCACCGGCCACGTATCGCGGTCGGGCCGGCGTGATGGTGGCGCGACCGCGCCCCGACTTGCGCAAGCCGTCGAGCAGCTCGATTCCGCGGCCCGGGTCCGAGACGATCACGCACTGAAGGCGGTCTCCGAGAAGTCCTGCAAGAGCGTAAGTGAGCTCTTCAGGGGCTTCGACCCGGTCGGCGACCAAGCCGACGATGGCGTCATCGGACGAGGACAAGAGCGCCCGCACGCCGGCATTCACACCGTCGAGGCGTCGGTGCAGGTCCTCGAGGGCCTCGAGGCGGTTTCGTTTGAGGCCGAGCTCGTTCTTGGCGCCGTCGACCGCGCGCTCGCTTTCGAGCATGCGAGCGCGCAGGCGCTCGATCTCCACATGCAGCGCCTCGCGTTCCGCATCGGTCAGGGCCTTGCCCTCGGCCAGCTCGGCGACGCTCGTTTCTAGTGCGTGCCGGCGCGCGTCGAGGTTGGCGAGCTCGCCGCCGAGCGAGTCCCGTTCGGTGGCCAGGCGGTCCCGACGGGAGCGCGCATCGTTGACTCGATCGGCCAGCGCAGTCAGGCGTGCCTCGGCGGTCGCTGCGTGGGTGCTGAGGTCGGCGACCTGTTGACGCAGCCCTTGCACCTCGCCCTCGGCCTTTTGTTGATCTTCGGCGAGTGCGGCGAGCGCGGCGTCCTCGGCGTCGGCATCGGCAATTCGTGCATCTTCGTCGCTACCAAGCTCGCGAGACTGCGCATCGAGCTCCTGAAGCTCGCTGTCGAGGCCCGTCAGCTTCTGAGAGATCTCTTGCCGCTCGGCGTCCGCCGTCGTCATGCGGTCGCGCAGCGTGCCTAGCTTTTCTTTGCTGTGGTTGATCTCCGTTTGTCGAACGGTGACGTCGTTTTGGGTCTGGGCGGCGCGCAGGGACGCTTGTTCAGACCGAGCTTCGATGCGCGAGGCCTCGGCGCGGGCCTCGTCGAGGGTGCTTTCGTAGTCAGCAGCAGTCGTTCGCGCTTGTTTTGCGCGGGCGGAGGCCGCCTCGAAAGCTTTGCTCTCGACTCGTTCGAGCACGATCATCTCGAGTAGCCGGTGCGAAGAGTCGTGAAGCATGAGCTCGTCGAGCTCTTCGCGGTACCTGAGGTAGCGCTCGGCTTTGGCGACCTGGCGCTTGAGCGAATTTCGATTACGTTCCTTCTCCGAGACGATGTCGCTGATGCGAAGCAAGTTCTGGCGCGTCAGCTCCATCTTGCGTTCGGCTTGTTTCTTGCGCTGGCGATACTTGGTGACGCCCGCGGCTTCCTCGATGAAGAGCCGTCGTTGCTCCGGCCGAGCCGTTACGATTTGGCCGATGCGACCCTGTTCCACGATCGAATAGGCCTTGGACCCGACGCCGGTGCCCAGGAACAACTCGGTGATGTCTCGCAGGCGGACAGGGGTCTTGTTGATGAGATAGCCGCTCGTGCCGTCGCGGAAGAGCCGCCTGGTGACGGCGATTTCCGGGTAGTCGGCGTACTCCTCCGGGAGAGTTTTTGCGTACTCGACGTTGCTGTTGTCGAAGGTGACCGTTACCTCCGCCAGATTCATCGGCCCGCGGGATTCCGACCCGTTGAAGATCACGTCTTCCATCAGTCGACCGCGCAGGTGCTTTGCGCTCTGTTCGCCCATGCACCAACGAATGGCGTCGACGATGTTCGACTTTCCGCACCCGTTCGGGCCGATCACACCGATCATGTCGTGATCGAAGTGGATCATCGTCCGGTCCACGAAGGACTTGAAGCCGGTGATCTCGAGCGACTTGATGTGCATGAGCTTCAGGCGGGGTCAGGCGATTCAGTGGTGTCTATGCGCCAAGTGTACGGGCTCAGGTCCTCAGTCACGACGTCGGCTGCGCTTCGCGATCGCTACCCCCGTCCGCGAAAACGTGTCATATATTGCGATGTATTGTCACTCCGTACATTGCCATAGGTACACTGCGTGCCAGGCTTAAACAAGGCTGAAAATACAAAACTTCTGCGCGGTTTCCCATGCTGCGCGGGCCCTCGACATGGGGGGCATGGGTCGCCGTACCGTTCCAGGGGGCTTTCCCTGCTTATTTGAGTGCTTTCGCAAGTCTGGTCGCCGTTGACAGCGCCTGGTTTGGGACGCACAGGTGCAAGCGTCGTCGACCCCGCGCCGCTCGACGCTGACGTCGGAGACGGGCGCAACGAGTAAAGTACCCCTGCTGTGACTTACGAATACCTGTGCACGGCCTGCAACCACGAATGGGAAGCAGACCAAAAGATGAGCGAAGCGCCGCTCAAGAAGTGTCCCCGATGCAAGAAGAACAGGGCGCGTCGGCAGGTTTCCGGCGGCCAAGGGTTCATTCTGAAGGGTGGGGGGTGGTACGCGGACGGCTACGCCTCGAGCAGCGGCAGCGACGAATCGTCGGCCGACTCGAAGTCGAAGGACTCGAAGTCGACCAGCAAGAAAAGCGACGACACGACGACGAAGAAAACAGAGACCGAGAGCGAGCCTGCGGCGAAGAAAAAGGAAGCCTCCGCCTAACGAGCTCGGAGCGTTGCGCTAAGCTCTCCACCTCGAACCCCGGGGAGCCATGGCTGACAAGAAGCGGGAGCTGAGCGAGCTGCGTCAGAAGGCGACCGAGATCGATCTCGGCATTTTGAAGCAGCTCGAGGCCCGAGCGAAGATTTCGCGGGAAGTGCACGCGCTGCTCGAGGGGGAGTCCGGCGTCGTGGACACCGGCGAGCGGGACTGGTTGTCGGCGCTCGCCGAGGCCTCGTCAGGTGAGCTGCCGATCGACAGCGTCAGAGCAATCTTTCGGCAGGTGCGCGCCGAAGGGCGCGCGATCGAGCAGCCGGCCCGGGTCGCCTACCTCGGCCCCGAGGGGTCGTTCTGCCACGAGGTGGCACGCGAATACTTCGGGGGCACGACTCCGTTCACCGAGTCGGCGACGGTGGCGGCCGTGCTCGACGAGGTGGCGCGAGAACGAGCCGTGTACGCGGTGTTTCCTTTCGAGTCATCGGTGGACGGTCTCGTGCAGCCCTCGATCACGGCGCTCGCGCAAACCGATCTCGTACTGGTGGCGGAACGGGTCGTGCCCGCGACCTACGCGCTCATGTGCCGAACGGGCAACGCCAAGGACATCGACAAGGTCTACGCGACGCCGATTGCGCATGCTGCTTGCGAGCGATTCTTGGGAAGCGAGTTGCCGCGCGCGACCGTGCTCGACGTTCGATCGCCATTGGTCGCCGCCCAGCTCGCGTCGGAAGACCACGGCGGCGCTGCCGTGGTGCCGGAGACTTCGGGTCGCTTGGTCGATCTGAAGCCCGTCCAGGCGAACATCGGCGACGAACCGGACCTGCAGTTCCGCTACGGCGTGGCGAGCGCCCGACCCGCGAGCCGCTCGGGCAAGGACACGACGTGCCTGTTGTTCAGCGTGGACGATTCGCCCGGAGCGCTGTTCGACGTGCTCAAGCACTTCGCCGAGCGGGGCATCAACCTCAAGAAGCTTCAGTCACGTCCAGCGCAGGGCGAAGGTTGGGACTACGTCTTCTACGTCGAGGTCACCGGGCACGTCACGGATCGCCCCGTAGTGACCGCACTGGAAGCCGTCAAAAGATCCACGAAATACCTCAAGGTTCTCGGATCGTTCCCGACGTCCTGACCTTTCCTGACGCGGCCGCCCGAGCTAGGCTCCACGCGTGAGTCGCTGGGTTACCGATACGATCGAAGAGCTTCGGCCCTACGTTGCCGGCAAACCGGTAGAGGAGCTGGCGCGCGAGCTCGGCATCACCGACGCCATCAAGTTAGCGTCGAACGAGAACCCGCTTGGACCGAGTCCGAAGGCGATCGAGGCAGCGCGTTCGGTCCTTCGAGAAGTCCACCGTTACCCCGACGCCGCGTACTACACGTTCCGCGAGCGATTGGCGGAGTTTCATGGCGTCGAGATGAACGACATCGTGGCCGGCAACGGTTCCAACGAGCTCATCGACCTGCTGATTCGTACCTTCACGACCGGCGAGCACCACGTGGTGTTCGCCGATCCGTCGTTCGTCGTCTACAAGCTGAGCTCGATGGCGCACGGCGTGCCGTTCACGGCGGTGCCCCTCACGGACTTGACTCACGACGTCGACAAGTTGCTCGCAGCCGTGAGGCCCGAGACGCGCCTGCTGTTCGTCGCGAACCCGAACAACCCGACGGGCACCCACGTTGGGCGTGCGGCAGTCGAGAAGCTGCTTCGTGAAGCTCCCGAGCACGTGATCGTCGTGATGGACGAAGCGTACATTCAGTATGCGGACGCGGACGATTACCCCGATTCCCTCGAGCTTCGCGGATTGCGAGAGCACCTCGTCGTGCTGCGTACGTTTTCGAAGGTGTACGGGCTTGCGGCGATGCGCATCGGATACGGCGTGGCACCCTCGACGATAGTCGGTTATCTCGACCGCGTGCGCGCTCCGTTCAACCTCAACATCGTGGGTCAGGCCGCAGCGCTGGCCGCCCTCGGGGACGAACAGCACGTGCACCGAAGCGTGGAGATGAACGGGGCGGAGCGACGGCGCCTGCTCGCCGAGTTGCCGCCCCTCGGGCTGGCCGTAGCGCCGAGCCAGGCGAACTTCGTCTACGCCGACTTGGGTCGCCCTGCCGGGCAGATCTACGATGCTTTGCTGAAAAAGGGCGTCATCGTGCGCGTCGTTGGGCCGACGAGCGTTCGGATTACCGTCGGCACACCAAAAGAGAACGATCGGCTGCTCGAAACTCTTCCGGGGGTGTTGTCGTGAAAGGCTGGCTTCGCGTCGTCGCGGTGGTGGCGACCCTAGCCGTGCCTTTGTCGTGTTCGAAGAAGAACGAAGTCATCGTCAAGACCGTCGACGGCATGAGCCTCAACGAAGAAGACATCGATCGCGATCCCACGGCGCTTTTGCCGAGCGGTGTCATTGGTCTTGCGGCGCTGAATGGCCCACAGCTCTTCCAATCGCAGTTCGGTCAGCAACTCCTCGCTCTTCTGCGCACTCGCGCGCCAATTCCCGCCGGGGCGGGGTTCGATCCTCAGCGGGATTTGCAAAAGGTCCTCATTGGCTTCTATTCGATGCAGGGCGCCGACGCCGTGGCGATTGCCACCGGGACGTTCAACCCGAAGGCGATCGAGGACGCCGCCGACGGAACGACTCAGACTCCGCTCGGCGCCCCACTCGTCAAGCAAAAGTACGCCGGTCGCACGATGTATCTGTCTCGAAACGTGGGGTTCGTGGTGATCACGAAACGCACCGTCATTCTGGGCAACGAAACGGCGATTCGTCGGGTGCTCGACCGCATCGAGGAGGGACGGGTAAAAAGGGCGATCCCGCCATGGTGGGACGAGTTTGCGTCGAAACAAACTGCACCGCTGTACGCCGGTGCGGACTTCACCGGGAACCCACTCCTCGGACCGAATACCGACGAGCTGCCCTTTCTCGAGGGCGTGCAGAAGATGCAGATCGTGGGAACGTTCCAGCCGCCTGGCATTCACGCGACGGGAACGCTGACCTCCGCGTCCGCGGACGCGGCCACGGCGGGCGCGGCGTCGCTGCTCCGAATGCACAAGACGATTTCTCAATGGGGATTTTTGGCGGCTCTGGTTGGTCTCGCGCAGCCCGTGAGGACTCTCCAAGCCGTGCCGCACGCCAGTGACGTCAACATCTCGGCCACCATCGAGGGCGCGGGCGTCGCCACCCTTCTCGAATATCTCGCCAAGAAGGCTGCGGAAGGTCCGATCGCCGTTCCCGCCGGCCCCCCGACAGCCGTTCCGCCCCTTCCGCCGGCGCCTCCGCAGTGACGTCCGTCGTCGTTCGGCCCGCACGAAAACCACTCGTCGGAAGCGTCCCGCTGCCGAGCGACAAGAGCATCGGGCATCGCGCGGTGATCTTCGCCGCGTTGTCTGCCGGCGACTGTGAGCTCCGCCGCTTTTCCGGTGGGGAAGACAACGTCGCGACGGTCAACGCTTTTCGCTCGCTCGGTGTCGAGATCGAACAGGTCGGAGAGAACGTCCTTCGATGCTCCGGTGTGGGCCTCGACGGCCTGCGGGGGTCTTTGGGAGCGCTCGATTGCGGCAACTCGGGCACCACGATGCGGCTCTTGTGCGGTGTGCTCGCCGGCCAGCACTTCGAGTCGACGTTGGTGGGGGATGCTTCGCTGTCCAAGCGACCGATGCTCCGAGTGGCCAAACCTCTGCGGTCGCGCGGCGGGGTGTTGGAAGGCGAGCCACACCCGACGCGCTCCGGAGACATCACCGCGCCGCTCAGAGTCGGCGCGTTGGCGGAGGGCGAACGGCTCGCTCCGCTGGACTACGAGAGTCCAATCGCGAGCGCCCAGGTGAAGAGTGCTCTGTTGTTTTCCGGCTTGTTCGCCTCCGGCCCCACCTCGGTGCAGGAGCCCGTCGTTTCTCGCGACCACACCGAGCGAATGATGTCGGCGCTGTCGATGCCCATCGAGTCGGCCGGGCCCATCGTACGACTCCACCCGCCGGCCGATCCGAAGGCGATCCGGCGCTTCGACGTCGATCTCCCTGGGGATCTCTCGGCGGCCGCGTTTCTTCTCGTCGCCGCACAGCTCGTCGAGGGGAGCGCGGTGACGACTCGCGCTACGGGACTCAATCCGACGCGCGCGGGGATCCTCGAAGCGATCCGGCATTTTGGGGGCCAGACGGACATCCAGCCCCAGGGCGATGCGCTCGGAGAGCCGTTTGGTGAGGTCACGGGACGTCACGCCGAGCTCGCCGGCGCGACGATCGCGGGGGAGCTCGTGGTGCGCGCCATCGACGAGATCCCGATCGCCTGCGCGCTCGGCGCCCGGGCCCGCGGGCAATCGGCGTTTCTGGACATCGGTGAGCTGCGTGTGAAAGAAAGCGACCGGGTCGCCACGATGGCTTCCGTGTTGCGGTCGTTCGGCGTCGAAGTGGAAGAACACGAAGCGGCGCTGGTGGTCGAGGGTCGCCCCGATCGCCCCCTGACGGCGTGCCGAATCGATGCGGCCCACGACCATCGAATCGCCATGACCGCCGCCGTGCTCGGTCTAGTGGCGGACGGAGAGACAACGATCACGGGGGCAGACGTCATCGCCACGAGCTTTCCTCGCTTCGTGGGTACGCTGCGGGCACTCGGTGCCGAGATCGAGGTGCGGTCGTGAGGCGCTGCGGGCGAGCCGCTCTCGAATGCCCGGGGCCGCAGCGATGACGGCTGAGCGAGCGCGCCCCGTGGTGGCCATCGATGGGCCCGCCGGCGCAGGCAAGAGCACCGTCTCGCGGCGCGTCGCCGTTCGGCTCGGTTATACGCTCGTCGATACTGGAGCTCTCTACCGCTCGGTGGCGCTCGCTGCGAAACAGGCCGACGCCTCTTGGGACGATTCCGAAGCGGTCGGCCGAATTGCCGCCGATCTCGCAGAGCGTGGGGCGATCGAGCTCCGTCCGCTGTCCGATGGCGGCGTCAGCGTTTGGCTCGACGCTCGGGACGTGTCGCGAGCCATTCGCGCCCAGGACGTTGGCCAAGGAGCGAGCAAGGTGAGCGCTGTCCCCGCCGTGCGCGACGCGTTGCTCGAAATGCAGCGCGCCGCCGGTCGTGACGGTGGGGTCGTCTTGGAGGGCCGAGACATAGGATCGGTCGTTTTCCCCGACGCCGAAGTGAAGTTTTTTCTCACCGCGAGCGTCGGCGTCCGAGCGGGAAGGCGGTTCGACGAGCTTCGCGGGAGAGGCGAACCGGCCGACCGCGAACAAATTGAACGCGAGGTGAAAGAGAGAGACGAGCGGGACAGCTCGCGGGCAGCCGCTCCGTTGGTGCAGCCGCCGGATGCGGAGCTCGTCGACAGCTCGGAGCTGTCGATCGAGGGCGTGGTCGATCGAATGGTGCGGAGGGTTCGGGAGGTCGCCGAAGCGATGCAGCGACCAGCAGGCGGTTGACCGGCATGGCGCGTGTGAGTTGGGTTGCAATGTTTGCGGTCATCGGCATGGTGGCGTGTGCTCGCGAGCGCCGGCCGCCGCCGCCAGCTCCCCAAGTCTATCGACCCGCGGATACGATTCCCGGAGATCTCGATGCGGTCATTCGTATCGACATCGGGCGGATCCGAGCTCGGCTTGGCGAGCAAATCATGGACTCGGTACGCGCTCGCATGCAGCTCGCATCCGATGACCCGCCCGGCGAACGCTTGCTCTACGACGCGCTCGATCGAGCCGATACGGTGTGGCTGGCGTTCCGACCAGGGCCGGACTTCGCGCCCACGGATAATGTCGTCGTCCTACGCGGCGCCTTCTCCGACATCCGGCCGCGTCATTATGCGGGCGCCGCGCCCTGGGGCCCGCCCGTAGACCTGGGTGGGGATTGGCGCCGACTGGATCGGGAGGCGCCCAAACGCTCCGCGCCTGCGCGGGTGTATTTTCGCTCTACGGATCTGGTCGTCGTCTGCTCGGAGGCCGAAATCGACAGCGTGGAACGGTCGATTGAGCTCCAAAGAGGCGATCCCCACGTCGATCCGCCGGATCGCGGCGCGGTGGCGGTCGAAGTGCGCTTGCCGACAATCGCCAACGTGACCGCGGGGCGCGTGCCGCGTCTCGCGGCTTTGCTGGCGCAGGGTAGGAAGCTACGCGGCTCGGCCGATCTCGACGCGAGCGGTCTCGATGTCGAGGTGGAGGCGCTGTTCGGGGTCGCCGCCGACGCCGAGGCGTTGGCGGATCTGACTCGCGATCTTCTGCAGCGCTACCAAGCCGGAGGGCCGATCGCCCGACTTCTGGCGACTCGCGTGAAAGTTTCGGTCAGCGACGCGACGGCCGTCGCCACGCTTCGCCTGAACGACGCGGAGCTGGCAGTCTTCTCCAAGCTTCTCGGAAAGTCTGCTGAACCATGACGGCGAACAAGAAACGACGAGGGCTCTCGTGCGGTGCGGTCGCCGGAATATTTTTCGGCCTCATCGTGCTGGCCGGAGGGGTCGGTGCTTTCGGGTACTTCAAGTATTTGAAATACGATCGAGTCGCGGCGCTTCACGTGCCGGAATCGGCGCAGCTCGCGGCGCGCGTCGATGTCGAGAAAATCGTTCTCTACTCGCCCGTGCGCGAGCACTTGCTTCCTCTTCTGGAGCATCGCGCCAAAGCCGGGGCGGCCACGCGGCTCGAGCGCATCGAAGCGAAAACCGGCGTCGTGCTGTCGCGTGAGCTGCGTGAATTCGTCGTGGCTCGAGGACAGAGCTGGTCCGAGTGGGTCATCGTCATCGGAGGGCGGTTCCAGGGCGCCGAGCTCGTGCCGGTGTTGGCCGAGGTTCTCCGCGAGGACGGCGTCACCGCCGATTTGAAGGACGGCACGTTATCCGTAGCCGGACTTTCGGTCGGTCATGCCGAGGATGGCGTCTTGCTCGTCGCCTCCTCCGCCGGTCTGCTCGAGGAGGCGCGTTCGCCCGGAAAGGCCCACGAGCGGCTTGGCGTGGAGCTCGAGGGTCCGGGGGGCTTCGGCCTCGACGGCGCTCTGGTCCGACCCTACTCGCGCAACCCGCTGGCCATTTTCTCATCCGGGGTGCGGCAGCTCGGCAACATCGAGCGGGTGCATGGCCGACTCGAGCTGAGCAACCCGCCCGTCATTGTCGTGGATGTCGAGCTCAGATCCGGGGGAGACCCCCAACAGGTCAAGCAGAGCACCGAAGCCATCTTGTCCACCATCGCCACGGCGAGCCGGCTCACGCCGGGGGCTGATTTCGCGGGAGAACGGGCCGCGATCGAAGGGGCAACGGTAAAACCACTGGACGATCGGCGTGCCCGCGTGACTTTTCCATGGTCTCAGGAGGCCATGGGGCGAGGGGCCGAGAGCCTCGCGCGGCTGATCCAGTCGTCCGGTGCCGTCCCCTGAGGCGCTCCTGACCCCAAGACCGGGGAATTTGCCTTCCCCCCTGACGTTGACGCGAAGCAGCCTGTGCGCTACCTGAGCGCGTCCCGGCGCGGGCTGGGGGCGATACGGGCTCGTTTTTTCCGCACGATCCCCGCGGCCCCCCGAGCGTCCGCAACGGGTGAAACAGGAAGGGCTTCTACATCCATGACCGATACGCAGACGACCCCTAACGACGCAGGCGAGAGCTTCGCCGCGATGTTCGAGGCGGCCTCTCCGAGCGCCGTCGAAGTTGGAGGGGAGGGTCAGATCGTGAACGGCACCATCGTGCAGGTGAATCGCGATTCGGTGGTCGTGGATATCGGCGGCAAGAGTGAAGGTGTGATCTCGATCGGCGAGTTCGCCGACGCCTACGGAAAGTCCGCCATCTCCCGCGGAGATACGGTCGACGTTTACATCGAGAGTCGGGAAACCGACGACGGTCTCATCTCCTTGTCGAAGGAGAAGGCCGACAAGATGAAGGTCTGGGACGAGATCTCGGCCGCGTGCGAAAACGACGAGATCATCGAAGGCACCATCAGCCAACGCGTGAAGGGTGGCCTTTCGGTCACCATCCGCGGCGGAGTGAAGGCGTTCCTACCCGGTTCTCAGGTGGATCTCCGACCGATTCGAAATCTCGAGAAGCTGATTGGGCAGACGTACGAGTTCAAGGTCATCAAGTTCAACAAGAAGCGCGGCAACATCGTGCTCTCCAGGCGTGTGCTCCTCGAGAAGGAGCGCGACGCCATGAAGGAGAAGACCCTCCAGAATCTCGAAGAGGGTCAAGTCCTCGAAGGCACCATCAAGAACCTCACCGAGTACGGCGCGTTCGTCGACCTCGGCGGCATCGACGGCCTGCTCCACATCACGGACATGTCCTGGGGCCGTGTGAATCACCCGAGCGAGGTGTTCAAGGTCGGCGACAACGTCACGGTCAAGGTGCTCAAGTACAACCCCGAGACCGAGAGAGTGAGTCTCGGGCTGAAGCAGACCCAGGAAGACCCGTGGAACCACGCCGAGGAGGTCTACATCATCGGCAAGAAGGTCAGCGGCAAGGTGATGAGCATCACGGACTATGGTGCGTTCATCGAGCTGGAGCCGGGTGTCGAAGGCCTCATTCACGTCAGCGAGATGAGCTGGACCAAGAAGGTCAAGCACCCCTCGAAGGTGCTAGAAGGCGGCGAAGAGGTCGAGTGTCAGGTGCTCGAGGTCGATTCGAGAGCCAAGCGCATCAGCCTCGGCATCAAGCAGCTCGAGCCCGATCCGTGGACGATGTTCACTGACAAGTACAAGCCAGGTGACAAGGTCGGCGGCAAGGTTCGCTCGATCACCGACTACGGCGTCTTCGTCGGTATCGAGGACGGCGTCGACGGCATGGTCCACAAGACGGACCTCTCGTGGACCGTCAAGGTCAACAGTCCGTCCGACCTCAACCAGAAGGGCGACGACGTCGAGGCGATCATTCTCTCCATCAACCACGATGAGAAGAAGGTCAGCCTCGGGGTCAAGCAGCTGTGGGACGATCCCTGGGGAGAGATTGCCGAGAAGTACACGCCGGGCACGGTGGTGGACGAATGCGAGGTGCTGACCTCGGTGGAGTACGGCACTTTCGTGCGGATCAAGACGGGCATCGAAGCGTTGATTCCTCGCGGAGAGATCCCCGACGAGCAGCCACTCAACCCCGGGGACAAGGTCAAAGCCGAGGTTTCCAACGTCGACATGGTCGACCGCCGGCTCACGATGACCATGCGTGAGATCGGCCAGCGCACGCCGGAAGCGCCGATGAAACCGCCACCGCCGATGGGCGGCAACACCGCTACTTTGGGCGATTTGCTCAAGGAGAAGCTCGGCGACAAGCTTCAGGCCATGGGAACGCCCGAGGCCGCCCCCGCGCCGGAACCCGATGCACCCGCTGAAGCTGCGCCAGAGGCGGCAGCCGCACCGGAGGCCGAGGCCGCCCCCGCGCCGGAACCCGCAGCCGCACCGGAGGCCGCAGCCGCACCGGAGGTTGCAGCCGCACCGGAGGTTGCAGCGGCACCTGAGGGCGACGCCAGTGAGTCTGAGGGCGAATCATCGAAAGAGTAGCTGCGCTTTCGAGCCAGCAAGTAGGCGGCGGTCGTGACCTTGGGTAGCGGCCGCTCTGGTACCGGTGCCTCCGGGTGGACGAGGTCGCGAATCGCGTTCCTCGCCATCAGCGGCAGCCTGGTCGTGTTGTTTGCGCTGCTCACGCGCGAGGTGCTCTTGCCCTTCGTGCTGGCGGGGATCATCGCCTACGTGCTCACGCCGCTCGTGGCGGCTTGCGAGAAGATCCGGCTGCCCCGCTCCCTGGCCATTCTGCTCGTCTACGCGGTCACTTTCTCGATTCTCTACGTGGGCATCGCCGCCATTGCGCCCCGCGTTTACGACGAAACCGTAAATCTCAGTCGGGACACGCCAGCGCTCGCACGCTCGCTCGCCGTCCGCTACGGGCCGCAGGTCGAGTCGCGGGTGCAAGGCCTGATCTCGAAGGTCGAAAGTACTGCGCCGCCGCCCAAGGAGCCCAGACCGGCCTTCGAGATCAAGCCTCAAGAAGACGGTTCTTACGCGGTCGAGCTCGGCTCAGGCGCTACGATCATCCAAGACGGTGAGCGGCGATGGACGATCGAACCCGTCACCGAGAACGAGAAGTTCCAGGTGTCGGGGCTGGTGGGTGACGCGATCAACGGCACCATCACGTTCATGAAGCGCAACTTCCTCGAGCTGGTGCGGTTCGGTCAGGTCGTCGTGAGCCGGGTGACCCGCGGCGTTTTCTTCACGTTCATGATTTTGATGGTGGCTGGGTATCTGATGCATACCCGCGAGTCGATCCTCGCTTTTTTTAGATCGCTACCCCCGGTGGGAGCCAGGCCGAGCTTCGATCGTTTGATCAGCCGCATGGACCGCGGCTTGGCTGGTGTGGTGCGAGGGCAACTCGTCATTTGTCTCGTCAACGGTGTTCTGAGTGCCATTGGATTCTGGCTGTTCGGGCTGAAGTACTGGCCGATCCTCGCGCTCATCGCCGCGGTGATGAGCATCATTCCGATCTTCGGTTCGATTCTCAGTACGATTCCCGCAGTGCTGGTGGGGTTGACCCAAGACATCTGGACCGCGCTGTGGGTGCTCTTGTGGATCGTGGGGATTCACCAGATCGAAGCCAATCTGCTCAACCCGAAGATCATCGGCGTCGCCGCGAAGGTTCACCCCGTCTTGGTCGTCTTCTCGCTCATCGTCGGAGAGCACTTTTTCGGGTTGTGGGGAGCGCTCTTGGCGGTGCCGGCTCTTTCGGTCACACAGAGCCTGTTCATGCATTTCCGGTTCGAGTCGATGCCGGAGGCGCCGGTGGACAGCATCGCTGACGAAATCATCCCAGTGGGCGCCCAAGTAAAAAGTATCGCTCCCGACGACACGCCGGCATCCACCAGCCGATCGGCCTGATATCGAACGTCGTCGAGTCGCTGGCCCTTGGCGCGGCCAGTGCTGGGCGCTATAGCGCCGGGCAGTGGCAAAGCAGTCACGCAAGCTCGAACGGGCAAAAGCGCGCGAAAAGGCAGACGGCAAGAGCAAGAAGAAGGCTCTGGCGGAGCCTCTAGTTGCGCGGCCGGGCCCCGCCCCCCAAAGCGGGGCGGCGGCGACCCGGAAGTCCATGGGGTCCCCAATAGGGCGGACGCAGCTCGCC
>JAJDAH010000133.1 GCA_029261965.1 Polyangiaceae bacterium
GATCGCGAAGCGCATGGCGAAAGCGAACGTCGACCCCGCGGTCGGCATGAAGACGTTGGAGGAAATCGCCGCAGCATCTCCGCGTGGACTGACCAACGCAGTCACACTCGCAAACGAGTTGGTGGGCGGTCTCCTGGAGGCGGTACCTGAAGTCCCAACTTGTCCGACCTACAAGAAAATCGGCGAAGCCTGGACGAGCGGGGGACTGGCGCGCAAGCACCCGGACCAAATCAAGACGAAGCGGACATCCGACACCGACGCAAGCCGCCTAGCAAACCACGTATACCCCGTTATCGGCGACCTCCCCATGGACCGCATCCAGCTCGACAACTGTGAAGAGGTCATGCGGCAACTCCCGAATCATCTCACGTCTGCGACCCGCCGAAACATCGCGCGCACGATGGGTCGCGTATTCCAGATGGCCGTCTACCCGCTGCGTCTCATCGAGCGCTCACCGATTCCCGAAGGATTCGTCCCGAAATCCAAGCAGGTCAAAGCGCTGGCCCACCTGTACCCAGAAGATGACCGGGCGCTACTCGCATGTGGGGCAGTACCGTTGCAGTACCGGGTGTTTTGGGGCTTCCTCGCACGAGAGGGCATGAGGGAGGCCGAGGCGGCCACTCTCCGCATCCGCGACGTGGACCTCGATCTGGGTGCGGTGCGCCTCGACCGGAACAAGACCGACGACCCACGCGCGTGGGCGCTCGACCCCTTCGTGGCCCACGCCCTGCGGACCTACGTCGAGCTGTGCCGCTCCGGCGCGGGGCTCGACGACCTCCTATTCACGGACCAGGACGGTCGACCCATTCAGTCGGCGCATCTCGCCAAGTTGTTTCGACGCCACCTGGAGCTAGCTGGGGTGAAGACCCGCCGCCCCGAGTTGTTCGAGACGACCGACCACCGCTTGCGAGTCCGCGTGCACGACCTGCGCGGTTTGTTCGTCACGACGAGCCTCGCGCATGGGCGCTCAGAATCGTGGATTGCCGATCGGACCGGGCATCGTTCCTCCGCGATGATCTCGAAGTACAAGCGGATGAGCCGGACGTTTGCTGAGCTGGATCTGGGCACGCTCTCGCCGCTCAACTTCGCCATCCCGGAGCTGAGTCCGGTCGAGGCCATCGCCCAGGCACTGGCTGCTTTGTGCCGCCCAGCCCCCGGCGCCAGCTCGGGATCAGACCCCTCTGGCGGGTCCCATTGCCCCAGCATTGCCCCAGAGAATTTCGGCGATCACCAAACCAGCAAGAAAACAGAGGTGCGGATCGGATTCGAACCGACGTGTGATGGTTTTGCAAACCATTGCCTAACCACTTGGCTACCGCACCGGGGTGGCGGCGAAACTGCCACGAGGTTTTGGGCTCCGCAAGCCCGCGGCGAGCAGTGGCCCTATTCGCGATCTTGAGGGGTGGGCTCGAGGTCCTCGGCGAGGTAGCTGAGGATGACCTCGTCGAGCGACTTTTCGCTGATGCCCTCCTCGTCGAAGAGCGAGCGGCTCTGAGGTTCCTCCTCGAAAATGGAAGAGGGCTTCGCTTCGGCATAGCGGTTGCCCGGGGGCTCGGAGTCGAGCGGCGCCCGCTGCTCGACGTCGGGAATGGACTCGCGACTGGCAGCCTCTTTCGCGGCCCGTTCGATCGAGTCGAAATCAATCTCGCCGCCGAGTAGGGAGTTGGTCGCCGGATTGGCGACCCGCTTCAGGTTCGGGTTCGAAATCTTGCGGGAGCTCGCTGGCTCGGTGACGGTGATCTCGGGCTTGCGCGCGACGGCGGCCTCGCGAACGGTTTCCTTGGTGCTCGCCGGTGTGGCTGCCGGGCGGGCCACGACTTCTTTCGGAGCAACGGCGGCCATGCCCAGAGCCGACGGATTCGCCGCGCTCATCGCCGCGACGGAGCCCCGCGTCGCGGGGCGCTTGAGGGCTTCCGGATGCGCTCCGCACACCTCTTCTATCGGAGCGTCGAACTCGCCTCCCCGGAGCGAGATGAACATCGCCTTGTGCTGGTCCTTCATCAGCTTGCGGACCACGATTGCCATGTCGGCCTGGCCGACGTGCTCGGCGTAGTTCGTCTTGTTGCTCTTGATGATCCGGCCGCCGTCGGCAAACAGGTGGGTGATGACGTGAGGGTGCTTGACCCCGGAATCTTCCGTTTGAATGTGGAAGATCCGCCCGCGGTGCTTCACATTGTTATTGAAGCCCTGCAGGGGCGGCGGTGGCGGTTTGTCTACCAACGGGCGCTCCCCTCAGAGGGTACCACTTCGCGATATCCGCGCCTAACCCCCAGCGCCCGCCTCGTCGACGCGCCGCATTCCCTCCAGAAGCAGCGCCTCTGGACTGGCCTGAATCACCTGTTGCGGCGCCTTGAAGTTTGGATCGACGTTGAACTCGCCCTCGGCCAACGCGAGCATCCCGTAAAACGCTTCTTCCCCACGCATGTTGCTGAATAAAGCGTTGAAGATCGCGCCTTCGACGAAGTGAATCTCACCGGCGTCGCCGCGCGGACTACGGATCTTGAGGGCTCCGGTTTTGCGGCCGTGCCAGAGCACCTGGACGATGTCGGGCAGCGACATCTCGGAAAGGGACCCGCTCACGCCTCGCGGCCCGGTCTGCGTCGCCGAGCGTTCGATGATTTGGCGCGTCTTGGTAACCAGGACGTCCGCGGCGACAGGCTTGGTCATGAAATCCGAAGCGTTGAGCTCGAACGCGCGCTGGGCCTCGGCCTTTCCCCCGCGGTTCGTCAGGAAAATCCAGGGTAGCTTTTCCCCCCATGGGAACTTACGAGCCTCGCTCAAGAGCGCAAAGCCGTCTTGTGGCTGTACGTCCAGCTCGCTGATGACGACCTCGATGTCCCCTTGTTGAAGGCGCTTGATCGCCGCATCGGTACTGCGCGCGATCTGAACTTCGAATCCTTGCTCTACCATCCTGAGCTCGAGCACCGTGGTCTCTTCTGGATCCGGGTCGACAAGCAGCGCTAGGTGGCGATTCGCTAGCAGACGAGCCTTGAGGTCGTCCCCGGTCATCGTGATCTTGAAGAGGTCGACTAGGTTCGGATCGAAGATCTTTTCTTTGTACCGAGCGAGCACCTCACAGGCTTGTAGAGGCCGAAGGGTCTTGCGATACGGGTTTCTCGGGTTCTGGGTGAGGTCAGCGTAGGTATCTGCGATCGCGAGCAGGCGTGCGCCGAGAGGAATGTCCTTGCCGCGAGTCGCGTTGGGAACGCCCTGACCGTCGAAGCGCTCATACATGCTCTCGACGGTTTGCTTCGTCGTTCGGGGCAGCTCCACGGACTCCATGAGCCGGAGCGGTGCTTTGGCTAACTTTGCCGCCTGGGTTCGGTGCCCCTCGTATTCGGCGACGTTGAGCGCCGTGAGGTGATAGGCGCCCATTTTCCCGAGGTCGTGAATGTACGCCGCGATGACGTAGGCGGCGTTTTCCACCGCCGGTACTCCGATGCGTTCGGCGATCTTCTTCATCAGACGGGCAACGTGCGACGAATGACCGCGGAGGTCGGGCCGCGAGTTCTCGATGAGACTGATGAGGACGTTGAGCGTCTCGAGATAGCTGTCCCCGGTGACTCCGCCTCCGCCGGTGCCGGCGCCCGTCTTGCCGGACAAGTCCGAGGAGTCGAGCGTGCGTTCACGCCCGGAGACGCGTTCGTCCGCGGCGAGCGCCGTGGTCATCGTCTCTTCGCTGACGAGGTTGCGCTCGTAGACGTCGAGCATCGCGGTGAACTGCTCGTGCGCAGAGCGGTCAAGCACCGCGAAGGCGTGAATGTCGCCGTTGTAGGCCTTGTTGATTGCGGCCCGGACGCTCAGAGGCCGGGCGATGAACGCGTTGACCTTCTTCGCGCCCGATGCGAGCTGGACCTCGTGCAGCGCCGCAGCGTTGTCGGGGTCTGGCGTGACAACGCTCAGAATGTCGTTCTTGGCGTCGAAGAGCACCGGGAAGATGCTGTCGCGTTCGGCGATCTTCTTCGGCACCTTTTCGAGAGTGTGCTTGTCGATGTCGGCTTTCGAGAGTTTGTCCGTCGACACGAAACGCGTCTCGTGAAGCCCTGCCAGAAATTTGAGCAGGGCCGGCTCGTCGATCGAGTTGGTGTCGAGCAGCGCCTCCTCGATGCGGCCACCGACGCGCTGATGGTGATTCAGCACCGCCTCTTGCTGCTCGGGCGTTAGGAGCCCCTTGGCAGCAAGCCGCTCGACGACGCGAACGTTGCCTGTCGGGTGCATCGAGCAAAGCAGTATACTCGGAGCCGCGGCTCGGGGAATGACCGTGCCCGAAGAGTCGTTTTTTCGCGGTGAGGCGTACTTCGGCCAAGATCTTGGAAAAGCAGCGGGCGCCTGCTGCCCCACGGCTTGACTCGACCAGGGCTAACGGCTAGTAGATGCGCCCTATTTTGGGGGTTGCCGCCCATGGGCCGAGTGGCCCGAAGTGCCGAGAAACCGTGAAGACTTTCACCGCCAAACCCGCCGAAACGCTCCCCACCCGAAAGTGGTGGGTCGTGGACGCCAAGGGGCAATCGCTCGGACGAGTGGCGAGCCGCATCGCTCACGTGCTGCGCGGAAAACACAAGCCGATCTTCACACCCCACACCGACACCGGGGACTTCGTGATCGTGATCAACGCCAAAATGGTGAGGGTCACGGGCAAGAAGACCGAAGACAAGATGTACTACGCGTACAGCGGCCACCCAGGTGGCCTGAAGGGGCGCAGCTACCGAGAGTTGCTCGAAAAACACCCGGATGCGCCGCTACGAGCGGCAGTACGGGGAATGCTGCCAAAGAACACGCTCGGTCGGAAGATGCTGGCCAAGCTCAAGATCTACCCGACTGCCGAGCATCCTCATGCGGCCCAACAGCCGCAGCCGATGCCCTGATGACGAGGAAGAATGCCTGAAGGGACATACGCCACCGGCCGACGCAAGAGGGCCATAGCCCGCGTATGGCTCGCCAGCGGCGCTGGCGGCCTATCGGTCAACGGGGAACCCGTTGAAGAATACTTCGACCGGGAGACCTCGAAGATGATCACGCGGCAGGCGCTCGTGTTGCTCGAGTCCGCCGACAACTACGACGTCGTGGCGACGGTTCGCGGCGGAGGCAAGAGCGCCCAAGCCGAGGCGTTGAGGCATGGCATCGCGCGGGCACTCATCATCGAGGATCCCGAACGACGCAAGACGCTGAAGCGCGCGGGCTACCTGACTCGCGACTCTCGAAAGAAAGAGCGCAAGAAGTACGGCCAGCCGGGCGCCCGGAAGCGATTCCAGTACTCCAAACGCTGATTCGTCGCGCATGCGCGTCGCTATCGTCGGAGCCGCCGGGTACACGGGCGCCGAGCTCGTTCGCCTGATCCACACCCATCCGAAGCTCGAGCTCACCTGGGTCGGGGCGAAGGAGCGTGCGGGCCAGCGGCTCTCTGACGCCGTGCCGAGCACCGCCGGCATCGCTGGGACAGGCGATCTGGTGCTGTCCGAGTTCGATCCGGCGAAGGCCGCCGACCTCGCCGACCAGGCGGACGCGGTTTTTTGCGCCCTACCCCATGCGGCGAGCGCTGCTGCGGTAGCCGCGATCTTCGACACGGGCACACGGGTCATCGATCTTTCCGCGGACTTTCGCTTTCGCGACGTCGCTGTCTACACCGAATGGTACGGCGAGCACCCGCGCCCCGAGTTGCTGGAAAAAGCCGTCTACGGACTACCCGAGCTTCACCGCGCGGAGCTGCCGGACGCAAAGATCATCGCCTCACCGGGGTGCTATCCTACCAGCGCCATCCTTCCGCTTGCCCCACTGCTCGCCGGTGACCTCATCGAGCCGCGCGGGATCATCGTGGACAGCAAGAGCGGCGTGAGCGGCGCCGGGCGAAAACCGAGCCCGAGCACCCACTACGCCGAAGCCGCCGAAGGCGTACGCGCGTACAAAGTGGCCGGACAACATCGGCACGGACCCGAAATCGAGCAGGAGCTCTCCCTAGTCGGCAAGACCGCGCTCAGCATCGTCTTCACGCCTCACCTCGTGCCCATGACACGTGGGATCCTGACGACGGCTTACGCGGCACCGATCGAGGGGCTGACTGCCGAGCGATGTCGGGAAGCCGCCAGAAAGCTCTACGCGGGAGCACCCGTGACCGTGCTCGATGCTGGGCGCTCACCCGATACGCTGTGGGTACGCGGCTCGGCACGCGCTCACGTCTCCTACGAAATCGACGATCGCGCCGGGCGAGTCATCGCCATCTGCGCCATCGACAACCTCTCGCGAGGAGCCTCAGCACAAGCGATCCAAGCACTCAACGTCGGCATGGGGTGGCCGGATGCGCTGGGGCTGCCGGAAGTCGGCATGTTTCCTTGAAGGCATGTTTCCTTGAAGGCATGTTTCCCTGAAGGCATGTTTCCCCTGAAGGAGAGACGAGTGACGAGTCACTCTCGGCTGTCCCTTGAAAGAGCGCCGCTCTTGAAGAAAGATGCGATGTTCATACGTGGCTCGAAAATTCAAACTTCGCAGCGACTTCGAACCAAAGGGTGATCAGCCCGCTGCGATCGAGTCCCTGGTACACGGTCTTCAACAAGGCCGCCCGTTTCAGACGCTTCTCGGCATCACCGGGAGCGGCAAGACCTTCACGGTCGCGAACGTGATCCAGGCGCTTCAGCGGCCGACGCTCATCATTGCGCCGAACAAGACGCTAGCGGCTCAGCTCTACGGGGAAATGCGCGATCTGTTCCCGGAGAACGCGGTCAACTACTTCGTCAGCTACTACGACTACTACCAGCCCGAAGCGTACATCCCCGGCACCGACACGTTCATCGAGAAGGACGCGATCATCAACGATCAGATCGATCGCATGCGACACGCCGCGACCCATTCTCTGCTGTCGAGAGAAGACGTCATCATCGTCGCGAGTGTGAGCTGCATCTACGGCATCGGTTCCGCCGAGTCGTACCATGGTCTGCTCATCGAAATTGCTCGCGGAGAGAACCTTCGCCGCGACAACTTGCTCCGGCGCCTCGTCGACATTCAGTACGAGCGCAACGACGTCGACTTTCATCGCGGAACGTTCCGTGTTCGCGGAGACATCGTCGAGATATTTCCCGCCTACGAAGACTCGGTCGCCATTCGCGTCGAGTTTTTCGGCGACGAAGTCGAAGCCATCAGTGAAGTCGACCCGGTGCGCGGAAAGGTGCTCGGCCAGCTCGAGCGCTACTCGGTTTACCCGGGTTCGCACTACGTCACACCGCACGAGCAGCTCGCCAACGCGATCGAAGCAATTCGCGACGAACTTCGCACTCGCATCGACTTCTACGACAACGAAGGTCGTTTCCTCGAGAAACAGCGCCTCGAACAACGCACCCTGTACGACCTCGAGATGCTCGAACAGATGGGGTTCGTCCAAGGTATCGAGAACTACTCGCGACATTTGTCGAAGAGGACACCCGGCGAGCCTCCGCCCACGCTCATCAACTACTTCCCCGACGATTTCCTACTCATCATCGACGAGTCGCACCAGACCGTGTCGCAGATCGGCGCGATGTACCGGGGGGACCGCTCGCGCAAGGAAACGCTCGTCGACTACGGCTTCCGCCTGCCGAGCGCCCTGGACAATCGTCCGCTGAAGTTCGACGAGTTCACGCAGTACATGAAGAACACCATCTTCGTGTCGGCAACTCCTGGGGACTACGAGATCGAGAAGAGTGGCGAGAATGTGGTCCAGCAGGTCATCCGACCCACCGGGCTGATGGATCCGGTGGTCTCGGTCCGACCGGTCGGCGGCCAAGTCGACGACTTGCTCGAAGAGATTCGAAAACGCGTCGCGCGCAGCGAGCGGGTGCTGGTCACCACTCTGACCAAGCGTATGGCCGAAGACCTGACCGAGTACTACGCCGAGCTCGGCATTCGCGTGAGGTACTTGCACTCCGACGTCGAGACCCTCGACCGCATCGAGCTACTCCGCGATCTCCGCGCCGGAGAGTACGACGTGCTCGTCGGAATCAACTTGTTGCGCGAAGGGCTCGACCTGCCCGAAGTGAGCCTCGTTGCCATTCTCGATGCGGATAAAGAAGGTTTCCTGCGCAGCGCACGCTCGCTGATCCAGACGATCGGTCGCGCGGCCAGAAACTCGAACGGCGAAGTTTACATGTACGCCGACCGGCACACGGACGCGATGAAACATGCCATCGGCGAAACCAATCGTCGACGCGAGCTGCAAAAGGCATTCAACGAGAAGCACGGCATCACGCCAGAAACGATCCAGCGAGCCATTCTCGACATCAGCCCGACCAGCGGAACCACCGACTACTACGCAGTACCCAAGGGAAAGAGTGCGGTCGACGACCCCGCGAACGACGTCGACATCACCGATCGCCTCGAGGCTCTACGCCAGGAGATGTTCACCGCAGCGGAGAATCTCGAGTTCGAGAAGGCGGCACGGCTGCGTGACGACATTCGAAAACTTCAGGGAGACGTCCCACCGCCGAGCGGTCCGAAGTCGAAGAGGGATTCGAAAGCCAAGTCTCGCAGCAAAAGACCTCCCGCCCGCGCAGCCGGCGGACGCCGCCGTCGCTGACGGATCACGAGACTCGGTACGCGCTCAATCCTGAAACGACCGAACGAAACTCGGCCACCGTGTCGTGGAGGATTTTCTCGACCGGAACGACGTCCTCGATTCTGCCGGCGACCTGTCCCGACAGCGCGATCGAGGCCTCCATGTCTCCGCCGAAGTACAGCTTCTGAATCCCGGCGAATTCATCGAACCCGACTTCTTTTTGCGTCTCGAGGCGACTGGTTCGCTCGGTTCTGAGGGCGCGCAGGCCGGGCCGGTGGTGTCGATTCAGGAAGACGGTTTCGGTTTCAGCCGCTTCACAAATGGCGCGCTTGAAGTTGGCGTGCACGGGGGACTCTGCCGCGGAAACCATCCTCGTGCCCATCTGCACGCCCTGAGCGCCCAGAGCGAACGCCGCTGCCATGCCTCGGCCGTCGGTGATCCCGCCCGCCGCGATGACCGGCACGCCGACTTTCGAGCAAACGAGCGGCAACAACACCATCGTGGCGACGTCCCTGGGGTTCTTGAAGCCCCCGCCCTCGCCGCCCTCGACGACGAGACCATCGACGCCGGCTTCGATGGCCTTGAGTGCGGCTCGAAGAGTCGGCACGACGTGAAACACCGTCAGACCGGCGCTCTTGAGAGTGAAGGTGTACTTCTGTGGGTTCCCCGCCGAAGTCGTGACGAACTTTACCCCTTGATCCACCACGAACTCGACGATGTTCGGATCAGTCACGAACATCTGCGCGATGTTGACACCAAAAGGCTTGTCGGTAAGGTCGCGCATCTTCACGATCTCCGCCCGCACGGCATCGAGCTCGCCGGAGGATGTCTCGATGATGCCTAAGCCCCCGGCGTTCGAAACTGCCGAGGCCAGCTGTGCTCGCGCAATCCAGCCCATTGGGGCTTGAACGATGGGGTAGTCGACACCGAGTACGTCGGTGAGCGCATTTCGGATCGGTTCGGGGCGTGACACGGCCGGGCGAGCATACGGGCGCAATGGATGCGCGCCCAGTGAAACGCCCCCGTGCGTGACAGCGTAGCTACATTCTAGTTATCTTCCGCCCGATATCCGATGAGTCCAGCGCCCAGCACCGCTAGAAAGCCGCGGCCCGGGTTGTCGATGGCGACTGCAACGCTTCTCGTCCTCGTAGCCAGTGTCGGGTGCGCGGTGGTTCCGCAGAACCGACGGCAGCACCTCGCGCATCCTTCGATGCCGGCGGCGGACGACCCGATCGAACAAAAGACGCGGCATGGCTTCCACGCCACGCGAGAGGGAGCCGCCGGAGGGAACGGCAAACCTGCAGGCGGTGGCTGTGCCTGCAGCAACTAGTAAGAGCGTCTGCGGACTCGTGCTCGCAGCTAGTCTGCTGCTGCTCAGCCGCGC
>JAJDAH010000134.1 GCA_029261965.1 Polyangiaceae bacterium
ACCGCGAAGCCCGCGAGGTGGTACAGGTGGACACTCTCGCCCAGGAAAATGATCGCCGAAACTGCCCCGAAGACCGGCATGAGGTGCAAGAAGAAGGAAGTCGTGTTCGGGCCAATCCTGGCGATCGCCGCGTTGTAGCAAAGGTATGCGACAACGGAGGCGAAGACGCCGGTGTAGGCGACACTGGCGATTGTCGGGATATCCAGGTTCATGCCCGCGCCCGTCGATTCTTCCCACAGGTAGACGGGCAGCATGAGCGCGACGCCAATGACGCTCATGTAGAACAACAGCGATAGGCCTCCCAGGTCAACCGGGCGGCGCTTCAACAAGATCGAATAGACGCCCCAAACCAAGAGAGCGACCAGGACCCAGAGATCGCCCGAATTAAAGCGAAGCGCCGCCAGGGCGGTCACATCGCCGCGCGAAACCAGGATCAAAGCACCGATAAGGGAAACGGATATACCGAGGACCTGGCGCCGCGTGATGGTATCGCGAAACGCGACCCACGACAGAACCACGACGATGAGCGGAGCCGTCGAATTGAGGAGCAGCGCGTTAATGGCCTCGGTGGCGCGAAGACCGACATAGATCATCGAGTGAAAAAGCGCGGTGCCGGTGGCGCCCAGAGCCAACACGATTTTCCAGTGGGTCCGGACAATGGGCCATTCGCGGCGCGCCTGGGAAATCGCAAAGGGCAAGAGAACCGCGGCCGCCATGGTCCAGCGCCAAAAATTCAACCCCAAAGGCGGAACATCGGCGCGAACGGCACGTCCCAAGACCCAGTTGCCCGACCAGAAAACCGTCGCAAGCGCGGCGAGGGCGTAGGCAATCAGAACGCCGCGACTCACGCGCGCGGACTTGGACACCCGATTCCCTCGCGGCACTCTCTACCCCTCCCCAGATCGCTTGCGCCTCCTGCCCGCACCCCCTCAACAATACCGTTCCGCGCCTTCCCATTGCTTGGTCGAGTAGCGGTCGCCGTGGGCGAAGCCGGGCGGTAACAGGCGGTCGATCTCGGCCAGGTCTTCGGGCGTGAGCGTGAGCGCCGCGCCGGCGGCGTCGTCTTCCAGGTGGGCGACACTACGGGTGCCGGGGATCGGGATCAGGTGATCGCCGCGGGTCAGCACCCAGGCCATGGCGAGGGCCGCCGGTGTGGGGCCCTTGGCGGCGGCGAAGACCTTGAAGGGTTCGAGCGCTTTCATGTTGGCGCTGAAGTTGGGCTCCAAAAAGCGCGGGGAGTTCTTGCGGAAGTCGCCCTTGGCAAATGTTGTCGGATCGGGCGCCTTGGCCGCGAAGACGCCGCGACCCAAGGGCGAAAAGGGCACGAAGGCCACGCCCAAATCTTTGCAGGCCCGAATCATCCCCAGTTCGGGAAATCGCGACCACAAGGAATACTCACTTTGCACCGCCATGACCGGATGCACGGCACAGGCACGGCGCAGCGAATGGGGCGCGATTTCGGAAAAGCCGATGCCGCCGATCTTGCCCTCGTCCTTGAAGCGCACCAGGGTTTCCATCACATCCTCGATGGGGCGCGCTTGTTCGCGCCGGTGAATGTAATAAAGCTCCACATGATCGAGGCCGAGGTGCTTCAGTGACTTTTCAAGCGCCGCGCGCAAATGCTCCGGCGAGTTGTCGAATCCGCGCTCGTTGGTTTCGGGATGGCGCCGGATGCCGGCCTTGGTCGCGATCTTGAAACGGCCCGGATGGTCTTTGATGAAAGCGCCGATCACCTGCTCCGACACACCGGCGCCATAGACGTTCGCCGTGTCCAGGAAATCGATGCCGAGGTCCAGCGCCTTGGTCAGCGTGGCATGGCTTTCCTGCACATCGGTCGGCCCATAGGCGCCGGCGAAGCTCCAGCATCCCAAACCGATGGCGCTGACCTTAGGGCCGTCCTTACCGAGTTGCCGTTTCTGCATCGCCTCGCCTTTCCGTTTCACTGCGTCGTCCGACAGATTCTGTTAAGAAAATCAAAATACTATAATCGCCAAATCAAGCCAAACCCTGTGCGGCCGCCGCGTTGGCCTTCAGAACCCCTTATTTGAAGGGGCTCGCCCCTCGCACAGCGATCTTGGGAGAATGAGATGAGACCGTTCATCGGAACCCTGAAGGCATCTCTGGTCGGAATCATGGCGTCGGTCGCCTTGAGCGGCTGCGCGCAAGTGCAACAGATGCTGGTCGATTTGGATTCCCTCTCCAGTCCTCTCTATCTAAGTCTGGGTCCACCGCCGCCGCCGGGCATTTCCCAGATCCGTGTCACCAACGGGGCCGGCAAGACGGTCATGGAATCGGACAAGACCATTCGCGTGAGCGGCCTCGGCGCGGATCCGGACCTGGCCGATTTGGACGGGACCTTGACCATCACGGCAACCTGGGAGGACGGCCAGGTAACGACGCAAACCCTCACCCATGAGCCGAACATGCCAGTTGCCTTAAAATACTACGGCAGTGGCCATTCCTTCGCCGTCAGTGAAGACATAGCCGAAACCGCGCCCGCCACCAGCGACGAACCGGAAAGCCGCGCCGGCGGCGATTAGACTCGAGATTTCGGGAACCTAATCGCTGCCCGCCACCGCGGCCCGTGCCGCCGTGGCCACACCTTCGTCGAACTGCAAGGCGGCGAGGCGGGCGTAGAGCCCGCCGCGGGCGGTGAGCTCCGCGTGGGTGCCGGTCTCGACAATGCGGCCCCGGTCCAAGACCAAAATGCGATCGGCCTTGAGCACGGTCGCCAGGCGGTGCGCAATCACCAGGGTGGTGCGCCCGGCCATGAGACGGTCGAGGGCCTGCTGCACGGCGCGCTCGCTTTCCGCGTCCAGGGCGCTGGTCGCCTCGTCGAGCAGCAGCACGGCGGGGTCGCGCAGGATGGCGCGGGCTATGGCCAGGCGCTGGCGCTGCCCGCCCGACAGGCGCACGCCCTTCTCGCCCAGGAAGGTGTTCAAGCCCTCAGGCAATGCCTCCAGAAACTCCAAAGCGGCCGCGGCCTGGGCGGCCTCGCGGACGTCCTCGTCGCTCGCCTCCGGCCGCCCATAGCGGATGTTCTCCCAGGCGTCGGCGGAGAACACCACCGGCTCCTGCGGCACCAGGCTGATGCGCGCCCGCACCTCGCCCGGATCGGCCGCGCGCAGATCGACCCCGTCGAGCAGGACGCGACCGCCCTGGGGGTCGTAAAAACGCAGCAAAAGTTGAAACACCGTGGTCTTGCCGGCGCCCGAAGGACCGACGATGGCGATCTTCTCGCCCGGCGCCACTTGGAAATTCAGGTTCTCCAGGGCCGAGACATCGGGCCGGGCCGGATACCGAAACGCCAAATTCTCGAAGGCCACCTCGCCGCGTGCCGGTTGGGGCAAGGCCAGTGGCTGGTCCGGGGCGGCGATCTCGGTCTCGGTCGCCAGCAGCTCCATCAATCGCTCGGTGGCGCCGGCGGCGCGCTGCAGGTCGCCGATCACCTCGCTGATCGCCCCGGCCGCGCTGGCCACCACCACGGCATAGAAAACGAAGGCGGACAACTCCCCGGCGCTGATCCGCCCATCCAGCACATCGTGGCCGCCGATCCACAAAATGATGGCGACGGCACCGAACACAAAAACGATGACGATCGAGGTCAGCATGGCCCGCGCACTGATCCGCCGGACCGCTGTGGCAAAGGCGGATTCGGTCCGGGCGCCGAAACGTTCCCGGTCGATCGCCTCGTGCCCGAAGGCCTGGACCGTGCGAATCGCGCCAAGGGATTCCTCGGCATAGGCGCCGACATCGGCAATCCGGTCCTGGCTGGCCCGGCTGAGCGCCCGCACCTTGCGCCCGAATACCAGGATCGGCACCAGGACCAGGGGCACCACCAGGACCACCAGCCCGGTCAGCTTGGCGCTGGTCACGACCAGGAGCGCCAGCCCGCCGATCAGCAACAAGGTATTGCGCAGCGCGAAGGAGGCCGAGGTGCCGATCACCAACTGCAGGATGCTGGTGTCGGTGGTCAGGCGCGAGAGGATCTCCCCGGTCCGGGTGACCTCGAAATAGGCCGGCGACAGGGCGATGACCCGGGCATAGACCGCGCGGCGGATGTCGCCCACGACCCGCTCGCCCAACCAGGAGACCAAGTAGAAACGGGCATAGCTGGAGGCGGCGAGCAGCAAAACCACGCCGATAAGGACCAGGACCGCCTGGTCCAGAAGCTCGGCGTTGCCGCTGGCGAAGCCCTCGTCCACGAGGCGCCGCAGCCCCATGCCCATGCCCAGCACCGTGGCCGCCGCGACCGTCAGCGCGACCCCGGCCGCCGCGACCTGGGCCCGATAGGGCTGCACGAAGCCCCAGACCTGGCGCAATTGGTTCAGGTTGCGGCTGCTGGGCCGATCGGTCCCCCGGACCGCCTGCGTAGCGCTGCCTTCGCCGCGCGCCACTACCGCCGCCTCTTTTCTTGGGTCCCGATCATGGGTTATCCCTAGCCCAATCGCGGCAGGCTCACAACCGGGCCGGCGGCCCTCTCGTCCCCTTGCGCTGGCCCGGTGGCTCGGCTATACAGCCGCCCTTCGAGGAGTACCCAGCCGATGAAGAAAGACATCCATCCCGACTACCACGAGATCACCGTGGTGATGACCGACGGGACCGAATACAAGACCCGCTCCACCTATGGCGAGGCGGGCGCCAGCCTGCGCCTGGACATCGATCCCAAGACCCACCCGGCCTGGACCGGCGAGCACCGCTTGGTCGATACCGGCGGTCAGGTCGCGAAGTTCAAGAAGCGCTTTCAAGGCCTGGGCCTGAAGACCTGAGGCCCCACCGGCGAATCTAGCCCGGCTGAGACCGGGCCCCATATGCGATACCAGGGCATCCGCGCGGCGGGTGCCCTTTTTTACGCGCATTGGCGTCAATACTCAGATCCTCGTCATCCCGGACGTTAGAGCCTGCCCCCGACTGGATCGGGGGCGAGCCCGAAAATCGCCCGATTTTCGGGAGGTGAGCCTTACGATCCGGGATCCATGTATCCACCTGCCCGACGCCTGAACGACGGCGCGATGGATCCCGGATCACTGACTTTCCTTACCAAACCAAAGGTTTGGAGGAAAGTCGCGTCCGGGATAACGGGGGAACTTAATGCCACTAATCTAAGTTCCACCACACTAGTTCGGGGTGGAGGAATCCAGCAGGGCGTCCAGGCGTTCGACCCGGGTATAGAGGCTGTGGCTGCGCTCCAGAAGCTCCGCCAGGCGCAGGGGGATCTTCTCGTCGGCGACCAGATCGCTCACGGCGCAGACCTTCTGGCCGGACAGCCTGTAGGGCGCTTCGGCCGCCTGATCGCGGGTCAGCTCCCCGGCGTGAACGGCCTTCTGCACCAGAAGCCAGGCCACGATTTGCCCGACCCTGGCGGTCACCCTCATGGATTCGCAGGAAACCACGAGGCGCTCGGCGGGATCCAGGTTGGTAACCTCCGCGCCGTCCCGATAGACGATGTAGTTGCGGGCCTCGCGGGCGAGCGCGAGCGCCTCCTCAAAGGTATTGTCGAAATACGCAACGGTGGGTTCGGGATCGGTCACAAGCGCCTTCGGCCAAGCTAGAGCGGGGGCCTGGGCGGCAGCCCGGCCTTTCCGTTGGTTAATCCTAGGCCCGCCCGCTTAATATTTGGTTGGTTCCGAAGCATCCTCTCGAGGCCACCCCTGCCGGTTTTTTCTCGTTGGAAATCAAATTATTAGAGACCTTTTGTTTTCACGGCTCCAGCGCACGGCACCATCTTGAAGGGCGCCAAGAGATCACTATATCGAAGATGTCGCCGGGGATGCCGCGAACTTGGGTCCCGGACGGCGACAGGCATAGAGGGCTCGACCATGGTGGTGGGCCCTGCCGTTAACCATGTTGCTCACTGGAGGATATGGCTATGCGTAGCAACGACCTCACTCCCCTTCTGCGTGCCACGGTCGGCTTCGACCGGATGATGAACCTGCTCGATTCCGCGACCCGGGTCGACGAAGGCGCGCTGAGTTACCCACCTTACAACATCGAAAAGATCGGCGAAGACGATTACCGCATCGTCATGGCCGTTGCCGGCTTCGGCGAGGACGACCTCGACATCACGGTCAAGGAGAACAGCCTCATTGTTTCCGGCAAGAAGGACAAGGCCGAGGAGAACGTGAAGTACCTCTATCGCGGCATCGCGACCCGGGGCTTCGAGCGGCGCTTCGACCTGGCCGACCACATCAAGGTGACCGGCGCGAAGCTCGAGAACGGGCAGCTCTACGTCGATCTGGTGCGCGAGATCCCCGAGGCGAAGAAGCCCCGCAGCATCAAGATCGAAGCGGTTGAGCCTACCAAGCGCAAGGTCCTGGAAGGCAAGGCGGCCTAAGCGCCAAGTCCTTCGGACTTCGACTTGAACCTACCGGCCGGCCGGGTGGGAAACCGCCCGGCCGGTTCGCGTTCCGGCCAAGTCATGGACTCATTCGCGCGCGGTCGCGCGTGACTATGTCTGTTCGCAGGTCACGGCGTGGACGGGGAAAGATGATCCAGAACGGACATCCCGCTCTTTCTTGGCACTCACTCGAAATTGATTCAGGGAATACCGAGGTCCGGCCTACTCTTTCTTTACTCCAGCTGCATGGGATGAGGAGGCCCATATGCCAGACGTTTTTGCGAACATCACATCCGTTCCGAAAGACATGCTTGAGGTCGTAGCGAAGGTTTTGGAAACGAGAGCCGCCATCCCATCTCAGCAGGAAATGCTACGGGACTATCTGTCACAAATCCCATTTCCCGAGAACGCCGAAGTTCTTGAGGTCGGATGTGGCACGGGACCGGTTTGCCGTGTTGTCGCGGGTTGGCCAAACGTGGTGAAGGTTGTGGGCGTGGATCCGTCTCCTGTGCTTCTTGCCAAGGCGCGTGAATTATCGGACGGCATCGCCGGGATGGAGTTCGAAGAAGCTAATGGCAAGGCGCTCCGATTTGATAATGGGTCTTTTGACGTGGTGATCCTGCACACAATACTAACACATGTCCCAGAGCCCGAAGCCATCCTGGCGGAAGCTTTTAGGGTTCTAAAACCCGGTGGCAGCCTTGGCTTATGCGATGGAGATTTTGCAACAACAACGCTCCAGACCGGACCGAACGATCCGCTGGGGGCCTGTACGGGAGCGTTTGTTGAGGGCTTCGTAAATGACAAGTGGCTCGTCCGCCGAATGTCGGCGCTTGCACAAGCTGCGGGTTTCAAGGTGCAGCCGATACGCAGCTATGGCTTGATCGAAACAATCACACCTGGATTGACGATGAGCTGGGTAGATCGTGGCGCGGACGCTCTTTCGGCTCAGGGCCGGATTGGGTCGGAGCTTGCAGAGGCTCTGAAGGCCGAAGGACGGCGGCGCGCGGAAACCGGGTCGTTCTTTGGCTACATGGCTTACGCGGCTTTGACCGCTCATAAGCCCGGCTGAGGCTCCTATAGCAATTCTTCCCGCGAACGTCCGATTACCGGAGTCGGCTAACCTTACCCCTGGCGGCCACGAACTGCACACGGTGCAGTTTCGGGTTTATAGCCGACGATTGAGCCAGGGAGTCGGCTTTCAAATGAATTCCTTCAGCAATACCTCAGATAGCTGACTCGCAGAGGCGGCAACCCTGAGGGTAAAAGATGACCCGAAGCAGCATTGGTTAGCATTGAATTAGAAAGAGGTAGCGCGCGATCCTGCCCGCTTCGACATCGGGGAGGTAATCCTCCTTCGACTCCCGTATCAAGCTATCCGCAATGAAGCCATTGCCCTCTGCTTCAAACTCCTTCTTCAACTCCGTTGCGGCCGCGAAGTTCCGGCGCCAGAACTCGCCAATTTCCTTCGTGTAGTCGAAGGTTTGGAGCGGCAGCCCAACCTTTGCGATGGCCTTTGCCAGTTGGCTGTGTTGAGCCGCAAGCAAATCCGGCGGGTCGCCATCGCCGATATGGTGGTTCATGAAAATGCCGATCCGCCCGCCGGGTTTTAGAGCGCGCTTGAGCGCGGACAATGTGGCCTCAAGATCGGATGCCCAATAGAGCGTGTCGAGGGAGACGATGGCGTCGAAAGATCCTTCCGGGTAGTCCAGCGCATTGAAATTACCTTGCTTGAAGCTGAGCCTATCCCGCTTGTGTTTGGTACGGGAGGCGGCCTCAGCGATCGCCGTAGCCGCGTAGTCGAGGCCAGCGACCGATGCTCCGGTCTGATCGGAAACGTACTCCGCGATGATGCCTGCGCCGCAGCCGAGATCCAGTACCTTTTCGCCGGGTTTGATGTCCAGAAGCTCCATCAGGTGTTTGAGAGAGGCCATATCGGCCTGCCCCTCCTGGCAAAGGTCCTCGCCGAAGACACGTTCGCACAGCTTTGAATGAGCCACACTCGACCGCGCGGCGGGGTAGAATTTTTGGTAATAGTACCAGAACATGTCAGGGCGTTCGCTGTAGTAGCTGCGGGCCAAAGGTCGACCAGCGCCGGTCAGACGGTAGCCGCTTTCGTCGCCCGAGATCAGCGCCTTTTGTGCCAGTCGCTGGAAAGCACCGGTCCAGTCTTCCTTGAAAACCCAATAACCGTCGCCGCGCGCTTCAATCGCCGGCCGGTTCACGACCGCCCCTTCTTCTACAAGCTTGTATATCGAGGCCAAGACTTGAACTTCCGCTTCGCTAAGGTCCATCAATCCACCCCTGATCGCGATAGATGCCAAAAAACTTGCCGTTTCATCACCCGCAACGCAACGCCTCTTTGGTCTCCTTGTGGCTAGAAACGCCCTAACCGATGGCCGCAACTGGGCGACAGGTTTCCGATCCGAAAGCCGACATCAGAGCCAGCGATAAGTAGCGCAGTCCATTGGTCATAGGCAGAAATTCGATCTCCCTTGTCACCCACGGGCTTGACCCGGCGATCCATGGCGAATGCCAGGCACAATGTCAGAGTGAATGCCCGGATCAAGTCCACGGCTGTCCGGTTTAATTTTGTGGACGTTGTGCATGGCATTGATTCTGCTCGTGTCCAAGCATTTAGAGATGTTTTGGACACGGAAGCCGTGTCCCCTCTCCCGGCGGGAGAGGGTCAGGGTGAGGGGGTTTTGTTTTCTTACTTCGTTGAGGGCGGAGCGTTCTCAAACCCACAGAAATCTGCGCCCCCGATACCAAATCCCCCTCACCCTCCCGCTTCGCGGGGCCCTCCCTCTCCCGGCGGGAGAGGGCAAACCTGCGCCGAGCCAAATTAAACCGGACAGCCGTGGATCAAGCCCGGCAATGACACTACCGAAAAGGAGCCATGCCACGTCGTTGATGAAAAAACGCTTCAAATTGGGCCGAGGTTCAGCTCCTTAGCGCGATCGTAACACGCGCCGCACAAAAGCTTGACGGAAGCGAACTCCAGCATTTCTTGAGTCCACTCACCGCCTTTGAGCGCAACCAACTCGTTGCACGCTGTACACACTGCGTCAGGTCGTGCTTGGTCGGAATCTTCCGCCCACCAGAACCCATACGGTTGGTTCTCTGATAAACCTTGGACAATGTGCTGACAGACAAAAGTTTCATCCTGAGGACCGTGTATGTCGCAGTGAACTTGTTTTGGTTGGTCGTTCATATTTTCGGAACCTAAAGAAAGCTACAAATCTCAAAAAAATGGAGTACTCCACCGCAAATACCCTACCACTACCTACAAAATTTAAAACCGCCTCACTATGGATCGAAGGCGGGCGTCACGGCGCTGAGCTTAGTGCCGACCTCGGCCCCCCGTTGCAGACCCGTCTCTCGACTATGAGCGTACGATCATTCGAGGTTCGGTCTAATCGGCCAGCGTCGGTTTTTCGGGCGCCGCGCGGATGCCGATGGGTGACTTGCGCGGTCCGGTCCCGCGTTCGCCGGCAATGAAAAATTGGCGCCGTTTTTCCGTGAGACGCAAATCGCGATCGGAGCGGCGCGCCGGTCAGGCGACCCGCACCAGGCAAGCCCCGAACAGCGCCCCCGTTTCGATCGCTTCATGGGCCGCGATCATCTCATCGAAGGCGAAGCGCGAACCGACACGATGGCTGAGGGCGTTGCCGGCGATCAGTCTTTCCACCTGGACGAACGCCGCATCCTGAGCCTCGCTCGGCATGCCGAAGATAGCGAAGGGGCGGAGCGTGACGTTCTTGTACATAAGCGCCAGAAAAGGCACTTGCGGAGTCGCGGCGCCGTCGGAGCTGTAGGCCGCGATGACGCCGTTGTCGCGAACCAGAGCCGGCGCGTCGGCGATGTTGGCGCCGAAGGCGACGTCCAAGACACGATCGACGCCGGTCCCGCCGGTGATCCGCGAAACGGCGGCGGGGATGTCGTCCGATTTGTAGTTGAGGGCATGGTCCGCGCCGAGGCCGAGAACGTGATCGATCTTCTCCGCCGAGCCCACCGTGGCGATGACCCTGGCGCCGGCGTGCTTGGCCATCTGCACCGCATAACGCCCGACACGGCCGGCGGCGCCGGTCACCAGGATGGTCTGGCCGGAGATGTCGCCGTCGGCGAACAAGCCTCGGTGCGCGGTCACCGCGGGGACACCGAGACAAGCGCCGTCCTCAAAGGATTGTCCATCGGGAAGATGCCGGGCCTGGCGGGCCGGCAGCACACAGTATTCCGCCGCCGTGCCCATGGGCCTGAAGGCCTGGGCGCCGAAAAGCCAAACCCGCTCGCCGACGCGCGCCGGGTCCGCGTCCGGGCCGACGGCGTCGATGACGCCGCTGCCGTCATTGTTGGGAACGATACGCGGAAAGCGCGCGAGCTCCCGGCCCAAATGGCGGCGTTTACAGTCCGTCGGGTTGACGGCGGAAACGGCAAGCTTCACGCGGACTTCACCGGGCCCCGGTTCCGGCGTCTTCATCTCGCCTAACCGCAGAACCTGTGCGGCGGCGCCCGCTTTTTCGTACCAGTACGCTTTCATGACTTTCTTACAACCGACCTCGGCCCCCTCGTTGCAGCCCCACCTCTCGACGATGAGCGCACGATCGATCGAGCTCCGGTCTAATCCGTCGGCTTCAGTTTTTCGAGCGCCGCGCGTATGCCGTCTGGGATCGGCACCGCCTTCATGCTGGCGCGCTCGACAAAGACGTGGACGAAATGCCCGTCGGCGGCGGCCTCGGGCGCGCCGGTTTGAAACAGACCGATCTCATAGCGCACGCTGCGCCGGCCCAGGTGTCCGACCCGCAGGCCGGCCTCGATGGTTTCCGGAAACGCGAAGGCGGCGCGGTAGCGGCAGGCCGACTCGGCGCAGACTCCAACCACCGCGGATTCGTGAATATCCAGGCCCCCCACATGAATCAGGTAGTCCGCTATCACCGTATCGAAGTACGAATAGTAGACCACGTTGTTGACGTGGCCGTAGATGTCGTTGTCCATCCAGCGCGTCGGGATGGCCAAAAAGTGGGAAAAGTCGGCGCGGCCGATCTTGGGGTTTTCGGCACTCACAAAACCGCCCTCAAGGCATCCAAGGTCTCGTCCGGTTTTTCCAACATCATCATGTGCCCGCTGCCCGCGATAAGAGTTATCTCCGCGCCCGCGATCGCCCCGGCCAGCTTGGCGCCCGCCTTCGCCGGGGTCATGAGATCGCCGTCTCCGGCGACGATGCGGCACGGGCAGGAGACCTTGGCGGCGGCCGCCATCGCGCCGGCATAAGCATCGCAGGCGGCCAGGTCGCCATGGA
Organism: Polyangiaceae bacterium; assembly: GCA_029261965.1. Classification (GTDB taxonomy): domain Bacteria; phylum Myxococcota_A; class Polyangia; order Polyangiales; family Polyangiaceae; genus JAJDAH01. The sequence goes on from JAJDAH010000134.1 coordinate 11,637, forward strand.
GCACGCCCGGCGCACTGCGCTCCAGCACCCGTTCCGCGCCGCCCATGAGCCACAGGCCCGGAGCCCGGTTACCGCCCAGGTGCCCGGCCCGGCCGTGCCCCCAGGAGGTGACCAGATCGACCGCCAGATGTTGGTTCGCCTGCGCGGCGGCGAGCAAATCGGGATGCACCGGCATCTTTGGCGCCGCGCCGAGCAGGGCCAGGGCCCGCACCTTGGATTTCAGCTCCGCCGCCGCGGCCAGGGCAACGAGGGCGCCCATGGAATGCCCGGCCAAGGCCGCCGTCCGCACCCCGGCGGCGTCCAGCAGCCGCCCGAGCCAAGCGGCCATGTCCTCGATCGAGCTCAAGGGCGCGCCGGCCGAGCGGCCATGGCCCGGCAGATCGACCGCCAGAACGTTGCGTCCATGATGCGCGAAGTAGCGCGGTTGCAATGCCCAGACGGTATGATCCATGCCGGCGCCATGCACAAAAACAATAGAATCTCGTACGGCATCGAAGGGCTGTCCCCCGGTCGCGGCGAAGACATCGTTGCCATCGACGGTCAGGTTCATGGATACCTGGCGCCCGTGCGGCGGGTGGAAAGGTCACCCCCACCCCGGCCCTCCCCCCTCAAGGGGGAGGGAGAAGAAAGTACGGCCACTCCCCTTTTCCCTCCCCCCTTGAGGGGGAGGGTTAGGGTGGGGGGCCCTTTGGTGCCGCGTGCCACCGCCATCAGGCCTTCTGCGAGGCGCGGATGGCCTGGTGCAAATCCGCGACGATGTCCTCGGCGTCTTCGATCCCGACCGAGAGCCGCACCATGTCCTCGCCCACGCCAGCATCCGCGAGTTGTTCCGCTGTCATCTGCTGGTGCGTGGTGCTGGCGGGGTGCAAGACCAGCGTCTTGGCATCGCCGACATTGGCCAGATGAGAGGCCAGCTTGCACGCCTCGATAAAGCGCGCGCCGGCCGCCCGGCCGCCCTTGAGCCCGAAACTAACGATGGAACCCGCGCCCTTGGGTAACAGGCGCCGGGCGAGCTCGTAATCCGGGTGGCTGGGCAGCGAGGGGTGCAGGACCCAAGCGACCGCCTCGTTCGATTCCAGAAATTCGAGAACCTTCACCGTATTGGACATGTGGCGTTCGAGTCGCAGCGGCAGGGTCTCAACCCCTTGCAGGATATAGAAGGCGTTCTGCGGGCTCATGCAGGCGCCGAAATCGCGCAGGCCCTCGGCGCGCGCGCGCATGCAAAAGGCCTGCGGGCCGAACTCCTCGGCGAAGTCGATGCCGTGATAGCCGGCGTAGGGCTCGGTCAGGGTCGGGAACTTGGCCGCCTTCTCCCAGTCGAAACGGCCGCCGTCGACCAGAACGCCGCCCAGCGCCAGACCGTGGCCGCCCAGCCACTTGGTCGCCGAATGCAGCACGATATCGGCGCCCATTTCGATCGGCCGGCACAGGTAAGGCGTCGCGAAGGTATTGTCGATCATCAGGGGCAGACCGGCCTCGTGCGCGATCTGGGCCAGCGCCGGGATATCCAGCACCTCCAGACCGGGGTTTCCCAGGGTTTCGGCATAAACCAGGCGGGTTTCGGGCCGAATCGCGGCACGGAATCCGTCCAGGTCGCGCGGCTTCACGAAACTCGTCTCGATCCCGAAACGCGGCAGGGTCAAACCGAAGAGGTTGATGCTGCCCCCGTAAAGCGAGGCCGAGGATACGATGTGCCCGCCCTGCCCCATCAGCGTGACGACGGCCAGGTGCAGCGCCGCGTGGCCCGAGGCGGTCGCGATCGCGCCGACTCCGTGCTCCAGCGCCGCAACCCGCTCCTCCAGAACCGCCACGGTCGGATTGGAAATCCGGCTGTAGATATGGCCGGCTCGCTCCAGGTTGAACAGCGAGGCCGCATGCTCGCTGTCGCGAAAGACATAGGAGGTCGTCTGATAGATCGGCACCGCGCGCGCGCCGGTCACCGGATCGGGCTGTTGCCCCGCGTGCAAGGCAAGGGTATCGAACTTCAGAAACTTGGGATCGGCCATCGAGTCGCTCAATTCGTTAACGGCGCTTAAGGGAGCCGGTCAGCGACTCCGCCGGTCCACATGAGTCCAACGAACCTACACGAAATCCGGCGGCCGTCTCAACGGCTCCCCCCTCTTTGTCCAGGCCTCGCCTGGCAAGGAGCGGGAGTTTGCCGCGATCCAGGCAAAAAAAATGGGGGCCGCGGACCCCTTTGCCTGGGTTGCGGCCCCTCAAATTTTTTTAACGCCTCAGCCTGTCAACTTGCCGGACCGAGACCTTATGCGGGGTGAAAGACGCAGTCAAGAACGGAATAGTTAACAAGGACTTGGCGGTTGTGAGCGCCTTCGCGTCCACGATCCCTGGTAGGTGCACGATCAAACTAACACAAGGGGCGGCGTCTTTGCGGTCTTAGGGCCGAATCGGCGGAACAAGCCCGCCGCGCCAAAGAAAAAACCGCCGGACGAACCGGCGGTAAGTTAACAGGGAGGCATTACAAGGAACGGAACCTAATCCGTCCAACGACCGGAGTACCCAGGGCGGGACCCGCAGATCGTCTATGGAGCATTCTAGACACAGACTGCTAAAGAATGGTTAACAAAAAACGAAAGATTATTGCGTAAATAATTATACAAGGCGGCGGGATTCAGCAGATTTGGCGCCACCCGGCCCTATTGCGCCATCCAGCCGCCGTCGATTGGGATCGGCACCCCGGTCATCTGCGCCGCCGCGTCCGAGCACAGGAAACAGGCCAGCCCGGCAATCTGCTGCGCGGTGACGAATTGCTTCGTGGGCTGTCTTTCCAGCATGGCGGCCGTCGCCGCCGCCTCGTCGCAACCGTCGCGCGCCGCGCGGGCCTCGATCTGCTTTTGCACCAGCGGCGTGTGCACCCACCCGGGACAGATGGCGTTACAAGTGATGCCGCTGCCCGCGGTTTCCAGCGCGGTCACCTTGGTCAAGCCGACGATGCCGTGCTTGGCCGCAACATAGGCGGACTTCTCAACCGAAGCCACGAGGCCGTGCACCGAGGCGGTGTTGATAATCCGGCCCCAACCGCGCCCACGCATCTTGGGCAGGGCGGCCCGAGTCGCGTGAAAGGCGGATGAGAGATTGATCGCGATGATCGCATCCCATTTTTCAGCGGGGAAGTCCTCGAGCGTTGCGGTGTATTGGATGCCGGCATTGTTGACCAGGATGTCGATAGCACCGAAGCGCGCTTCCGCTTCTTCGATCATGGCCGCGATCTGCGCGGGCTTGGACATGTCCGCGCCGGAATAGACGACCTCGACCCCACTATCCTTGGCGATACCGGCGCGGGTCGCCTCGATCTCCCCGGCATCGCCAAACCCATTGAGCACGAGATTGGCGCCCTCGCCCGCCATCGCCTTGGCCATGCCCAGGCCTATGCCACTGGTCGAGCCGGTCACAAGCGCCGTCTTACCCTTCAACATCTGAGTGTCCTTCGCGCGGTTATGAGATCACATCTGGGCCAAGACATAGCGATGTGGACAGCCTTCCGCTACCCCAAGCATCAAGTAACGACTCAGTTTGAGCGTTGGTGTGCTCAAAGCACAAAGCCGGCTTGAACGTCGGCTTAGCGCTCCAAGCGCGGCCGTTATGCCGCGCAATGTCGGGCCTCGCTTCTTTACCAAAACCGGACCTAAGAACGCACGGGAGAGGTCCGGAACCATCCGAAATCGGCTGCACGGAAATCGGTTGAGGCTGTTCTCTGACTCCGGGGTTGGAGTCACGCTTTCCGTGGTGCTGCCATTCTCCGCACCTGTCGGGCGTTATCCGGGAAATCTCGGTCAAAATTCCAATTTTATTGATCTCGGTCAACGACCAGTTTTTCGGAGCGAGAGTAAATTGCAGGCGTGAGGCGCGTATTCAGGGCCTTTGCCGCGATGCCATGAGGGCAGGATGAACGAACCTTGTCATTCATGGGCCTGCTAACAGATCCTGGCGATCGGGCCGAGGCGAGCGGAGAAAGTTTTGTGGCTCTCGGGAGCGGTTTTGTCAGGAGTCTCTGGCATCGCCAGCGATCCGAGCAGTGAAGTTGGTCTGGCGGCAAACGTCCAGGAGCCGCCGTAGTGGGGGTAAACAGATGCTAGTCACCAGAAGAGCGTTTATCCAGAAGTCGGGCGTTGTCGCCGGTCTGGCCACAGTTGGGGGCAATCTGCCGGTCATCGCTAGGGCCGCCGCCGCGGCCAAGGGCCGGGGCGCCGCCGCGGCCGCAAACTACGTGAAGTCCACTTGCGTGCACTGCGTCCAGTTCTGCGGCATCTCGGTGAAGATGGAGAACGGAATCATCCGCACCATCTATCCCGATCAGGCCCGCGGCGATTATTACAATAAGGGCATCTGCCCCAAGGGTGTCGCGGGCGGGTTCAACACCTACAACCCGTACCGGGTCAAGGCGCCCATGAAGCGGACCAACCCTGAAAAGGGTGTCAACGAGGATCCGCGGTGGGTCGAGATCTCGTGGGATGAGGCCTTCGACGCGATCGCCGCGCGACTCAACAAGATCAAGAAGGAGGATCCGCGCAAGCTGATCTGGCAGCACGGTCACGGCAAGTACCTGATCGGCGATAAGTTTCCGAAGGCGTTCGCCAAGGCCTTCGGTACGCCGAACCTGGTGCACCGCACGACGGTGTGCGAGGCCGCCCGCCACGTCGCCGACGAGGTAACCTGGGGTTACCACGGGTTCCTGCCCGACGTCAGCCACTGCAAGATGCTGCTGAACTTCGGCGGCAACTACCTCGAGGGCGGCCAGTGGGGACGCTGGCTGGACCACAGCACGGCGGACGCCAAGGAGCGGGGCCTCAAGATCGTCGTCGTCGAACCGAGGCTGTCCCATTGCGCCGCCAAGGCCGATGAATGGATTCCCGTCCGTCCCGGCAAGGACGTGGTGCTTATGCTGGGCATGGCCAAGGTCCTTATCGACAAGGGCCTGATCGACGAGGCCTTCCTCACCACCACCACCAATGCGCCCGACCTGGTTGGCGAAGACGGCAACGTGCTTAGCACCGCCGATGGCAAGCCGCTTGTGTACGACAGCGTGAGCAAGAGCGCCAAGCCCTTCACCGCCGGCGTCATGCCGACTCTTCGGGGCACCTACACGGTGAACGGTAAGCCCTATAAGACGGCGTTCGAGCTGTTCGTTGAGAGCCTCAAGGACATCACGCCCGCCTATGTGGAGACGGTCGCGGACGTCCCGGCGGCAACCGTCGAGCGGCTGGCGACGGAATTCGGCGAGGCGGCGACGATCGGTGCCACCATCACCTTGGACGGCCACGTTCTGCGCCACCGGCCGGTCGCCATCTATACCTTCCGCGGCTTGGCTGCCAAGCAGTTCGGTGTGCAGAACTGGCGCACCGGCCTGATCCTGCAGATGCTGGTCGGCTGTGTCGATGCGGTGGGTGGAATTAACCTGCACAGCGTCTACAAGTCGCCCAAGTACCTGAAGCCGTCGAAGGCCGAGTATCCGCCCAAGCGGGTCGACCTGCAGACCAGTGTGTACTTCCCTCATGCCACTCACAACGTGGCGCAACAGGTGGCGCTCACGCTGCTCGATCCCCAGGCCTACGGGCTCGAATACACGCCGGAGATGCAGATCTTCTATGCCACCAACCGGCCGTTCTCGGCGTCCGAGGGCTGGAAGCAGGTGGACGGAATGAAGCCGACCTTCAACGTCGTCATCGACATCGTGATGAGCGAGGCGGCGTGGATGGCGGACATCGTCCTGCCCGACCTGACGTACCTGGAATCGTGGCACTTCTCGCCGACGCGCTACACGCCGACAACGAAGCACAGCGCCATCCGCCAGCCGGTGGCCAACGTCTACAACCTGCCCCACGACGCCTACTCGATTCTCTGGGAGCTGGCCAAGCGGGTCGGCGTTCGGGACAAGTACATCGAGAACGTCAACAAGGCATGGGGGCTCAAGAAGCACCCGATGGAGCCGGGCCGCGACTACACCGCGCGCGAGGCGGTCGAGCTCATCTGGCTGGAGAAGACCAAGGACAAGAAGCCATTCGCCTACGCCCTCGAGCACGGTTTCCTCGGTAAGAAGCTCAAGGTCGAGGACACCTACCTCAAGGGCGTCGAGAAACAGTTCAAGGGGCCCGATAAGCCGAAGATGTACTTCTATGCCGAGCAGCTGGTCGGCAGCTACGCCAACGTCAAGAAGGCGGTCGAGAAGAACGGTATCAAGAACATCGATCTCGCGGCCTACAAGATCGCGCTGTCACCGCTGCCCCTGAAGGAGCATGCCTTCCCAACGCCGCACGTTGAGGCGACCGATTTTCCGCTCTACCTGATCACCTACAAGCGGATGTACCGCAACCAGGGCGGCAACACGGCCCTGAACCCGATCCTCAACGCCCTCGGCGACACCGATGAGAACTGGGTGGCCATCAATTCGGCCACCGCCAAGAGCCTGGGCATCGCGGACCGCGGCCAGGTGGTCATCGAGACCCGCGTTGGTAAGGTCCAGGGCATGGCCCGGCTCAGCCAGGGCATCCGGCCGGACACCGTGGCCGTCTCCTACCACTACGGTCAGTGGAGCGGCGGGATGCCGGCCTCGGCGCGCAAGGGCATCTGGATCAATTCGGTGCTGGAGCTCCATCCCGACGTGGTTTCGGGCATGAACAGCTTCAACGACACCAAATGCAAAGTCTACAAGGCATAGAGGGGTACGCAGCATGACCAGGTATGTCCGTCTGATCGACACAGAACGGTGCATGGGCTGTCGCGCCTGCGTTGCCGCCTGTTACACCGAGAACTATTTCACGCCGGATGCGCCGTGGAACGTGGTCGTCGAGCACGAGATCGGGACCTACCCGAACACCCAACTCGCGTTCATACCGGTGAACTGCATGCATTGCGAGGATCCGCCCTGTATGACGGTCTGCGACGAGATCGGGGTACACGCGATCACCAAGAATGAGTTCGGAGTTGTCCTCATTGACTACGACAAGTGCATCGGCTGCAAGTACTGCGTGGCGGCTTGCCCCTACGGCGTACCCCAGTACAACGAAAGCCTGAAGCAGCTATACCCGGAGGCGGAGGCGGCGACGACTCCTTACGAGCAAGTCGACTACGCCGACCGTCACCCCACCCACCAGAAGAAGGCGAAGGTGGTGGAGAAATGCACCATGTGCTGGCACAAGCTGGAGGCGGCGATGGAGGCCGGCAAGGCCGACCGCATCGGCAAGGACCCCGAGTACACCCCCAGTTGCGACTTGGTCTGCCCGGTGCAGGCGCGGATCTTCGGCGATATCGACGATCCCAACAGCGAGGTCGCCAAGCAGATCGGGGCCAAGAAGGCCGCCCAGATCAAGAAGGAATACGGAACGCGCCCGCAAGTCTATTATGTCCTGGAAGGAGGCGACTTCTGATGACCAAGATCCTCTTTTTCCTTACGGTCGCAGCGGTCGTTATGCCGGCCTTTGCGGCCGATTCTCTGGATTTGTCTGAAGTTGCGAAAGACATTCAAAAGGGCAAGGTCGACGTCGGCACCGAATACTCGATGAGCTTCGGCACGGGTCGTTTCCACAATATCCACGCGAACACCCTGGGGCTGAACTGCGAAAGCTGCCACGGCGGAACCGAGTACCAACCGGATTTCATCCTATTGCGCAAATACGAGGATGATACGAGCGGGTCGCCCGGCAAAGTCGACCAGAGCTCATGCTTGGGATGCCACACGGCCGGTGGCATAGCGACGACATTGTACAACGGCCGAGCAACCAAGTGAGCGGTGTCGAGCGGTTGGCGGAGGTCGCACGGGAACGCAGCCAGGTCTATTGGTTCCTGAGCACCTTCTACACGACCCGGCCCGACGCCCGTTTCTTCGCCGATCTTGCCGGGCGGGTCGCAGCCCTGGAGGCGGCCGGTACGGACCCCGCTGGCGAAGGGGTCGACCATCTCCGCAGCGCGCTGAATGAACCCGACGCCGGCGGGCTCGCGGAGCGTCTCACGGTCGAATACACGCGCCTCTTTCGTGGGTTGAGCGCCAATTACGGCCCACCGCCGCCTTATGAATCCTTGTACCGCGGATCGCAGCTCATGGGCGAAGTGACGGCGGCCGTCATGGCGCGGTATGCGGCCGCCGGTTTCGGCGTCATCGACGAAGACCTCGGACCGCAAGATCACATCGGCGCTGAGCTTAAGTTCATGGCCCTGCTCTGCCACGACGAGATCGCAGCGTGGGAACGTGCGGATCGCGATGCGGCGGCCCGTAGCTGGAAGCTACAACGAGAGTTTCTGGCCAAACACCTGTTGCGATGGGTCCCGGCATACTGCCGCCGGCTCCAAGAGGAAAGCGTCGAACGGTTTTACATCGGCGCCGCGTTGCTCACCGAACACGCGGTTATCGCGGACAACGGGGTTCTTGACGATCTCTTGATGACGGCCGAGGCTGAGTAGCCTCGAGCGCGCGCTTCGGGCGGCCCGTTTCCGTGTGTGTCACCGATGATCGCTACGCTGTCGAGGCCCACCCAAGCATCGAGGAACGCTGACACCCGGGCGAATCGCGCGCATGATAGCGGCCATGTCCGCGAAACTGGCCGCCTGGTCGATCCTGATCCTGGGCTTTGTTCTGCCGCTGTGTCACGTCGCCCTGTCGCGGCGAAGCGGTCCCTGGACTCCGCCGCCGGGCTCTCGTTGTCCGATGGGGCCCCGGGTGGGCTGGTTGGTGATGGTTTTGTTGCTGGGACCGATCGGCTGGCTGCTCTATTGGCGCTCACGCCCCCGGACCCGCCGGCCCGACAGACGTCTTAGGTCTTGAAGAACGATTGGGCGCCGGTGAGATAGGACTTCTTGCTTTCGATCTTGGCCCTGACCCGCGCCGCCTCGGTCTCTAACTCCTCGAGATAGCTCTCCAGATCCTCGACCCCCATGAGGTCCAAATCCTTGGGCTTCGCCGCTTTTTTGCGTGGCTCCAGGTCCTCCGGATCCATGATCCCGCCTCTCCGAACCGTGTCTTGTCAGCTCCGCCATGCCATATTAGACCTTCGCCCAGCACAATCCAAATGTACGGAGACAGCCCATGACCGGCGCCCTGCCCAGGACCATGACCGCGATCGAGATCCAGTCTCCGGGCGGCCCCGAGGCGCTGGTCCCGGCCGACCGCCCGGTCCCGACGCCGGGCGCGGGGGAGGTGCTGATCCAAGTCGCGGCGGCCGGGATCAACCGGCCGGACATCTTGCAGCGGACGGGCAACTATCCGCCCCCGCCCGGCGCCTCGGACATTCCGGGCCTCGAGATCGCCGGGCCGATCGTCGCGCTTGGCGAGAATGCGGGGGACCTGAAGCTCGGCGATACCGTCACGGCCTTGGTCACGGGCGGCGGCTATGCCGAATACTGCGCGGCCCCGGCGGCCCAGTGCCTGCCCATACCCAAAGGACTGAGCCTTACCGAGGCGGCCGGTATCCCCGAGACCTTCTTCACGGTCTGGAGCAACGTGTTCGATCGCGGCGGCCTGAAAGCCGGTGAGAGCTTTCTGGTCCACGGCGGGTCCTCGGGCATCGGCACGACCGCGATTCAGTTGGCCAAAGCCATGGGCGCGCGGGTCTTCGCGACAGCGGGTTCGGCCGAGAAATGCCGGGCCTGCGAAGGGCTCGGCGCCGAACGCGCGATCAATTACCGCGAGGAAGATTTTGTCGCGGTCGTGAAAGAGGCCACCGGCGACGGCGTCGACGTCGTCCTGGACATGGTGGGCGGCGATTACATTCAGCGCAATATCAAGGCCCTGGCGCCGGACGGACGGCTTTGCTTCATCGCCTTCTTGGGCGGTTCGGCCGCCGAAGTCGATTTCCTGCCGGTCATGCTGAAGCGTTTGACGGTCACCGGCTCGACCCTGCGGGCGCGCGATGTCGCCTTCAAAGGCGCGATTGCCCAGGCTTTGAGCGAGAAAGTCTGGCCCTTGATCGAGGCTGGCCAGGTCAAACCGGTGATTCACCAAACCTTTCCGCTGGCCCAGGCCGCCGAGGCCCACCGCCTGATGGAAACCAGCGGGCATATCGGCAAGATCGTTTTGACGACAGACGTCAAATAGGGAAGGTCTCCAAAACGAAAATAGGCGCTCAGAGCCTGTCGAGAGCGCCGTATATGCCTTTTTTCGGCTTGGCCCCTACCTATATTCAGAGTATCCAACGGCATCCCTGATATCGCGTCCCAGGTTTGAAAAGCGGCGCGGCGCCGGCGCTTGACCGCCCGGCGCACGGAAGGAGGATTTATGGTTCAACCCCTTATGCCCAAGGCGACGGCCGTGTGGCTGGTCGAGAATACGACGCTGACCTTCGATCAGATCGCGGATTTCTGCGACCTGCATCCGCTCGAGGTCCAGGGCATCGCCGACGACGAGGTCGCGATCGGCATTCAGGGCATCGATCCGACAAGCAATAATCAACTAACCCGCGAAGAGATCGAGCGCTGCCAGAGGGACCCCAAGGCCAGTCTAAAAGCGGCCAAGCGGGAACTGCCGCCGCCGAAAAAGCGGACCAAGGGGCCGCGCTATACGCCGGTCGCGAAGCGCCAGGATAAGCCCGATGGGATCGCCTGGCTTGCGCGCCACCACCCGGAGCTGAAGGATTCGCAGATCGCCAAGTTGATCGGCACAACCAAGAACACGATCCAGGCCATACGCGATCGCAGCCACTGGAATTCGCAGAACATCCGGCCCCGCGATCCGGTGCTGCTTGGCTTGTGCAGCCAGGGCGATCTGAACGCCGCGGTCGTCAAGGCGCGCCGCGCCGCCGAACGCGCCGGAATCACGCTTCCCGCGCCGGTCGAGGTCGAGCACACGCCCGAGCCGGAGCCCTCGACGGAAAAGGACCCCTACGGCCTGTTTCGCTGAGCCGTTCGAGTTAAAGAAAAATGCCCCGGGCCGCTCGCCCGGGGTTATTTTTTTGTCGGTTGAGGTTCTAGGCCGCGCCGCTCGCCGAGACCTCCGGGGCAGCCGCGCCGTTCTCGTCACGGGCCAGGGTGGACAAGCCCAGATCGTGGAGGATGGCATAGAGCGCCGGAATGACGATCAGGATTAGCACGGTCGAGGCCATGAGGCCGAAGGCCAGAGAGGTGACCAGCGGAACCAGAATTTGCGCCTGCAGGCTTTGCTCGAATAGCAGCGGCGCCAAGCCGGCGATGGTCGTGAGCGAGGTCAGGAGAACCGGCCGGAAGCGGTCGCGGCTCGCTTGGCGCGCCGCCTCGTGCACTTCCCTGCCCTCGCCCGCACGCAGCTTCACGAAGGTCACCAGCAGGATAGAATCGTTCACGACGATGCCGGCCAGGGACGCGTATCCCAGCATGCTCGGCATCGACAAGTCGAGCCCTAGCAGCAGATGCCCCCAGACAACGCCGATCAAGGCGAGCGGAATCGCCAGCATAACGATGAGCGGCTCGACATAATCCCGGAACTGAAAGCTGAGCAGGACAAAGACCCCGACCAACCCCAGAAGGAAGCCGCGCGCCATCGAGGCTTGGGTCTCGCCCTGCTCCGCCGTCTCGCCTTCGAGCGACAGGGTGACCCCAGGATAACGCGCGGCGAAATCGGGCAGGAAGCGCGACCGGGTGTCGGCCAGAATCTCGTTCAGGTTCCCGCTTTGCGGATCGATATCGCCGCGCACGCTTACGGTTCGGCGGCCGTCGATCCGGGCGATTCGGGCGAAACCACGCCCGACATCGAGCGTCGCCACGGCGGAGAGGGGCACTTGCGCCCCGTCGGGTAAGGTCACCGAAAAATATTCCAGATCGGCCAGGCTGTCCTGATCGCCGGGCGCCAATTGAACATCGATCTCAAAACTTTCCGAACCGACCTGTATCTCGCTCGCCGTTGTGCCATGAAAAGCGGCGCGTAACTGCCCGGCGATCGCCGCCGCGTCGAGACCCAGGGCCGTGGCGCCCTCGCGCAACTTTAGGCGCAACTCCGGCTTGCCGGGGCGCAGATCGTCGCTGAGATCGAGCACGCCGGCATAGCGGCCGAGCCAGTCGGTGACCTCGTTCGCCGCGGCCTTGAGCGCCTGCAGATCGTCGCCTTGCAAGCGAACGTCGATGGGCACCCCGGCGGGACCGAACTGAGGCTCCTTAAACGCGAGCGAAACGACATCGGGGATAGTTCCGATTTCGGTGCGCCAGGCGTTGAGGATTTCGTCGATGCGCAAGCCGCGCAACTCACCGCTCAGAAGATCCGCGGTCACGGTCGCGACATGCGGACCCGATTCGAACGCATCCGCATTGAGATTGTATTGGACCAGGGTGCTCTCCACCAAGCGCGCCCCGCCGGGCAAGCCAGCGGACAGCGCCTCGTCGACCCGCTCGAGCGCACTTGCGATCCGGGCCACGGCCTCACGCGTGTGGGCCAAGGGCGTCCCCTGCGGCAACAAAAGGCGCGCTTCGATCACGTCGCCGTCGAGGTCCGGGAAGGCGCGAAACTTCAGATGCCCGCCGGCGACCATGCTAAGCGAGGCCAGAAAGGCAAAAACAACCAGCCCGACCGTGAGATAGCGCCACCGCACCGCCAGATCCACCAAGCGGCCCAGGCCAGCCTCCTTGAAGCGCTCGAAGCCGCTGTCGAAGGCCTCGCGAAACCGGCCCCTAGGGGACTTCGCACCGGCGTGCTTCATGTGGTGCGGCAAGATCAGGAACGCTTCGATCAGGCTGACCGCCAAAGTTATGATCAAGACGATCGGCACAACACGCAGAACCTTACCGATATCGCCTTCGATAAAGGCCAAGGGCAGAAACACGCAAACCGAGGTAACGAATGACGACACCACACCGGCGGTGACCTGGGCGGTTCCCTCGACCGCCGCGTCGTGGGGCGAGCGCCCGGCGCGCAAGCGGCTGGCGATGTTCTCCGCGATGACGATCGAATCGTCCATGATCAAACCGATCGCGATCAACAGCGCGACCATGGTCAACATGTTGATGGAGAGGCCAAACAGGGTCATGGCGAAGATCGACCCCATGAAGGAAACCGGCAGGCCCATCGCGACCCAGAACGAGACCCGGAACGAGAAGAACAGCCACATCGTCAGGAACACTAACAGCAAGCCCTGCCAGCCGTTCCTTCCCAACATCCGAAGGCGATCTTCGACCACGGAGGCCGAATCGCGGGTTAGGGCCAGTACCACGGCCGGCGGCGCCCGTTGCCGCTCATCCTCGACAAAGGCTTCGACCGCCTGCTTGACCGAAATCGTATCCTGCGCCTTGGTCTTACTGACCTGCAGCAGCACCGCGCGCGTGCCGTTCCGGTAAACGCGCTCTTCATCCAACTCAAAGCGATCGGTGATGTCCGCTATCTGTCCCAAGCGTACTTCGGCGCCAGTTTTGCCGCCACGCACCACGAGGTCCCGATAGGCCCTTGGATCGCGCCGCTCATCGGCAAAGCGAACCGTTACGTCGCGCTCGCTGGTTTCGATGGTGCCCGAGGGGCGGTCGACGTTTTGCCGTTCAACGATCGCGGCCACGTCCGAGACGCTCATGCCCAATTGCCGCAAGGCCGTGGTGTCCAGGGAAATACGAATCTGGCGTTCGGAAAAGCCCTGAATCTCGACCAGGGACACACCCGCGATAGTGGTCAGGCGATCCTTTAAGTTTTCGGCATAGACCTTGAGATCCGGTTCGGACATCGGCCCGCTGACCGCGATCGCGATCACCTTGTCGGTGCGGTTAAGCTCCCGGACCGTCGGCGCCTCCGCCAGATCGGGAAAGTCGTCTATGGCGTCGATCTCGGTTTTAACCTCGGCGATGAAACGCTCCAGGTTGCCGCCTTCAATCATCTCGATGGTCGCCGAACCCAGTCCCTCGCGCGCCTCGCAACGTATCTCGAGCAGATCGGTAACGCCGTCGACCGCGTCCTCGAAACGTTGACAGATCGCCTCCTCGACGTCTTCCGCGCTGGCCCCGGGATAGACCACCCGCGCTTGAAGCTCATTGGGGGTAAAATCAGGCAAGGTCTCGCGCTTGAGTCCAGGCAAGGAAAACGCACCCAAAATCAGCAGAAGCAACATCAGCAGATTGGCGGCGGTCGGGTGCCCGGCGAAAAAGCGGATCATCGCAACGGCGTCTTTCCCGCCGCCTGGTCCCTTAAGCGCGCGGCCAGCGCCTCGTCCGCGCGCGGCGCCAACAACATGCCTTGAATCGCCGGCACCAGGTCGGACACGACAAGCCGCTCGCCGGGTGTCAGCCCCTCGCGAATAACGACAAAATCGCTCTGCGCCGCGCCGGTCACGACCGGGCGAATCTCCAGGCGGTTATCGCCGTTGGCCAAATAGACCGCCGCCTCGCCCTTGGGGCCGGCATGGAGCGCGACGCGCGGCGCCACGATGTACCCGGGGCGCACCGGGGTACGCAGCTCAACTTCCACGAACATGTTCTTAATCAGAGGCGGGCGGGTTCCCGGGATGACCTTTTTGTACGGGTCGTCGACGGCGACGATGAAGCCGATCGTGCGGGTCTGAGAATCAACCGTGTCGCTGACCCGGTCAAAGCGCGCCTCCCAGGCCGCGTTCAACTCTCCGGTCCGCAGGCGTACCCGTGCACTCAGGTTCCATTGCCGTGGCAAATTCGACAGGCTTGGAACATTCAAGGCACCAAGGTCATGGCCGACCGGGACCAGGGGCCGCACGTGATCGAACGCCATCTGTGCCGAAATCTCCGCAACATTCACCGAATCGGCGACCACGAGCTTCTGATTTACGGCGGCGAACTGCATTTCCTCAGTCGCCACCTCGGCAATTCGGGCGTCGAATGGCAGGCGAATCTCGGTCCGCGTCAGATCGAGCTCCGCCTGCGCCAACTCAGCTTCCTTGAGCGCCCCGTCGGCCTCCAGCAGGCGCCGCTCGGCGGGTATCAACGCCAATTGGTTTTGAAGATCCTGAACACGCTGGCCTTGCGCCAACAAGGCGCTTTCGGATTGGTCGGCGCTCGATTGGCTCGCATTGCCCCGGGCCAACAAGGTCTTCTTGCGGTCGAAGTCGGCTTCCGCAAGGATCAGGGCACGGCGCTCGATGCTCAACAGGGCCGTAGTATTGGCTTCGCGAACCGAAATCTCGTTGAGCTGAGCGGCGATGCTTTCCAGTCCGGCCTTGCCGCGAGTGACCGCCAGGTCGTAATCGGTCGGATCGATGCGCAGAATGAGCGTCCCGGCCGCGAGGACGCGGCCACGTTCCAAATCCGGATGCCGGTAGACGATCTTGCCGGCGACCTCGGCCGCCGCCTCCCAGACCTTGCCGGGCTGCACGTAACCGTACCCAAGGGCGCGCGGAACATAATCGCCGGCCACGACCTCGATAAAGCGGATCGGGCGAGCGGTTTCGCTTGGCGGCGATTGCTCCGGTGCGGAGCGGCCGGAAATTTGCCACGCGATCAAAAGCGCGCCCACCAGAATTGGCGGGACGATCAACAGACGCCTGAAAATTTTCCCCGCATTCACCGGCACCCCCGTCCTCCACCTTTTCACGAGGGCGCCAGAATACTCTGGCCACGCCACGAGCCAAGGCCCGGAATATCGTTATCCCAAGTAAGCTGCCGCTTAGATCAAGTCTTTCTGAACTTAGGCGGCGGCGCTCGGCTCCCGAATTTCCCGGTCAAGTCGTGCGCGTGCCAAGTCCACGGCCTGCCAAACGTCGCGCAGGGTCAGCCCATCTCTGTGCAAAATGAACTCGAGGATCGGATCGGACAGTAGATCTTCCAAGGACGGCTCACCCTCCACCCAAGCCCGCTTTTTGGTCATAGTGCCTCCCTGTTTCTCGCGCCTTGCCAGTTAACATAGGGACGCACTGCGAAATGACATCGTGGAGAATCGTGATTATTTTGTGGCACTTGGCGGGTTAGAGTGAGGCCTGGCCCCCGGGTTGGCGAGCCGGGCACGCCGCCTATAGATCTGTACAGGGGTCTTGCCGGTATGATTAATAATTCGTAAGGGGCGAGAGGTTAGGCTGACAACTCTGGTCACAGCATTGATTTTTTTGCGCTAACGTTATTCACTGGCAGCGAAGCGCGACTCGCCGGACGGCAATTCCGGGCGGGTGCATTCGCAATAAGGGGGGCGGCACGGCAGGGGCACCGTGGGCTCGAACCTACTATGATCCGCCCGGGAAGAGTGCCGATTTGAGACGCCAGGCGAGGACTTTTGGCATCGTGACCACGGCTTCCGCGTGCGGGGCCTTGGCGCTTGGCGCCGCCCCGATGGCGGCGGAATTTCGCTTGGAGCCCAGTATTTCGGTCCAAGAGAGCTTCTCCGACAACGTCGACCAAGATCCCGACGGCCAGGAAAAGACGGCCCTCATTACGGAAGTGTCGCCGGGCGCAATCCTGCGTTGGACCGGCCGGCGCGTGACGACCTCGATCGACCTAGCCCTGACGGCCAGCCACCAAACGGACGGTGAAGACGAAGGCATTACCCTCGAACCGAACGCGGCGGGTCTGGGAAGCGTCGAAATCCTACGCGAGAATTTATTCCTGGACGCCGCCGCGGCGGCCAGCGCCGATTTGCTGAATACCCGCGAGCAAGATACCGAGGCCAACCGGGAGATCATTCAAACTTATAGCGCCAGCCCCCGTCTGGTCGGCAGCTTTGGAAGTTTCGCGGACGCCGAAACGAGTTACCGCTTCGACCAGGTGATCAACGACGACAGCGGCGACTCGGAGACTTTGGGTAATAGCCAAACTCACACGATCGAGGCCGCGCTGAACTCCGGATCGGATTTCGCGATATATCGTTGGGGTCTTAGCGGCCAGGTTTCTGAGAGCGACCGCGATAACGATGATGACGTATCGCGCCGCGACGCCAGATTGGACCTGGAATATGTGGTGGACCGGTCGTTCTCGCTGTTAGCGAGCGGCGGATACCAGTTTTTCGACGACGGCGATCAATCCAACGATATCAACGACCCGACGTGGAATGGGGGCTTTCGGTGGCGCCCTGGGCCACGCACGGACCTCACGGCCACTTACGGTCAGCGCGACAACGCGAAAAGCCTGGCAGCCGATCTTCGGTACCAGATTACCCCGCAAACCGGTTTTTTTGCGATTTACAGCGAGGTCCTGGAAACCGGGCAGGAGCGTTTGGCCCGAGACCTATCTTCGATCGGTACGGACCCGGATACCGGTGCCCTCATCGATACCAATACGGGTTTACCCTTTGACCCCTCCACCAGTTCGACCTCGCTCGACAACGATACCCAGCGCACCAAGACCCTCTCCACCGGTCTGAATGGGGTCCGCGGCCGCAATACCTTCGGCATTACCGGCACGGTCGAGTTCACTGAGGATCAGAGCAGTATTGGCGACGACGAAGACGCTTATATCGTTAATCTGAGCTGGGGGAGACAATTGAGCCCCCGGGCCCAGATTGGAACAAATGCTAGCTATGCCAGAAACGAGTTCAAACTCGACGGCCGTGAGGATAACGAATACTCTGCCGGCATAGAATATTCGTATAATTTATTCGAGAATATGAGAGCATTCGGCAGTTACGATTTTACAAAACAAGATTCTACAGACAGCAACGAAGAGTTTCTTGAGAACTTAGTAACCTTAGGCGTCGGCGTTACGTTTTGATCTTGCCGGAATACCGATAAGGGTCACCCCAGTTCTCGGGGCTTCCAAACCAAGGCCTGGGGAGTACTGGCAAATCATTGATCTACCTACAAACTTAATTGAATGTTAAAATTGTGAAGCCAGTATGATATGAGGTCACCTACGGGTGGGTCGGCAACGACGCGTTTTCGGCCGGAGCGGGGGCACTTGCAGGGCAGCGACGTCCGAAGGATTTCTCCTCAGTTCGCTAGGACCCGAGCCTGCCGCTCAGCAAGGGTATGCGGCAAATGCCACACGGCAACCAGTAAGTGAAGTGCGCGGCACCTTCGAAACAGTATTGCAGCATCTGAACCGGTCAAGATGTACAGAGAATTCTATAAGCTTACTGGTCGGCCATTCCAACTGAGCCCGGATCCGGCCTTCTTCTTCGAGGCGAAGCCGCACAAGAAAGCGCTGGCTTACCTGACCTATGGTATCAGCCAGAGCGAAGGCTTCATCGTCATCACGGGTGAGATCGGCGCCGGCAAGACGATCCTGGTCGAATATATCCTTTCCACTTTCGTCGGTAAGAACGTCGTTGCGGCAAAGGTAATTACGACTCAATTGAATGCGGACGATCTTTTGCGCATGGTCGCCTCCGCCTTCGACATCCCCCAGGAAGGCGCGGATAAGGCCACGATTTTACGGCGCATGGAATCCTTCCTCGTCGACTGCGGCCGCACGAACAAGTCCGTCCTGTTGTTCGTCGACGAGGCCCAGAACTTGCCGCACAGCGCCCTGGAAGAATTACGCATGTTATCGAACATGCAGGTGAGTGGGCGCTCGCTGTTGCAGATCTATCTTCTGGGCCAACCGGAATTTCGCCGCACGATCGCGCGTAAGAGCCTGGAGCAACTGCGCCAAAGAGTGATTACATCCTATCATCTACAACCGCTCGATGCTGAAGAGACGCAACTATATATCGAGCATCGCCTGCGCCGTGTCGGCTGGCAGGACGACCCGCACATTACCCCCGAGGCATTTCAGATGATCTTCGAGGCGGCCGGCGGTGTGCCCCGCAAGATCAACCTGTTATGCGACCGGCTACTGCTGCTGGGGTATCTTGAGGAGAAGCACGAGATCGACGCCGAGATCGTCAAAGAAGTCGTGCTCGATATGCATACAGAGGGATCGGCGCCGGCGCTCTCGGCATGACGCCGTTTCGGCCCCTCCCGGCCGCATCCAGGACATTTCAGTGTCCGGCCGCATGCTGGACAAAGGCGCCATCGGCGGCGGCGCAAAGTCTAGATTGCATTGCCCAATTATCGGAGGCTGACTTTTGGTAATGGAGGCGAGGGCGGACAATCGGCTGCCGGCCGGGAAATCGGACGCTGGACGCACAAGCCGTGTGAACGGTCGCCCGGTCAACGCGATGAGCGTCGACGTCGAAGACTATTTCCAGGTCTCCGCTTTCGCGGCCACGACACGCCGCGAGGACTGGGATCGTTATCCCAGCCGGGTTGAGCGAAACGTCGATGTCATCCTGGAACTTTTCGACGGCCAGGATGTGAAAGCGACGTTTTTTACACTGGGCTGGATCGCCGAAAAATACCCGGAAATACTGCGCCGCATCGTGGCTGGCGGCCACGAGGTCGCCAGTCACGGCTACCACCACATCCGGGTCACCGAACAGACCCCGGAGGAATTTCGCGCCGACGTGCGGCGCACCAAGGCAACGCTGGAGGATCTTTCGGGCACCCCGGTGCGCGGCTACCGCGCGGCCAGTTTCTCGGTCGATTCTCGTACCCCCTGGGCCTTTGAAATCCTGGCCGAGGAGGGTCACGCCTATAGCTCCAGCGTGTATCCGATCCGGCACGACCTTTACGGCATGCCCGAGGCGCCTCGTTTCCCCTTCCATCCGGACGGGGGTAAGGGTCTACTCGAGATACCGGTCACCACGGTCAAGGTATTGGGCCACAATTTCCCCTGCGGCGGCGGCGGATATTTTCGCTTGCTGCCCTATACGCTCTCGCGCTGGGCGATGCGGCGGGTGAACGCGGCGGACGAACAATCTTGTATCTTCTATTTCCATCCTTGGGAGATCGATCCCGGTCAACCCCGGGTGTCGGGCCTGGCGTTCAAATCCCGCTTCAGGCACTACACCAACCTCGGACGCATGCAGCATAGGCTGCGGACTGTGTTGTCGGAGTTCTCCTGGGACCGCGTGGACCGCGTTTTCCTCGGCGCCGAGGCGGAAAGCTGAGCATGGACGGCACGACCCCCGTTCTGGAGATCCGCCACCTCGAGAATGCCCGACGCGGCGATTGGGATGCCTTTGTCGACACCTGCCCAGAGGCCACCTTCTTCCATCGCGGCGGCTGGAAGGAAGTGATCGAGCGCAGCTTCGGCCATCGATGCTACTACCTTTTCGCCGAGTCTCAGGGTATCGTTCGCGGTGTCCTGCCATTGGTATATATTAATAGCCGGTTGTTCGGCCGGTCGCTGATTTCCAACGGATATTCCGTGGTTGGCGGCCCGATCGCCCTAGACGCGCGCACGCGCCAAGCGCTTGACGCCGAAGCGCTTCGTCTTGCCGAACAACTAAATGTCGATCACATCGAATATCGTCTACGCGCGCCCGCGCATTCCAACTGGACATGCAATTCCGACCTCTACGTGACCTTCCGCAAAGACATAGACCCCGATCCCGAAAAAAATCTGCTGGCCATTCCACGGAAACAGCGTGCCATGGTTCGCAAGGGAATCAAGCTGGGTCTACAAGGCGAAGTGGATGAGACCACCGATCGATTTTTTTCCCTATACGCCGAAAGCGTGCGCAACCTCGGCACGCCCGTTTATTCGCGAAAATTCTTCAGCACCCTGAAAGACGTTTTCGGTCCCGATTGCGAGATCGTTTCGGTGGTCCACGAAGGACAGGCCGTCGCAGGGGTTATGAATTTCTTGTTTCGCGATGAGATCCTGCCCTACTACGGCGGTGGCGGGGTAGCGGCCCGCGCGGTCGCGGGAAACGATTTCATGTATTGGGACGTCATGCGCCGGGCGTGCGAACGCGGGACACGCGTGTTCGACTTTGGCCGCAGCAAGCGCGGGACAGGCTCCTTCGCCTTCAAGAAGCACTGGGGATTCGAGGCGGTGCCCCTACACTACGAATACAAACTTGTGCGCGGGCGCGAAGTGCCGGAAATCAATCCCACGAACCCGAAGTTCCGGCTTCTTATTTCCATGTGGCGCCGCTTACCGCTGCCGGTCGCGAACATTCTGGGGCCCTTAATCTCGCGCGATCTGGCATGAGTGCGCGCGTCGTGGACGAGGGCGCGGAGGATACGGCCAAGCCGGACACCGACCGGCGCGAGTTGCGCGCAGGCGCCTGGCGTTGGGCAGGTGGCGCCGTCGCCCTTGGCGTCCTTTCGATTCTCGCTATTTTTTGGGAGACGGCCTGGTCTATCGCCCATACCTGGTCGACCTCGCCCGCCTTCAGTCACGGCTTCTTGATAGCCCCCATTTCCGGCTTCTTGATCTGGAGACAACGCGATCGCCTGGCGAGGCTTTCGCCGAAGCCTTCGATCTTGGGCTTGGCCGCCTCGGCGGTGGCCGCTCTGGTTTGGCTGATCGGCGACGTCGCCGCAGTGCAAATTCTCCAGCAGGTCGCGTTGATCGCCTTCTTGCAATGTGTGGTTCTGGCCGTGATCGGTATAAGGGCGACCGCCGTCATCGCGGTCCCGCTCCTCTATCTATTTTTCGGCGCGCCGTTCGGCACCTTCCTGATCGCGCCCCTGCAAGACGTAACCGCCGCGTTCGTCGTTCGCATGCTGCAGCTCATCGGCATGCCGGTTTATCTGGATGGCATCTTCATACATATTCCAAGCGGTAGCTTCGAGGTGGCCGAAGCCTGCGCAGGCTTGCGGTTTCTCATTACCTCGATCGCGCTCGGCGTTATCTTTGCCTACGAATTCTATCGGCAGCTTTGGCGCCGCGCGCTATTCATGGCCTTGTCGGTGATCGTGCCGATCATCGCGAACGGGTTTCGCGCCACCGGAATAGTTCTCTTGGCGCATTACAGCGACTATGAGATCGCGGCCGGCGCCGATCACATCACCTATGGCTTGATCTTCCTCAGCCTGGTCCTGTTCTGCTTACTTGGCATCGGGTATTCGTTCCGTGAGCCGTATAGCGAAATCGCCGCTGCCGCCGCCCCATCTGCCACGCCGGCCGCCCAACCGGCCGACAACCAAGCTGCCGCCCGGGTTTTGTCGCTGCTTCGCTTTCCGGCGGCGGCGGCAGGGGTGTTGCTGATCGCGGTCGCGAGTTGGACCTACGCAACGCAGGTCGTCGGTACCGACGAGAAATCACGGGCGTCGCTATCTTCGCCCGCCGCCGGTCCTTGGCATGCGGTGGCCCCGGTTCCCACCGATTGGCAACCCACTTTCCCCAATGCCAGCCAAGAGATCATGCAGAGCTATAGCGACGGCGCCCGGCGGGTAGACGTCTATCTCGCGTTTTTCGCCCAGCAGCGTCAGGGTGCGGAGGCGGTAAATTGGATGAACAGCTTGGCCGGGGCGGCGCCCTGGACGCGCGGCGGCGGCGGCTCCCTAGAGGTCCAGGTTTCCGGTCAATCGATCGCCGCCAACTATGAAAGAATTGTCGCGCGCGAGCGCCGGCGGACAATCTGGTATTGGTATTGGGTCGATGGCCGCCTAACCGACAGTCCTTTGTATGCTAAAGTCCTGGAGGCCAAAGCGAAGTTGTTGAGAGGCGAACAAGCCGCCGCGGTGATTGCGCTGGCCACCGATTCGACCGACGACCCTAAAGTCGCCCAGGCCGCATTGTCCGAGTTTCTGGCACAGGCTTGGCCCCTGACGCAGATGGTCGCCACGCAAAAATTTTAGAGCTTTAGGTTCCTGGCGGCGCTCTTAGCTGTCTAGCTAAAGATAATTGGTTTAAGGTCGCCTTGCCTTGAAACATGACGCCCGCATGGAACGCCGCGCATTCCTGTCTTCTTTGATATCCGGGTGCGCCGGTTTTACAGCTACGCTTTGCTGGCCCGGCCCGCAAGGGCGCGCGGCCGAGCTCATCGAGACGATTAAACGTATCAAAAAGAGCGTGGTCGCCGTCGGTACTTATCAGCGTTTGCGGCGGCCGCCGGCCAAACTCCTGGGCTCCGGCTTCGCCGTGGCCGACGGGCGCCATATAGTCACCAGCGCCCATGTCATACCCAAAAAACTGGGCGGGACTCCCCAGGAGACTCTGGCGGTCTTCATTCGCACGGGCAAGCAGAACGCCGAGATGCGCACCGCAAGCGTCGTAGGGACCGATCGCGCCCATGATGTCGCGATCCTGCGCATTTCCGGCGCCCCGCTGCCCGCCGTCAGATTCGGCGACGATCAAGCCGCCGAGGAAGGCCTAGATATCGCCATCACCGGCTTTCCTATCGGCACGGTGCTTGGCCTGCGCGCCTCGACGACCCGTGGCATCCTTTCGGCGATCACGCCGATCTCCTTGCCGCAGGTTTCGCCTCAACTCCTGGATCCGAAGATGATTCGGCAGCTACGCGACGGGTTTGTCGTATTTCAGCTCGACGCAACCGCCTTTCCGGGCAATAGCGGCAGCCCGATGTACGAGGCGCGGACCGGATCGGTCTTGGGCATCGTCAACAGCGTCTTCGTGAAGGACACCAAGGAGCGGGTCTTGCAGGATCCTAGCGGTATCACCTACGCAACGCCGATCGGCCACGCCAAGGTCTTGCTGAAAACTCTAAATTTAGGTAGGTGATCCGTAAGTCTCTCACTGCGGAATTCCCGGGATTGGTCAATTATATTAACCAATATTGACTACTAATGCGGCTGACCGGGGGGGCGCCCAGAGTTCTGGGCGACTTCAAGACCGACTTACATCTGTATTTTCGCTTGCCGACCGCGCGTGCGGAGTGGCTATACCTGCTAGATTGAGAAGATGTTTAAGATCTTCAAAATGCACTTTCCAAAACCGTTCCTGATTCTAGTTTTGATCGAGGCCGCAATCCTCGTGTGCTCGCTGTATATCGGCGAGGCAACCTCTTGGGTCGGCTTCGAATTCACCTGGGAACACATCCAAGAGGGCCTGCCCAGCGCCCTGGGTTACGCCGCGATCTTCCTGATCATCATGTTTTCGCTCGGCATCTACAACGAGATCGTTGCGACTGCGTTTTATCATGTCGTACTGCGCCTCGGCGTCAGCTTCGTGCTCGGCTTTGTCGTCGTCTCAGCCATATTTTATATGTTTCCGTCCTTGTTGATTTGGCGCGCCGTATTGGCAGGCGCCCTTATTTCCGCATTTTTGGGCATCCTGACCGCCCACTACGTTTTCTTGCATGCGATCGACCTGACGCCCCTGAAGCGCCGCGTCGCGGTTCTGGGCGCCGGACACCAGGCGGCGCGAATCGATCTGATGGAGCGCCAGGACCGGGCTCTCGGCTTCGTATGCATGGGCTTTTTCGAAATGGCGGGCGAAAACACACAAGTACCGCCGGCACGAATCACATCGTCCGAGATATCGCTGAAAGATTTCGTCAAGGCACGCAACGTTAACGAGATCGTTATCGCGGTCGACGAGCGCCGCCAGAACCTGCCCATGGAGGAGCTGACCGAATGCGCGTTCCAGGGCATAGATATCATCGACTACCTGGCATTTTGGGAGCGCGAGGCAAGCCGTATCGACATCGACGCGCTGCCGCAAAACTGGCTGCAGTTCGTCATCAGCTACCCCGGCGGGCGCCTGCATGAGTTCGTCAAGCGGCTGTTCGATGTGACGGTCAGTCTTGCCGCCCTAATCCTGCTGCTGCCGCTCATGGCGTGCACGGCCTTGGCGATCAAGCTGGACAGCCCAGGTCCAATATTCTACCGGCAAAGCCGGGTCGGCCTGCGCGGAGAAAACTTCGAGCTTCTTAAGTTCCGCAGCATGGGCACCGACGCCGAGAAAGACGGCGTGCCGCGGTGGGCGGCCGGACAAGACGACCGGGTGACCGCGGTTGGCGGTCTCATACGCAAGGTGCGGATCGACGAAATACCTCAGGTCATAAATGTTCTTAAGGGTGAAATGAGCTTTGTCGGGCCGCGCCCGGAGAGGTCTTTCTTCGTAGAGCAGCTGGCCCAGGAAATCCCCTTCTACGCGGAGCGTTTCCGGGTCAAGCCGGGGATTACCGGCTGGGCTCAATTGAATTACCCCTATGGCGCCTCGACCGCCGACGCACGCCATAAGCTTGAATACGATCTCTATTACATTCGTCACTACGGCCTGATATTGGACACGATTATCGTTCTTCAGACCGTGCGCGTGGTGTTGTGGCCGCCGAAGCAAGAGTAATGAGCGCCGGCGCACAAGATACCGCGCTGGCTGGCCCGCTAACCGGCCGCCATTTCCTGCATGTGTTTCCCTCGTTCAATTCGGGCGGCGTGCCGATCCGCATCGCGAACGTGCTGAACCACATTGGACCGTCGCTCCGGCACACCGTCGTGGCGATGGATGGCGGCTTCGCCGCGCGGTCGCACTTAAACCCCAGTCTCGACGTAACGTTTCAGCCCATGCCGGACATCGGCCCAAATCCGGTTCGCGCGATTATGCAATTGCGGGCCAGGTTGCGCGCAAGTGCCCCAAGCCTCCTCCTGACCTACAACTGGGGCGCTGTCGAATGGGCCCTGGCGAATTACTTCGCGCCAATCTGTCCACACCTTCATTTCGAAAGCGGCTTCGGACCTGAAGAGGCCGACGGTCAACTTACCCGGCGGGTCTGGACCCGCCGAATTGCCTTGCGCCGGACATTTCGGCTTGTCGTGCCCTCGCACACGCTGGAAAACCTAGCTGTTCGCGTTTGGCGCATCGACCCAAACAAAGTGCTCTTGATTCCCAATGGCGTCGACTGTCAACGCTTCTCCGGCCCACCCGCCGCAGATGTCATACCGGGTTTCGCCAAGAGGCACGAAGAGGTGATCGTCGGCACGGTAGCCCCGCTGCGCGCCGAGAAGAACCTTTCCCGCTTGATTCGCGCCTTCGGTGCCGTGGCTCCAGAGTGCAACGCCCGGCTGCTGATCGCGGGCGATGGGGCGGAGCGCGCAAAATTAACGGCCCTGACCGACAGCCTGGGCCTAACGGAACGAGTTATCTTCGCCGGGCATGTCGAGCGGGTCGAGGATCTGCTTGGATGGTTCGACGTCTTCGCCATGTCTTCGGACACGGAGCAGATGCCCAATAGCCTCATCCAAGCGATGGCGGCGGGCTTGCCGGTCGCGGCCACGGATGTCGGCGACGTGAGGCGGATCGTGTCGGCGCCGAACGCCCCCTTTGTCGTGCCGAAAACCGACGACAACGACTTAGCGGTTGCTCTGCGCCGCTTGATCGAGAACTCAGAACTTCGCGATACGCTTGGGGCCACCAATCGGGAGCGCGTTCGCACCGTCTACGACCACCACCGGATGTTTCGCGCCTACACCGATCTCTACGCAGCGGCCCTCGCCTCCCGCTAGACCATGCTCTAGCCGGTCAGAGCGACGGGCGCCGGGCACGACCCGACGCTTCCCGATACGCCGTGGACCTGGCGCAGAAACGACTCGAACATGATCAAGGCCCAGATCGGCGTGCTGTAGTCGGAGGCGCCCGATTGGTGGCGCTCGACCATGGTGGTCAAGAAGCGGGTATCGAACATGCCGGTTTCGGCGAGCACGGGCCCGGTTAGAGCGTCCCGCACGCGCTCGCGCAAGGGGCCGCGGAACCAGGAGGCCAGGGGAACTCCGAAACCCATCTTCGGCCGATATAGAACTTCATCCGGGACACGCCCTTCGAGGGCCTTCTTAAAGATATATTTCCCCTCCCGGCCCTTCAGCCTCAGGCTGGGCGGTATACGCGCCGCCCATTCGAGAAAGACATGGTCTAGGATCGGCACCCGAACCTCCAGGGAATTGGCCATACTTGCCCGGTCAACCTTGGTCAGGATATCGCCTGGCAGATAGGTCCTGAAATCGGCGTACTGGATACGCTCCAAGTGATCCTCGGTCGGCGCCTCAGCCATGACCCGGCGCATTGTCTCGCTGGCCCGATAGCCTTGAAGGTCCGCGACAAGCCGCGGCGAAAACAGGCGCCGGCGCAAGTCGTCCGAAGTGAAGGATACACTGTGGAAATAAGCGTCGGCCGAATCCCGGGCCAAGGCCTGAAACGTGGTCTTGGCCCGCAACGGCTTGGGCGCCCAGTCCATCTTGGGATAGAGGCTGCCGAGCAATCCAAACAAAGGCTGGCGCAGGCCCCTGGGCAAACGTCCGCGCACCAATTCCTCGTAGTGATGCCAGCGATGACGGCGGTAACCGGCAAAGGTTTCGTCGCCGCCGTCCCCGGACAAAGCGACGGTGACATGCTGCCGCGCCAAGGCGGAAACCTGGAATGTCGGGATCGCCGAAGAGTCGGCGAAGGGTTCGTCGTACATCCCGGCGAGCCGGTCAACCAGGTCGAACGCGTCGGCGTCGACGGTTTCGCTGCGGTGCCGGGTCGCGTAACGCTTGGCCACCAGATTCGCATAGCCCGACTCATCGAAGTCCGCCTGTTTAAATCCGATCGAGCAGGTATTGACCGGCCCGTCGCTCAGGTCGGCCATCAGGGCGACGACGGCGCTGGAATCGACACCGCCCGATAGGAACGCACCGAGCGGCACCTCCGAGACGAGCCGAAGGCGCACGGCCTCACGCAACTGCTCGACAAGCTCCTCAGCCATATCGCGCGCGCTCATCGCATGGCGAGGGGCGTTGAAGGTCATATCCCAGTAGGCACGCGGCGCGACGCGCTCTTGGCCACGGCGCAGCGTCAGCACATGTCCGGGGGCAAGCTTGGCAACGTCCTTGTAGATCGTCTTGGGATCGGGAATGTAGCCGTAGCCAAAATAGTCTTCGATCGCTTCCGCGCCGATTCGGCGCGGCAGGCCGGGGTGTTGCAGCAGCGCCTTTAACTCGGACCCAAATAGCAGGGTGCCATTGCCAAGCATCGCGTAATACAGCGGCTTGATACCCAGGCGGTCGCGGGCGAGAAACAAGGTCTCCCGATTCGCGTCCCAGAGTGCGAAGGCGAACATGCCCCGAAAGCGCTCCACGCAGCTTTCCCCCCACTCCTCCCAGGCGTGGACGACGACCTCGGTATCGCTATGGGTGCGGAAGACGTGCCCGGCGGCGGTCAGTTCCTCGGCCAGGCTCTGAAAGTTGTAGATCTCGCCGTTGTAGACGATGACGACGGAGCCGTCCTCGTTGAACAGCGGCTGATGACCGCCCGCCACATCGATGATCGAAAGGCGGCGATGCCCGAGGCCGATGCCCGGCGCGTCGAAGTAACCCGAATCGTCCGGACCGCGATGGCCCAGAGAGTCTGTCATGCGCCGCAGCAGCGCCCGGTCGATCGGCTCCTGGGTTCTGCTCTCGAATATTCCCGCTATTCCACACACTGACTGTGTCCTTCCGATGCGCCAAGCAGCGCCAAGATAGCAATTTCGCCTCGATACCGCATATCCCGAATCGACCCCGCAGCGGCGCTGGACCCAAGGTAGTTATCGGGCCAACCATAGGTAGCGATGCCGCACCTGTTACAAGTTTGGCCAAGGACAGCCTATATAGAGATGTAATATCACATCTGCATTGATGAAAAGTGTTGTCATAAATATCTAGAATGTTAGAACAGGGACTTATCTAGCGATTCTTATTTATCTCTGTCTTTCCTAATATTAGAATTTGTTCGGGAAGTTACCTCAAAAGATTAACAAATTTTCACTAGCAAAACACTGCGCCCTGTGTTATCATTCTTTTAACGATAAGGATTGAGTTGGAGGTTAACTCGGGGGAATAAGACGTAGGCGGAGAACAGAGAACGATAGGCTGGGGCGTAGAACCCCGCCAACGAAACCTCTGCGGGGAGATATCGATGACCCAGAACTTTACCAAGACGATCCCGGTTGCCGGGAACGTAAGCGACAGCGGGATGACCATCTCGCAGGGATTCCAAGGTTATGGGCAGCGCAAGGGATTGCGTGGCCTGTTCGCTTTGGGATTTCTTGTCCTTTCGGCCGCGGTCAGCTATGGGACGGTCTTTGTCCTGATTGACATGTGGTACAAGGGCGGAAGCTTGGGGATTTTTTAGCCAAGCTCGCGGCGGCCTTGGACGCATTAACCTAGTTACCTGAGCGCCGTAAGCGCCCTTGTCCAAATCCGCAATGACAGTTTTCTTTGGGTGGAGGGTCTCGAATGCGAGACCCTCCACCCAATTTTCAGGCGCGTAGCTCAGTGGCAGAGCGTTGCCATTACATGGCAGAGGTCGGAGGTTCGATCCCTACCCGCGCCTACCAATGCCCGGACCGCTGTTGTGGGCCGCTCGTTGTGGGCCGCCCCGGTGGGCGGTGGCCGAAGCCAGGCAGGCTCACAGCCCTCCCGGCACAAACACATTCTAGAGAATGAGGGCAGGCCACGACCAACCCCCATATTGGGGTCCGAAGGCACCCGTATCGCAAACGATCAGTAGATCCAGATTGCAGATACGGCCAGGGCAATCCAGACGGCGCCGCTGGCGGCGATCCAGAAAAACACCGCGCCCCTTGTGGTCCAGTCGCGGCGCGCAATGCGCGACCGCACGGGAGCATCGGATGGGCCCTCTGTTCGTCCCTCGTCAGAGGTGCTGGTCAACTCGGCCATACCACTCTCCTAACTCATGGGTTCCCAAGAGTGTCAGGCCAATAAATTAACCATTCGTTAACGCTGCCGCGGGACCGCGGATGGCGATATCCCGGCGGCGTCTACAGACCTACTGCGCTGACTTCAGGTCTCGATCTCATGGCGGCGCAACAGGTTGTATAGTTTTGGCCGGCTGATCTGCAGAATCTTCGCCGCGTTGGAAATATTTCCGCCAGACAGGGCCACCGCGTTTTCGATGGCGGCACGCTCGGCGCGGTCTCGCGCCTCCTGCAAGGTCTCCCGCCTCGGCTCTTCGCTCGGCGCCTTCAAATCGAGATCGGCGGCCGAGAGCCTCCGAGCCTTTGTCGTGACGACCGCTCGCTTCAGCCGGTTTTGCAGTTCGCGCACGTTGCCTGGCCAAGCGTAGGCGACCATCGCGGCGACAGCTTCGGAGGTGAACCCGCGCACCGGGCGCCGAAATTCGCTCGCTAGTTTTAGAAGTTGATCGTTGGCGATAACGATTACGTCGTCCCCGCGTTCGCGCAGAGGCGGCAACTCGACAGCGAACTCGCTCAGGCGGTAATACAAGTCCTCGCGGAAGGTCCCGGTTTTTATGGCTTCGAACAAGTCTTGATTGGTCGCCGAGATCACGCGCACATCGACATGAATAGTACGCCGGCCACCGACTCTTTCGATGATCCGTTCTTGTAAAAACCGCAGAAGCTTCGCTTGCAACGACAGACTGAGGTCACCGATCTCGTCGAGAAACAGGGTCCCACCGTCGGATAATTCTACTTTACCCACCGTGGTCTTGATGGCGCCGGTGAAGGCGCCTTTTTCGTGACCGAACAGCTCGCTTTCCAAGAGATGGTCCGGAATGGCCGCGCAGTTAATCGCGACAAACGGATTCTTCGCGCGGCGGCTGGAAACATGCACGCCGCGCGCTATCAGTTCTTTGCCGGTACCGCTCTCGCCCGTGATCAGCACACCGATGTCGCTGTCGGCCACATCTTTGACCCGACCTAAGGTCCGCTGCAAATCTGGAAATGTCGTGACGAATCCGGGAAATAGCTGGCCCCCACTTGCACGGGCGAGCTTGCGATGCTCGTCCTCGAGCAGCCAGAGTTCATAGGCGCGCGTGACGATCAGGCTCAAGGTATCGGCGTCGACAGGCTTTTGGTAGAAATCGTAGGCGCCGCTGGCCACCGCTTCGACGGCGTAATCGCGATCCGCCTGCCCGGTCATCATGATGATCTTGCAATCGGGCTCAAGTTCCAAAATACCCGTCAAAGTAGCCAGGCCTTCGCTTGGGCCGTCGGCATCGGGCGGCAATCCGAGATCCAAAAGGACTACTGACGGCCGCTCCAGCGCCACGATCTCCAAGGCCGCCGAACGGTTCGACGCTGTCATGACTTTGTAAGACTCAAAGACCCACCGCAGCTGTCGTTGCAGGCCGGGATCGTCTTCTACAATCAATATCTTGCGCTTGTCGGTACCTTGCTTGCTCGGCATGCAGTCTCGACTTCCCTTCTTGGGCCCTAACGTTGGGTTCCTAGGCTCCGCTCGCGACCGGCAGGGTCACGCGCATTGTCGTTCCCTGCCCCGGAGCGCTGATCGCCTCCAGGTTGCCCCCGAACTCCCGAGCATATTCCCGGCACTGATAGACACCGATCCCCATGCCCTGCTTCTTGCCCGATTGGAAGGGCTTGAAGAGTTCCCGCTGAACGAAGTCGCGCGCCATGCCCGGACCGTCGTCGGTCACATCGATCACCGCATAGCGGCCGTCGGCGCGCACGTTCACCTTAACGGTGCCCCCGCCCCCGGTCGCATCGGCGGCATTTTGAATCAGGTGTGCGATCAAGGCTTCCAAACGATCCGGATTGCCGGCCACCGATAGATCGGTCCGGCCGCAGTCGACGATCAAGGCCGGACCTTGATCGGGCCTCGCCGCGGCAACTCGCCGGACGATCGGCTCCAAGGCTTGCGCTGCCATTGTGGAATCCTTGGCCTGAAACGCACTTATGCGTTCCATCAAGCGCTTCATTTTGGCAGAGGCGTCTTTGAGCGTTTCCACCACGTCGTCGCGAAATTCCTGGCGGTGGCCGTGTTTCCCGAAATTCGTGCCGAGTACCGTTAGCTGACTGACCAGGTTCTTGACATCGTGCACGACAAAGGCGAAGCGGCGATTGAAGATCTCGAACTCGCGCGCCGCGTCCAGGGCTTCTTGGGCCTTATATTCGGCCAGGTAACTCGCGGCTTGGCGGCCAATCACGCCAAGCAGATCGTAATCCTCCCAATCCAAAGTCCGGGCCGCACGCGGCTGCGCAAGGACCACCAGGCCAACCAGACGCCGGTGCCAAAGCGGAATCACCAGCCAGGCGCGCTTTAGATCGAGGAGCTCCGTCGGAACGCTGGCGCCGCCATAGGCCTCATTGCCCGCGCGAATTTGCTCCAGGTCTATAACCGCCTGCGACTCCCTGAGTGTCTTGCCAAACGCGAACGCGAGATCGGGCGTGAACTCGGGAATCGCGAAATTCCATGTAGCGGCGTGATAGCTATGTGCCTCCTCCATCAATATCATGACCCCGCCTGGGCTTTCCACAATGTCCGCGATTCCCTTCACGCAGCGCACCTCCAAGGGAGCTTCGTCGACGACGCCCAGAGTCCCCATGAAACGGAGCCATTCTTCCCGCCAATCGTATTTGTGCTTGAAGAAGTATTTATTGACGAACACCCGAACGTGCGCCCAATACACCCCGGAAAACAGGGCAACGGCGAGAACGGCAAGAGCGCCGACCAAAAATACGATCCGAATCACGCTGCCGCGCTCGGCGACAATTTCCTCGAGCCAGAAACCAATGGCCGCGGCGAGCGAAAGATAAATCCCACTCGCGATCAGGGTAGTCGAGCCAACGACCACCTTACGAGATAGCGAAATATTCGTGCGCCAGATATCGGCCCGCGCCGCGGCTACCGCGAAAAGCGGCGCGCACAACGCCTGTACCGCCCCTCGCGCTTCCTGCAACGAAGGATCGATGGCTCGAAACAGTACTGCGTCGGCGTATAAGAATAGATCGTAAGCAAAAAAGATGCCGGCTGAGAGACACAGAAACTTAATTTGCCAGCGCTGACCGACAGGGGTGTTGCGGTACAGCATTTCCGTCAGTAGCAGACCCATGACGGCCGCGATAAGCCCCACTAGAGGGTCGAGGTTGACGCCGCCCGGCGACGAAATCCAGTTACTCCACAGCACCATGGAGGCGAGCGCCGCGCTGACCAACGCGACGACTCCCAGGGTGACGCTCGTTGACGGGACAACGCGAGCCCCCAAGGGGCCGCCACGCAGTAACAGATATAGTAAGAGCCCAAACCAAGTGCAGAACCGCAAGACCTCCAATGCCGGAACCAGGGGCCGATAAACCGGCAGGTCCGCGTAGTAAGCAGCGGAGAAACTGGTCCAGAGCGCGGTCGCAAACAACGCCAAGAGAACGAAGCCACCGGCCGCGTGCCGTGCCTTAAAGGCCAAGAAAACAAACAGGAGCGTAAATGCGGCCGCCCCGATGGCATAACTGACGTTACCAAGCGAGGGATCCGACGAGGGTCCATACGACAGCCCCACGGACGGGCCGATAAGCACTCCCGCGAAGGTTACTAAACTTGCAAAATTACCTGTCACATGCGACCTACTGTAAGACTGTCGGCATTGTAGATCATCCTAACTGCAAGACCATACCAGCCGCCCCAAATCTTGAACCGCGTGAGAACTTCACCGGCCGCACTTTAGTTGGCTTGCCAAGCTTCTTACACATCGAGGAGATGCCTAGGAGATCAAACGCACGCTCAGACTCAGTTCGCACAAATACAGTTACAATATATACCTTATCTTTGTTAAATTTGGCTATATTTGGTACTTTCCTACATAGATTTCCTTCTGGAAGACAATCATTATTTTATTGAGATCCGGCTTCTATAGTGCCTCATCCAGGCCGTTGAGCTTTTCTCGCGGCAGCCGGCGGAACGGGAAGAAGGCCGAAACTTAGCGCCGGTCTAGCGATTGGCCGCACCCCGGAGAGAGGGCAAGAATGGCGAGGGTTGTCGATAATAGTTTGAGTTTGCTCCGCGCGAGGAAATTTCTGCTGCTTGGCGTACTCGCCGCGGCCGCTGTTTTGGCCGGGTGCGATGAATCGGGCAATATCGACTCGGCACAATATCTAGACCGGGCCCGAAACCACTTCGAAGCCGGCGATATCCGGGCCAGCGTCATAGAATTAAAGAATGCGTTGCAGCAAGATGCATCGAATGGCGAAGCCAGGCTTTTGCTTGGTCAAATCTACACCGAATCGGGCGATGGCACGAGCGCCCTGAAAGAGCTGAACCGGGCCGAAGAACTGGGCATCGCCCAAAACCGAACCGCAATCCACATGGGCCGCGCCCTGTTGCAAACCGGTGACGCGGCCGCGGCCCTAGTTAAGCTCGACATCGCCGCGAATGACCCAGCTACCAAGCTAGCAAATCTACACATCTTGCGCGCCGGCGCCTACGCCGCGCTTGGAGACCTCGGCAAAGCCGACGACTCCTTTCGGTCTGCGCTCGAAGACGAGCCTGAAAATCTCAATGCGCTAGCCGGGCTCGGCGGCTTGCTCGTCGTGCGGAAGCGCTACGATGAAGCCGAGGAGATTGCCGCGAAGGCGCTTGCGATCGATGCCGATAGCGTCTCGGCGCGGGAAGTAATTGCTGAATCTCTGTTGGCGCGGGGGCGCGTTAGCGACGCTAAAGCTCACTTCCAGAAAATTGTCGATGCCAATCCGGAACTCCTTCGGGCTGTCGTGCGCTTGGCCTTCACACAGATCTCCACCGGCGATCTCGACGCCGCGATCACCAATCTCGATCGTGCGCTGATCCAAGATCCGGATAGCCCGGAGGCCAACTATTTTCGCGGCTTGGCGGCCTATCAGAAGAAAGACTACCAGACAGCCAAGGCCCACGGCAGCACGATCCTTTCCGAACAACCCACTAATGGCCCGGCGATGCTCCTAACCGGGGCGGCGGATTTCGCTCTCAATCAGAATGAGCAAGCCCGCGCCCTGTTGACGCCCTACTTGAACGAATTTCCATCCGATGACCGGGCGCGCCGGTTACTTGGCGCGACCCTGATGCGCTTGGGCGATTCTGGGCAGGCTCTGGATGTCTTGCAACCGCTTGCCGACAAGTCGCTCGACGACGCGGAACTCCTCGCCTTGGTTGGTTCGGCGGCGGTGCAAAGCGGCGACACCGTGATCGCGCGCAAATACTTGAACCGGGCCGCGGAATTGAGCCCCGATAGCGGTCAGGCGATGGTGCAGTTGGGCGCGATATCCCTGCAAGCCGGCGAACCGCAACAGGCAATCCGGGAGCTCAAGCAGGCTTTATTGCAGAACCCGGATTTGGACCAGGCGTTGGCCGGGGTCGCCTTAGCGCACTTGC
Organism: Polyangiaceae bacterium; assembly: GCA_029261965.1. Taxonomy (GTDB): domain Bacteria; phylum Myxococcota_A; class Polyangia; order Polyangiales; family Polyangiaceae; genus JAJDAH01. The sequence goes on from JAJDAH010000134.1 coordinate 46,292, forward strand.
AGGCACGCGAATTCGATCAAGCGCTGGAAGCGGCCATTAAGTTCCGCGAGAAGGATCCTGGGCGCGCCGTGGGCGCGACCCTGGTCGGCATCGCTCTGGTTGCCAAGGGCGACCTTGAGGCGGCGCGAGGCGCCTTCGAAGATGCCCTGAAGATCACCCCAGCGGCACCCGATGCCGGGACGAATCTCGCGGTCCTCGAAGCCCGGGAGGGCAACTTGGACCGCGCACGAGAGATTGCGCACCAGGTTCTGACCCAGCACCCGGCAACCCCAAACTTGCTGCGTTTGCTGGCCAGCGTCGAGGAGCGCGCGGGACGCCGGGACGACGTCCGGCCCTGGCTGGAGAAGGCGATTGCCACCGACCCCGATGCCCTTGACGCGCGCGCCCTCCTGGGCCGGATTCACTTGATCGGCGGGCGTGCCGCCGAGGCTTTGGCCGTGACGCGCGCCTACATGACGGCTAACCCGGACAACCTGCAGCTGCGCGAGGTGGTCGGACGCGCGCAACTGGCCACCAGACAAAACGCAGACGCCGTCATCACCTTGCGGCCGCTGGCCGAGGCCTTGCCGGATTCGGCGATGGCGCACCTGCTCCTGGCTGGCGCCTTCCGGGCCACAGGCGACTTGCCCCGCTACGAGGCGGAGCTTGAGCGGGTTCTAAAGATCGATGCCGAACACCTTGGGGCCAAGATCGGCCTAGCCGGCCTTCTCGCTCAAAAACGGGAATTTGGGCGCGCCCAAGACCTTTTGGCCCAGGTGAAGGAAGCTGCCCCCGAGGCGCCTGAAGTGCTCGATCTCGAAGGCGGGATCGCGATGGCGCGCGGTCGTCCGGAAGAGGCTGTCGAAGCCTACGGCAAGGCCCTGGAGAAACGCCCCTCCAGCGAAGCCGTCATGCGCTTGGCAATAGCTCAGCAACGGGGGGGAGATACCGAGGGCGGTGTGGAGAGCCTAACGAGGTGGCTGGATGAGAATCCAGATGACCGCGGCGCCCGTGGACTGCTGGGCGTTCAATATGTGGCGCTACTCCGGCTGGAAGACGCCCGTTCGGCCTTCGCGACCATTGTCGAAACCAGTCCTGACGACGCCGTGGCGCTGAATAACCTGGCCACGGTCGAGGCCCGCCTTGGCAACGCCGACGATGCCCTGGCTCACGCGGAAAGGGCACACGAATTGGTCCCCGAAGATCCCGGGATCAAGGACACACTGGGCACAATCTTGTTAGACGACGGCGACACGCAACGGGCCCTGCGCTTGCTGCGCCAAGCCGCCGATCAAGTGACCGACAATGCGGAGATCGGCTTTCACTATGCCCAGGCCCTGGTTGCGGTCGGCGATAACGCCGAGGCGCGCACAGTGCTGCGCAAGGCCCTCGACTTGGGCCAAACCTTCCATGGGATCGACAAGGCCCAGGACCTGATGCGGGAACTCGAACAGTAACCGTCTTGCGGCTCATCGATGCGGCCGCGGCGCGCATGAAGCCGGGCAAAAAAAGAGGGGGCCATTCGGCCCCCTCTTCGATTCTAGAGCGGTCTCCCAGATGACGTTAGCCGTCCAAGTGCCGCGCCGCCCGGCGCCGGGCCAGGAAACCGAGCCCGAGAAGGCCAATGCCGAACAGGGCTAGAGCCTGCGGCTCGGGAACGACGATCTTGGTGTTTCCGCTGCTTAGCACAAGCTGTTCGTTACCGTGCGTGATCCTCACGACCGTGGTGAGAGAAATGAGTCCATTGGGCGCCAACTCGAAGCCCTCCTCACCGACAACCGAGCCAACCTCGCCTAGCAACACGGTTTCGGCGAAAGCGACGTTGCCGCTATCGTAGTAGCAGGAAGTGCTGACGGAGCCGCCGGATACGCCACCAATCCCGCAAGAGCCCCTGGAGAGGCCGCTAATCAAGAAATCCGTGTCCGTCATTTTGATCGTCAGAGTGCCGCCGGCACCGAAGCTCCCGGCGCTGAAAGCCATATCCATCACGGGGTGGGACGGGTCGCCCACGAACGGCTTGGACACACCGAAGGCCATCGCCAAAGTGAAATTGCCAACCCCAAGCAAAGGATTCGTAAGCAGAGCGCCGGTCCGCGGATCGAGGTCCGCCAGCAGCTGGTTGTCCGTGTAGGTCTTCGTTGTTATGCCGTCGCTGATTTCGATCATGAACGCCGCCTGCGCGCCGCTGCTGAGCATTACGCTTCCAGCTACGGCGAGCGCCATGGCGCCCATGAACATCTTACCTAGATACTTTCGCGATCCCATTAGTCCACTCCCCATGTTCTACCTGACAACCCAAAATAACCCTACTTGGTTCCGGCCAATCCGCTAAGCCGTGGTCCTCGTTAATATGCAACCCTCATGCCATTATAGTAATATGTTATTTTTCAATATGTTACGGCTTATAAATGATTAACATTCGCAGAGTAGTGTAAGCAAACCGGACAGTGTTCTAATCTCGGAATTCAGGGAGTTGTTGAATTCCAATACGTTAGACGAAAATACCTCTCTCCAGGGTATTTCGAGAGTGTAATAAAACCGACCACCGGCTTTAGAGTTCCAGGCTATCACATAGCGACATCAATTGTTTATATATATTTATCAAATACTTATATATCGTCTCTCGCATATCGTCGAAAATCGGCAGTGTAACGATTCGTGACACCCGGTCACGCCGGCTGCGCCGTGCCGCCAAGCGCCTCGTAAACCCCCAGAGGGGTGTCCGGCCGGCCGCCCATTCGATTGCAAAAGAAATCGAGATAGCCATCCAAGGTCGCGAGAAAGGCGGTCAGATCCGCCCGGTCGCGCACATAGGGGGTGCCGCCCGGCTGCAGGGTTGGGCTGTGGTAAGTCAGGGTGAAGACCCGGCACCCCTGGGCCATCAGGCTATGGGTCAGGCGGCAAAGGGCGGCGACGTCGATGCCTTCCGGGGTCAGGCGGATACGTTCCAGCAGGCGAAGACGGGCCGCGAAGCCGGGCGCGCGCAGAGCCATGCCCAACCGCGAGATAAGGCTGGGATAGATCGCCGGGCCGGTCCCGGCCAACGTGCCGGCGAAGCCGGCCGATTGCGGGATCTCAAGCAAGCGGCGTTCGCGGCCGAACCAATAGGGCCGCGGCCCGAAATCGTAATAACACGGCCCGCCATCGGCGCCGAAGTCGGTATGGGGCACGACGCTGGTGTCGACCAGATAGCCCAGCTCCTCCAGGATCCGCCCGGTCGCCGGGCCGAGGCCCCAACGCCCGGCCCGAAAGACTCGCGGCTCGACACCCAGGTTCTCCGAGATGGTCCGGGTTAGGCCCGACAGCTTGGCCCGCTCCAGGCCTTCCGGCAGATTCCCGGCGTAGGAATTGAAGGCCGTAACCGCTTCCTCGTGCGGCGGCGAGACCCAGGGATGCAGATGGGCGCCGATCTCGCACGCGCCCGCGCGCAGGTACCCGCCCAGCACCTCGACGCCCGCATCGCTGTTCGCGACCGGAAAGTCGACCACGTAATTCGGCACAACGCCGTATTTGGCGAAGATGTCCTGCGCCGGCCCCTGCGCGCGGATCGACGCGACCCCGGTATTCTCGCGCGCCAGCGGTTTGGCCCAATCGAACTCCTCTTCCGTGTCGACCACGACGAGCAAGCGCGGCACGATGTCTCCAGGCACCTCGGCATAGTCGATTTGGCTTCGATCCAGCATCGTATCTTACGGTTACCTGTGGCTGAGAATTCGGGCTAACGGCACGGGGCCCATCCTAATTGCGGGAACACCCCCACGCCATGCGTGTTTCGGCCTTTTCACCTAGCGCTGGATGGTTAAGCTTTCCGGAAGCCGGTATCCGCTAGACTCCCGCGAATGCAATACCCGACAACCTTGGTTTTCCAACCGTGTCAGAGCTTAAAGCAGACCTCGACCCTCGCCTGAACGCCTATCGCCCGGATTTGGCCGCGAGCGCCCTGCGCGGCAAGGTCCATGCTGCCCGCTTTGTGGATGGGCGCGCGGCCCTGGTCGCCCGCGGCGTGGCTGATCTGCGCCGGCGGCCGGAAGCCTCCGCCCCCTTGGACACCCAGCTTTTGTTCGGCGAGACCGTAAGTGTTTTTGAGCGAACCAACGGTTGGGCCTGGGTGCAGAACGCCACCGACGACTACGTCGGCTATGTCGAAGCGGCCGCGCTCGGCGATGCTTTGGAGGCCGCTCCCGGCCATTACCTGAAAGTCCTGCGCAGCTTCCTTTATCCCGAGCCCGATCTGAAGGTTCCGCCGCTCGACGCGATCAGCTTCATGTCGCCCCTGCGCGTTACCGGCACGCGGGACCGCTTCAGCGAGGTCAGCCAAGCGGCCGGGGGCAGCGGTTGGATCTACACGGATCACTTGGCCGAAGCGGGCGAGACGGCGCCCGACTTTGTCGCCACCGCACATATGTTTCTGGGCGTGCCGTACTTGTGGGGCGGGCGTTCGAGCCTGGGCCTGGACTGCTCCGCCCTGGTGCAACTCTCGCTGGCCCGGGCCGGCGTGGCGGCCACGCGCGACAGTGGCGCGCAGTCGGTCAGCGTCGGACGGCCCTTAGCATGGCGCGCCGGCCAGACGCCATTACAACGCGGCGATCTTGTCTATTTCCCTGGTCATTGCGCAATCGCGCTCAACGAGACCGACGTCCTGCACACCAACGCCGGTGCGATGCTGACCGCTATCGAACCTCTTGCAGACGTGATCGGGCGCGTCGAGGCCGAAAGTGGCGGCCGTGGCGTGACCGGTGTGCGCCGGGTCGAGCTTTAGGGCGTGCGCGCCTTCTTCTTTGACCTGGACGGCACCCTGACCGACTCGAAAGCGGGCATCGTGCAGTGTTACCGGGTCGCGCTTAGGGCCCTCGGTGCGCCTGCGGCGAGCGACCCCGACCTGACGCGGCAGGTGGGTGCGCCTCTGCCGGTCATGCTCCGGGCGTTTCGGCCGGAAATTACGGACGCGGACATCGAACATGGGATTGCCGCCTACCGCGCGGCCTTCGAGCGTGAGGGCATTTTCAAAAACGAGCTTTATCCGGGCGTCCTAAACATGCTCGAGACGCTTCGCGAGTCAGGCCGCGAGAGCTGGATCGTGACCTCCAAACCGGCCCGCTATGCGCAGCAAGTCGTCGATATCCTTGGAATTCGCGATCTGGTGACTGGCGTCATCGGCCCCGGTCTGGATGAACTTGGGACCAAGGTCGATCTGATCTGCCGGGCCTTGACCGCCGCCGGTCTGACCCCGGCGCAGGTCACGATGTTGGGCGACCGCCATTACGATGTAACCGGCGCACTGGAGGCCGGCGTCGCGCCGGTCGGCGCCCTTTGGGGCTATGGCACCCGCACGGAGTTGACCGCCGCCGGCTGCCGCGAGTTCGCCGCGTCGGCCGAGGACTTTTCCAAGCGCTATGTGGCTTAGCCGGATAAAGCTCTAGTGGATTGATTGAAACGAAAGAATCCCCTCCCCCCTTGCGGGGGAGGGTTAGGGTGGGGGGAAGCGCGTCCGCGCGTCAAGAGACTCTTAGACCGCCTTGCGGCGGTGGCCCCCTCACCCGGCTCGGCTTCGCCTCGCCACCCTCTCCCTCGAGGGGAGAGGGCTTACAACGTCGGAGTCGACCCGCTAGTTCGCGGGCAAGCGCGGTGGCGGCCCGGCGCCCTGCCCTTCCTGCGCCTGACACAGGGCCTCGGCGCGGCTCTTGAACAGCGCCGCCTGACCGTCATCGATCACACCATCGGCCTGCATCTGATCTATGTCCTTGGCCCGCGCGGCCAGACACAGCGCGACCGGATCGTCCGCCGGGCGTGTCGCGGCGGCTTGGGGCGGCATCAGGTCGTCGCGGTGAAGCCAGGCCAGAGCTGCGCCGGCGCACAGGAAAACGCCGAGAGCCGCCAACCGCGCCCAGGGCCGGTCGAGCATGGCGCGCTTCTGGGTCGTCTCTTGGCCGGCCAGCTTCATCGCCGGAACGCTAGACGAGACCGATACCTTTGCCAAGCGCCCAGGCCGCCCCCAATCCCCCCAGAAGCCGCCCCCAATCCCCCCAGAAATCGAGGGGTGGAATGGCCGCGCCAGGCCGCTATAGTACAACTCAAGCACAAGCAATTGGTCTGTATACAAGACCATCTGGGGAGCATTCGATGACGCAAATGATCGACCCCTTCGGCCGGGCGATCTCGTATCTCAGGGTGTCGGTCACCGACCGCTGCGACTTCCGCTGCGTCTATTGCATGGCGGAAGACATGACCTTCCTGCCCAAGGCGGAAATCCTTTCGCTCGAGGAACTGGACCGGGTTTGCAGCGCCTTCGTGCGCCAGGGCGTCCGCAAGCTGCGCATGACCGGCGGCGAGCCGCTGGTCCGGCGCAACATCATCAGCCTGTTCCGCAGTCTTTCCCGGCATTTGGAGAGTGGCGCCCTCGATGAACTGACCCTGACCACGAACGGTAGCCAACTCGACCGCTTCGCCCAGGATTTAGCCGACCTCGGCATGCGCCGGATCAATGTATCGCTCGACACGCTCAATCCAGACAAGTTCGCGGCCATCACCCGCTGGGGTAAATTCGACAAGGTCATGGCCGGGTTGGCGGCCGCCAAGGCGGCTGGCCTGCAGATAAAAATCAACACGGTCGCGCTGAAGGGCGTCAACGACGACGAGTTCGACCGCATGATCGCTTGGTGCGGCGACGAGGGTTTCGACCTGACCTTCATCGAAGTCATGCCAATGGGCGACATCGGCGGCGAAAACCGGGTCGATCAGTACCTGCCGCTGTCGGTCCTGCGCGGGCGCTTGCGCGAAAACTGGACACTGAATGAGATCGACCATAAGACCGGCGGCCCCGCGCGCTATGTCAGTGTCGCCGAAACCGGCGGGCGGATCGGCTTCATCACCCCGATGACGCATAACTTCTGCGAAAGCTGCAACCGCGTGCGCCTGACCTGCACCGGAACGCTTTACATGTGCCTGGGCCAGGAAGACGCCGCCGACCTGCGCGCGCCTTTACGCGAAAGCGACGACGACGGCTTGCTCGACGCCGCCATGCGCGAGGCCATCGCGCGCAAGCCCAAGGGCCACGACTTCATCATCGACCGCCGCCATCTGCGCCCGGCTGTCGGCCGCCACATGAGCGTCACCGGCGGCTGAACGCGGGGAGGTGAAGGGCAGGTACTATCGTCGTCGCCGGAAAAGCGTGCTAGTGTTGTCGCCCTGAAGGCCTAGGGCTGGAGCGAAGGCAATGAAGGCGACGATGTTCGACCGCTATGGCGGGTTCGGCAGCGTGCATCGGGTGGTCTTGGCATTCTACGACAAGTTACTCGATTCCGACATTATGGCGCCGTATTTCGACGGCATCGAGATGCCGGCGCTGGTCGATCATCAAACTAAGTTCATTTCCCAGGTCATGGGCGGCCCCGCCTCCTATACCAACAACGTGCTGGAACAGGTCCACCGCAATCTCGACATCACGCAGGAAGCCTTCGACGAGATGGCGAGCGTCCTGGAGCGGACGCTGGAGGAATTCGACTTCAAGGCCGACGACGTGCGCACGATCATGGCCGACATTAAGAGCCGTCAGCCCTATATCGTGACCAAAAGCTAGGCCGCGCCCGGCGATGGAAATGAAGCTCGACGCGTTCAACAAATTGTTGATGGAGACGGTCGGAGTCGGATTGCTCATCGCCACCTATCCCGGGCTCGAGGTCATCTTCCGGAACCATCGCGTGCTGGAATGGTATCCCTCTTTCGACGACGACACGGGCACGCTGAGCGAACGGCTGGTGGGCCTCGACGAAGTGGCTCTGCGCTCGGCGCTCGACGGCGGGGAGAGCTATCAGGCGGCGCTCGAGGCCAAAGTCCGGCGGCGCGTCCATACGCTCTCCTTGGCGGCGACACAGACTAGTTTCAGCGACGGCGCATGGATCATCGTCGAGCTGCACAATGAAACCAAGGTACGCCAGCTCGAATCGATGATCGCCTCCTATTCCAAGATCGTCGAACAGCAGAACCGGTCGCTCAAGAAGGAAAAGGAGCGGGCCGAGAAGCTGTTGCTCAACATCATGCCGGAATCGGTCTACAAGGAACTCAAGACCTTCGGCGTGACCACGCCGCAGCGTTTCGACGAAGCCTCAATTCTGATGCTCGACTTTGTCGGCTTTACGACGTTATCGGTCGAGCACGACCCCTCGACCATTATTACCGAACTCAACGACATCTTCACCTCTTTCGACCGCATCGCCGAACAGCAAGGCTGCGAACGGATCAAGACCATGGGCGACGCCTATGTCGCGGTCTCTGGCCTGCCCGAGCCGGCGAACGACCATGCCCAATCGATCGCGCGTCTCGCGCTGATGTGCGTGCGCTATCTGAAGCGGCGCAACTCGACGCACAAGATCCAATGGAATTGCCGGATCGGATTGGCGCCGGGACCGGTCGTCGGCTCGGTCATCGGCATCCAAAAATACGTCTACGATATTTTCGGGCCAGGCATAAACCTCGCCGCCCGGCTCGAGGCGCTCGCCGGGCCGATGGATATCCTGCTCAGCGAAGAGATGTACGAGCGCCTGCGCGCGCATTTCCATATTGAGGATAAGGGCGAGGCGGAGGTGCGCGGATTCGGGCCGAAGCGGATCTACCACCTGCTCGGCGCCGACGACTTGTCGGTTAACATCGAACCGCCGACAACGATGTTGGGATGAACCCGCGCCTCTGTCCTGCCAATGCCGGCGGCTGAAGGCTTACGCCCGGCCGGGCTGGGCGATGCGGTCTGTTTCGACTCCCAACAAGCCGCCGGGGCGGAACATCAACACCAGGGCGAGCACGGCGAAAGCCGGAATCAGCGATCGGCACAACCGCGCCCGGTCCGAATTGGCCGAGCACGCGGTCAGCCAGAGACAGAGAACCGTCGAGAGGCCACGAGGGAACCTTGGATGTGCCACGGCCCACCCTGTCGGTGTTTATTCGATTACGACCTGATGGGCGAAGTCGCGGCCGTCGCTGATCGTGATTTGTTGGAAGCCTAGCATCTTGACCAGATCGAAAAACGTGAAGATTTCCTGCACCCCCATCTGGGCGAAGGCTGGAAGTTGGCGCGCCGCCGCCGTCATGTTGGCAAAGATCGCGCGGGCCCGGAACAGCGTGTCGACGCGGCCATCGACCAAGCCGACGATAATGAGCTTCTCCGCCTCGTTCCCCTTGGCAAAAACCGCGACCTGCGGCGGGTAGGGACGATCGAACTGCTGAATCGTCGTGCCGGTCACGAAACCGATTCTCAGGGCCCGGCTCGCCTCCGGCAGGGTGCGCGACCGGGCCGTGTAGACCTCCTGGGTCTGGGGCTCCGGATAATAGTAGCCGGCATGCCGGTCGCTGTCGGCGCGAGCTTCCGCGACTGAGAAAAACACCAGGCAGGCCGCCGCGGCACCTAACGCGAAAAAGCCACGCATATTACAATCCCTTTCATTGGCACGGCCCCCATTGGCACGACCCCGACACCGGAGGCTCGGCACAAGGTTAGCGCGCTTAATACCCCGGTACAAAACCCTTGGCGCCTGGGCTGGCGTCGGCACTTCTGGTCGCTATACTTCGGCCCCGGAATACACACCGATCCGAACCGCCAGGGACCCTAGGAACCCATCAATGAGCGATCGCTCCCCCGATTCCAGTTTCGCCTTCGTGGCGAGCGAGACCGACGAGGCGGGCGACGCCCTAGCCCGCCTGCGCGCCCGTTACGGGGGGACCGGGCCGGAGGACGCCGATGTCATCGTCGCCTTGGGCGGCGATGGCTTCGTCTTGGAGACCCTGCACCGGTACCTGCACCGCGGCGTGCCGATATACGGCATGAACTGCGGCACCGTCGGCTTTCTGATGAACGCCTACAGCGAGGACGATCTGCCGGCGCGTTTGGCGCGGGCGAAGCAGGTCGTTCTCCACCCGCTCAGCATGATCGCGTGCGGCGCCGAGGGCGACACGACCGCCGCCCTGGCGATCAACGAAGTCTCTCTGCTGCGCCAGAGCCGCCAGGCAGCCAAGCTTCGCATCAGCGTCGACGGCGTGGTGCGTTTGGAAGAGCTGATCTGCGACGGTATTCTGTTATCGACGCCGGCGGGCAGCACCGCCTACAACCTCTCGGCTTACGGACCCATTGTGCCCATGGCGTCTCACCTGCTCCCGCTGACGCCGATCAGCGCGTTCCGCCCGCGGCGCTGGCGCGGCGCCCTGCTGCCGAATACGGCCCAGGTGACCATCGAAGTGCTCGACCCCGCCAAGCGGCCGGTCAGCGCCACCGCCGACTTTACCGAGGTGCGCAACGTCTCGCGGGTCGAGGTGCACGAGGATTCCTCGATCTCGCTTTACCTGCTGTTCGATCCCGAACATCACCTGGAGGAACGCATCATCAAGGAGCAGTTCCAGCCTTGAGCGACCGTTCCGTCGCACGGCGTGGCCGCGCCGAGGCATGAGCAAACTTATTGTCTTCGATTTCGACGGTGTGATCGCGGATAGCGAGATTGTCGCCAACACCGTGCTGGCCGAAGCCATCACCGAACTGGGCCTGCCCAGGAGTCTCGAGGAGTCGATCCGCCTTTATACCGGGAAACGAATCACCGAGGTGACCGCCGCGATCGAGGCGGCGCTGGGGCGCGCCTTGCCCGCCGATTTTGTCGGCGGCCTTCAGGCCCGGACGCTGGCGCGCTTCCGTAGGGAGCTCCGCGCGGTCGAGGGTGTGCGGGATTACATCGACGCCTTCGCGCCTGTCGCCCGCTGCATCGCCTCTTCGTCCTCTCCGCCTCGGCTCGCCGCGTGCTTGGAAATTTTACGGCTACAGCCGGCCTTCGGCGCTCACGTCTTCAGCGCCTCACAGGTCGCGCGCGGCAAGCCCCATCCCGATATCTTTTTGCATGCCGCCGATAGAATGGGGGTCGAAGCCGCCCATGCCATCGCGATCGAAGATAGTCCCTCGGGGGTGCAGGCCGCCGCCGCCGCCGGCATGACCGTCATCGGACTGTTGGCGGCCTCGCATATCCGCGAGGGACACGAGGCGCGTTTGAGAAACGCGGGCGCCCACTTCGTCGCGCGGACCTTCGCGCAAGCCGAAAGCATCACGCGCGATCTGCTTAAAAAAAGATAGGGCCGCGCCTTTGGAGGGAAGGACACGGCCCGCTAAGCAGGGGAAGAAGTCTGCCCGGCAAACTTGGAAGCCTTGGCGTTACGACACCCGCCAGAAGGGGAGCGAAGCCTCGCGCTCCACGTCGGCCCGGCTCAGGCCCATATCCGAGAGCATACGGTCGTCCAATTGGCGCAGCCGGTTCCGTTCCTCGATCCGCCCCTGCCAGGTATACAGGGCCTCGATCAGCATCACCGGCAGGTGAAACAGGCGCGATACGAAGCCGCCCGCGCCGTGGGCGCCGATCGCGGTGCCCTGAGCCAGGACGGTTGCCATTTCAACGCCGTAGGGTGCGGAATGTGTCTTATTCATCTCAAGTCTCCTTATCCGATCCCGGGGAACTTCATTTTGGCTGAAAACCAAGGATCTCGCCCGGATTGGAAGCCAATATGCGTCTTGTTGATTAAATAAATAGAGGCATTTGACGGGTTTCTCAAACGATGATATCTTATGATTCGGATAAGGATTTCTAATCTGATAAGTAAATGAGCCGCCGCCTCCCTCCCCTCAACGCCCTGCGTGCCTTCGAGGCCGCCGCGCGCCACCTGAGCTTCACCAAGGCGGCCGAGGAACTGAACGTGACCCAGGCCGCCATCAGCCACCAGGTCAAGGGGCTGGAGGACGTCCTGGGCATCTCGTTGTTCCGGCGCTTCAACCGGCGGCTGATGCTGACCGACGCCGGCCAGACCTACCAGCCGGCCCTCAGCGACGCCTTCGATCAGATGGAGGCCGCGACCCGGCGGATGCGCCTGGAGGAACAGACCGGGCCGCTCAAGGTCACGGTGGCGAACTCCTTCGCCGCCAAGTGGCTGCTGCCCAGGCTCCCCGCGTTCCGGGCCCGGCATCCCGACATCGACGTGATGGTCGCCGCCTCGGATTCGATCGTCGACTTCACCCGCGACGACTTCGATCTGGGGATCCGCTTCGGCCTCGGCCGCTATCCCAACCTGCGGGTCGATTTGCTGTTCGACGACGAGGTTTTTCCCGTCTGCAGCCCAAAGCTGTTGGAAGGCCCCCACCCCCTTTTAACCCCGGCGGACTTGGAACATCACACCCTGCTGCACGACGAGGTCGGATTTTCGGAGCTGCCGCATTGGGGCCACTGGATTGAGAAGACCGGCGTGCAAGGCGTCAGACACGATCGCGGCCACCGCTATAGCCATTCCAGCCTGGCCATCCAGGCGGCGATCGGCGCCCAAGGGGTCGCGCTGACACGCGCCTCCCTGGTCGGTCTCGATCTGGAGGCCGGCCGCCTGATCCGGCCCTTCGGACCGGCCCTGAAATCCAACTACGCCTGTTACGTCGTCTCGCCTAAAAGCACCGCCGACAAGCCGAAGATCACCGCCTTCCGCGACTGGCTGTTCGACGAGGTGGGGAAGACTGGTGGGGCGGCGGCGATTCCCTAACCGCTACAAAATTTTCGGTAATCGTGTGCTGAGACGGTATTCGCCTGACAGTTAGCGCCCCACCGGGCCTTGTCATGACAAGGCCCGGTGTGGCCATGCCGCTCCTGATTGGGGTTAGGATTGTTTTGCCGACAAATCCCAACCTTTTCAGGAGAACGACATGA
>JAJDAH010000135.1 GCA_029261965.1 Polyangiaceae bacterium
GTCCGTCCGACGGAGGCCGCTGCGCTCCTGCCCGCTGCCTGGCGAGCGCGGCGCGAGGTCCAAAACTGCAGCGACGACGCCGCCGAATAGAGCTGCTGGTCGCGCCGAAAGTTGGACCTGCCGACTAGCGGACGGACACTCGAGCACCGATCCCAACGACAGCTTCCTCTGGGATGTTCTGCAGGGCCCGGCTGGGACCTCGCAGAAGATGCCGCCGGTGCCGCCGGTCGATATTCGAGCCCTGAACCCAAAGGACGTTGAAGCGTTCCGCCAGTGGCTCGAGCTCGGCGCTCCCGACAACTGAGCAGGCCGTACCTTTCAGCGAGCCCTTCGATGCGCGAGGGCCAGCGCGCTTGTTTGCGTGCACCGAAATATCCGCTTCCGAAATCTAGAGCAAGCACGCCGCCCATGACGACAGGGATGCATACCTCACGTGCCGGAGCCTGCCCGAAGTCGGCCTAGAAAAACCCAGGGAGCCCGCAGGTGGTCGCCCCCGCCGTGATCTCTGCCCTTGCCGGCGCGGGCACCGCCGCCATCCAATCTGGAAGCGAGAAGTTGTCCGGCTTGTCGCCGCCGTCGAAGGTGAGACACGGCGCAGCCCGGTTGCCGAAGCTCACACCAAACCTCTGCGCCTCCGGGGGACTGACGTAGCCGAAGAGAAAGCACATTTCGTTCTGAGCCACGCCGAAGCACATGTCGTGATCGGTCGTGTTGTTGAAATGACATTGAAACTGAACGGCATTCATTCCGTCAGTTCCGATAGGAGGATCGTAGAGCTCGATGTCGCTGTCGGTGAGACCCGTGCCCTGGCGGTCGTACGGAGAAACGCTGGGCGTGAACACGTGGTCACCGGTGTCCGTGACCTCGGGCGAGACCATGTTCGCGTAGGTCGTGAGTGGCGAGCTTCCGAAGCTCGTCTCGAATCCCGTGGCCCATTGGTGGGTGTGAGGTTGGATCGCGAGCACCTCTCCGCCCGCCCAATTGCATGTGGCTCTCAGGCTCGTCTGGGCGCGGGGCGGCAGCACGAAGTTGAACATGACGAACACGAACATCGCCGCCGGGTTCGTCACGAGGTCGACCGGCATGGTGAAAAAGTCCCAGGCCGCTTCGACGTGCACCGCTTCGGGCGTGGTGTTCTGCAAATGCACGTCCGCCATGACCTGATAGCCGGTTGGGATTTCGTAGGCGTAACCCTCGGCGAAGGAGAATCGTTCGGCTTCGATACCAATCACTTGCGTCGAGCTGGCGAAAAGCAACTTCGGAACGATTGGGGTCGCGTCTGTGCCTTGGAGCTGGGAGAACATCCGACCGAACACGAAGCCGTCCGCCGAGCCCGTGCAGTGCGGGTAGGGCTGCGACGGGAATTCGGTGTTGATGGGCACGCCGTAGAGCGTGGCGTGATGCATCCCAGGCGTGACGTGGATCATGGCGGAATAGATCCAACGGTTCTTGATGTCGGGGATTTGCCAAGATTGGCAGGCGGTCAAATCCTGAAAGCCAGTCGGACTTTCGAACCCAGACTCGATGTCCTGGGGTTGCATGACCAGGCGGAAACCGCTCTTCGGAGGCTCCGGCACGTTCGGTATCGCCGTCAGGCCACCGCCGGCAGCTCCGTAGGAAACCACATTGTCCTGGTCGATCGGCTCGCTTGGCTCATGACGCCGCGGATCGTCGCGGTTGCTCATCGGCGAGCCCGCAGCTCCCATCATGCCCGCGACGCCGCCGGAGCCTGAGCTCATGCCTGCGCCAGCGACCCCAATCGTCCCGGCGGATCCGCCGGTGGCGCTGGTCGGATCAAGCCCCCCCGCCGTTTCGCCACCACAGGCCACAAGGAAAACGCCGGCGCCACCCAGAACTGCGCGCCCCACCGTCGATAGCCTCGCCCCCATCCGATGACCTGCCTTCTCTACGAAGCGTATGATCGGCGCGGGCGACGCGCAAACGCCAATCGATTCCGGTCGGTGTCCGGACTGGCCCAAAACATCCGCCTCAGATGATCATACTCGGCCGATCGACTACACGTCCGGATTCTGCCCAGGTGACCGCTACCCGGTGAGCTCCGGTGAGCACTTTCTCGATCCGCCGACGGGGTGCGTAGTCACGTCGAGTCCCAAGTCAGCCCTCGCACGTGGCCCTGACTACGCGCTGGCATGGGATATGCTTCGATCACGCGAGATGGAAGGGCTCGTTCGATTTGGTTTCGTTTCGGCGGTTGCGGCGCTCGTCGGAATCGCCTCGTGTAGCGTGAACGGCAGCGGGCCCCGCGATTCGGCTGTGCACGTGGCACAGGGCGGCACAGCGGGATGCGACAACGGAAGCGTCATGACCGAGTTCTCCGAATTGGGATGCACGCCCAACGTCGTCATCGGGTCGGCAGGCGCCTGCAACTCTTGCGACGAGAGCAGCTGCGCGGGCACAACCGTGCGCGGGGCGGTTGTGTGCGAATGGACGGCATCCAACGCCTCACCATGGGTCAATCACAATGCGGCGTGTTTTTGCAACGACGCCCGTTGCACGCAAGAAGCTGTCGATGCGAATCGCGAATGTCTACGACCGTTTCTCGCGAACGCTTGCGAGCTTCCACCCATTTGTCTCCCCGGGGGCGGCACGTTCGGTTGCGATGACGTAGCCGAGACTTGCCCGAGCCTCGGGCGCAGTGCTTGCAGCGAGGTTTTCAACGGACTGACGTTCGCCAAGCGCGTCAAAGTGCACGATTGCTTTACGAACGGCCTAGCGAGCGCGAGCGACTGTGCGGCGCTGTTCGATCAGTGCGTGTTCGACTTCTGATGTGAGCTAGCGAATTCGGCCGAAGTGGCAGAGCAATACCGCAGCGTGTGCGGTTCCACGCGGCCATCGAGGCCGGAGCGTTGGACCGCCAAAGTATCCGCCGACGACTCGAAATCTAGGACGCATGAGATCGATCATGTCCACTTCGACGTCCGCTGCGAGACCGCTCGGGCAGATCCTCCTCATGCATCTTCGGGATGGGATGTGTGATGACACTCGGGCGCTTTCTGCCGAAGCCGTGGCAACCATGCGTGGGGACCGCATCATGCGCGAGTACTCGGGCGAAACCGGCAACGAGGTCGCCCAAGGCTACGGCATGGGATGGTGGATCGACCGCGAGAACCCCGGCGGCTTCGCCGATCCCGGCGCCTATGGGGCCGTTCCATCGCTCGACCTCCCTCGCGACTACGGTGCTTTCATCGTCATCGAAAGCAACACGGGTCTCGGCCTCATGATCCGGCTAGCCAGCAAACCCGAGCTCGAACGCATCTTCGACGAAGCTCCGGACTGACTTCTTTTTCTCGCGCGCAGCCCGGGGGCTTTGGCATGCTCTGCCACGGAGGTCGGCGATGAATCGTTCGAAGGGACTAGCTCTCGGGATGGTGGCGGCGCTCGGCGTGGCGTGGGTCAGCGGTTGCGGCTCTAGCGGCAGCGACGGCGCGAGCGACGAAGGGAGCGCCGGTAGCGCGGGCGCCTCGGGCGGAAGCGGGGGCGCATCTACCGGCGGTTCAGGTGGCGCAAGCACTGGAGGGACCGGCGGTTCGGGCGGTTCGGGCGGTTCGGGCGGTTCGGGCGGTGGCACTGGTGGATCGGGTGGTGGTACCGGCGGCTCTGGGGGAGGTACGGGCGGCACGGGCGGTGGCACTGGTGGATCGGGTGGTGGTACCGGCGGTTCCGGAGGCGGAACTGGCGGCTCGGCGGGAGTCGCGGGAGCGAGTGGCAGCAGTGGAGCCGCGGGTGCTTCGGGCTCGGCGGGCGCCGGAGGAGCGAGTGGCAGTAGTGGAGCCGCAGGTGCTTCGGGCTCGGCGGGGAGCGCCGGAAGCGCGGGCGCATCGGGAAGCGGCGGCGCTGGCACCGGAGGTTCAGCCGGTGCAGCAGGTTCAGCCGGCGCAGCAGGCTCGGCCGGCGCAGCAGGCTCGGCCGGCGCAGGCGGCATGGGCGGCGGCCTCAGCATGGCGGACTGCGCCACATCGAATCTCGTGCAAAACGGGAGCTTCACCTCCGACATCAGCAGCTGGAACGTGGTTTTCTCGCCTAGCCCGTCGATGGGGGTTTTCAGCCCCGTGGACGCGGACAACGCCGGAGCTTCAGGCTCGCTCCTGCTCACGACCACACGCGTGCTCAACAACTCGGCCCCGGTGACCCAGTGCGTTCCCATCAGTGCTGGCGCCACGGTCCTCGGTTTTGCTGAGTCGATGATCGTGGCCTCCGCTACCGACGACGGCGAGGCCCAGCTGCGTTTCAGCTTCTTCGGTCAAGTGGCGTGCGGCGGCTCGTTCATTCAAATCGATCGCTCCACCTCGAGCGGCGCCGAAGGCGTCTGGACCGACCATTCGATCACCGCAACCGCCCCGCCCTCCGCCCTCAGCATGCTCGTCGTTTTCGACAACTTTCGAAGATCCGGCACCACGCTCTCCGTCCATTGGGATAACGCCTGCGTCGTGGCGCAGTAAGAGCGGGGTTCGAGTCGCGGTCGGGATGTTCTAGGGTGTCGAAATGAACCGAACGCTCTCTCTCGGTGTCTGGATGCTGGGGCTTGCCACGGTGGGTACGGCCGGATGTGGCAACTCGAGCCACACGATGATGACTCGGCAAGCTGAGACGCCACCGAACATTCTGCAGGCCATGCGAGGTGGGTCGCGCGTGGGTTGCGACGTGAGTGAGAGCTACGACGGCTTGCTCGGGATCTTCATCGACTGCGACAAGGGGCGAATGGTCGTCGGCAAGCCCACGGGGGAAAACATGAAGGGACCCGACGACCCGCTCCAGGTGACCTGCTTCGACGGCCTCGGCGACCCGAGCACGTGCATGGCACTCTGGAAGCGGGTGCTGGCCGAAGGGGCAGCGCCTTGCGGGGAGGGGGAGGCCGGTCCGGGCTGCGGGGAGCTACGGTGCAGTGGCGGGATCGACCAAAACACGTGCGAGGAAGTTCTGGCTGACTAGCTGCTTTGCGCGGTGCGAGGCCTCCGGCGACGACCCTCTAGTCCCCTGGATCTTTGATTACTTGCAAATCTCGGCGGCCCCTACGGGGCGAGGCCGCCGAGTTTTGGCGGCGAAAAAGCACAGATCTGATCCATGTCCTGGTCTTTCCAACGTGTGATGGACCTCTGGTCCACCACACTAGGTTAGAACAACAAGCCGCCGCTGTCGGCACACACCGCGGGGGGCTCGGGGGTGCAGACTCGTACGACGCAGCGGTCGGGTGGCTCGTCGCACTCGTTGCACCCTGGCGTCTTCGGTGCCGTGGCGCAGAGCTTGCCACCACAAACGAGACCGGGTGCGCACAGCACGGCGCTGCCCGAGGTCGGCTCGGGGCACGGCTCGTTCTCGCCGGGCGCTTCGACGCACGTGCCGTCGACGCATCCGAGACCATCGGCGCACCCGAGGACGACGTTTTGCAGGCAGGGCGAACCAGCGCCGGGCAGAGCCGTGCAGGTGCCGTCCGCGCAGTCACGAGACGCGCACTCGATCGGAAGCTCACATGACGCGCCCGCGGCTTTTGCCGTGCGACATGTCGCCTCGGTCATTCGCGGATCGCAGTAGTGGTCCTCGGCGCATTGATTCTGCGCGCACGGCTCACCATCGGTGGGAAGCGTCACGCACAGGCCGGAATCGGGGTCGCACACGAGCCCAGGTGGTCGGCACGTTCCGAGGGCGCCGGTGTCGTCGGAGCATCGATCACCCTCGTCGAGGATGCCGCCCCGGCTGCTGCAGGGATCTTCGCAAGTACCCAAGCACGAGAGCCCCGGTTCGCAGTCGCTGGAACCGAATGAGCCGTCGCAATCTTCCCCCTCGCTCTTGGTGCCGCTGTACACGGCGCACGAGTCATCCGAGCACCCGAAACCCGTATCGAAGGGATCGAGCGGGTCGCAGCCTCGGTCGAGCATCGCGTTGAGCTTTCGAGCGAGGCAGTCACCGTCGTACGTCAGGCCGCTTTCCTGAGCGTCCTGTTGGAGCGACTCGAACGCGAACCTCATCCCCGTCTCGCAGTTCGTGAGTGGCACGCCCGCGAGCTCTCCGCAGTCACACCGCCGCCATTCGCGGCACAGCCGCTTCGCGACCTCGCTGGCTGCGCCGCTTTCGGAAACCGGGCCGTCGATTCGACTCAGGCCACTCCCGCCGCAGGAGAGCAACCAAGCGAACGTCGCGGTGATGACGACGCCGTAGCGAGCCAGGCGGGCAGAGCGGGTCATGGTGCTGAACGTAGCAGCTCCGCCGCGGTTGACGGAGTGGACGTCGTGGCGATTTTCGAGATCCCCCGGAGTGTGCAATTCCGGGTCGGTCGAGATTCGTTCGCTGCATTCACGCTCCAGGTCGTCGTGCTGGCGTGAAGAAGCGCGGGTCTGGGGACTTGTAGGTCCGACCGACTTGCGCTGGGGTTTTCGTCTTGGGTGGACTGCGGTAGGTCAGAGGCATGAAACGAGTCGCGCCGCTCAGACGCTCCGCCCGAATCTGGTGTCTCTCTCTGGTCGGCTTGGCCGCAGTGAGCTGCGAATTCGGGGACGTGCAGTACCAACTCACGTTCACTGGTGCCAACCACATCGGCGCGCTGTCGGTCGCCGGTGTACCCGGCACCGCGTACGTCGTGAGCCGCGCGAACCCGTCGGGACCATCCCAAGTCAGGGGTTATGACACCACCACGGGAGCTCTCATCGGCACGACGCCGACGTGGTCGGGCGGATGGGAGTTCGTTGGCGTCGAGAAGGTCGACGACCATTTCGGGGGCGGCCCGCCCAAGGTGATCAGCCTTCACCAAAACGGTCACATCGTGACCTGGCCCGACACCCTCGGTTCCTGGACGACCTGGGACTCGGGCTACATGTTCGAAAAGACTCGCAACGGTGACTTCTTGGGCGTACCAGGTGTGGACGCCGACTACGTGTGCGACTTCGAGTCGAAAGACGGGAAGCACTGGCTGATGTCGGGCGTCGTCGTCAACCAGGCGACGGGACTCAGATACCCGTACGTGGAGCACGTCGGCTACTACATCGATGATGTCGTCAACATCACCTTGGACCTCCAAGAGTCACCCTACGCCGCGTCGTCGGTAGGTCCGTTCCAGAACCACTGCCCCAAGATCGCTGTCGACGCTGTGACGGACGAGTTCCGTGTGCTCTGGAGGTCGAGCGACTCTCCGGAATACGTCACCACGGCGCACCGATACCGCTGGGATCTCGAATGGGACGGCTACCACATCGTGGAGGTCGACGTTTCGCCGCACACGATGACCCACACTCTGTGGAGCGCGCGAGACCAGAGCGCCACGCACGACGTGAACTTCATGGTCGCTCGGCAATTCCAGACTATCCTCTTCGACGAGGCCACCGGCATCGAAGACTTGCTCACCAGGGAATTCGGTTTCGTCGACATGAGCGACTGGTGGACGGGAAGCGACGCCACGCGCAGGCTGTGGGTCGTCGAGGACGGCGACCTCCACGCGGTTTCGTTCGTGCCCTGAACCATCGGGCGCGTCACTGCTCGCTCCCCCACGGACGGACCTGCGCCCCGGCGAGCAGCAGTCAGCCCCAAACGCGCTACGCCTCGAACGTCTCCCATCGTGTCGCCTGTCCGAAGCGCCCGCGCATGGGAGGGCGGGTCGAGATCACTTCGCCGACAGCGCCTGGCAGTCGTTCGAGCTGCAGGACTCCTACAGCCTGATACCGAGTTTCGCGACGCCTTCGTCGCCGGCCTGTCCCATATCGCGAAGGAGACTGGAGCGCGGCCCAGAACGCCTTCGAGGCCGTGGCGGATGCCGATCCCGAAGACGCCGCGGCGCACCTCTAGCTGGAGCGCACCGCGGGAGAGCTGCCAACCGATCGGGATGGCACGACCCGACTGACCAGCAAATAGCTGACGAGCAGCTGCTGGACTGCAAGTGCACGCGCCCTGCTCCGGGATGTTCGATTACGTGGCTGCGACGGCGACGTCGAGCCTGGGCGCGCAGGTCCTGCGCGGGGTCACGTGCAGGAAGTGCGCGCAACGCCGAGCTGAGCGGCGCCGCCTCGACCGGACGTCGACGTTTGTTCACATCGACCTTGGCACGAAGCGTGCTCTTTTGTTTCGCGCCGCCATGGCGGCGACGGCGCGAGGAGGATCTCCCGCAGCCGAGAGGTTAGACGTCCCGCGAGCGGGACGGTCACGGAGTAAGAAATCATGAGGACACTGAAAAGCCATTCGCGGGCGCTCTACATCATGTGCGTCCTGGTTGCTTCCGCAGGCGTCGCCGCGTGCAGTGGCGGCGAGTCGACGCCGGATGGACCGAACACCGGTGCGGGGGCGGCGGCGCCGTTCGATCCCTCGACTCTCACGTGGAGCAAGGAGATCGGCGAAACCGGGGGCATCGTCGAGGGCCCGCGTGGCACCCGTGCCGAGATCCCGCCGGGTGCACTGCGTGAACCGGTGACGATTTCGATCTCCGTCGTCGAAACCGGCTTCTCGGCGCTTCCTGCCACCGCGCAAGGCGACGTGTTTGCGTTTGAACCGCACGGGCTCTCGTTCGACCTCCCCGTGACACTGACCCTTCCCCACTCAGGTCAGCCCGAGGAACTCGCCGTCTACACGTCGGATCCCGAAGCGGATTGGTCCGTATTGCGTGGCGCCGTCGACTACGGGGCGCAGGCTGTCACGGTACAGGTCGAGCATTTCTCGTTCTTCTTCAACGGTCGCGAGGTCTGCGGTCTGGCATACCAGGACTGCTGCGCCGGGGACTTGTGCGCTGGGAACCAACTGCGGTGCGTGGACCAGGTCTGCGCGCCGGAAGCGGGTGCCGGTAGTGCGCCGTCGTGCGGCGGCGCCCGGCAGCGTTGCTGCGCCGGCGGCGACCCGTGCGGCGGAGAGGCACTCGTCTGCTCGGCGGGGTTCTGTATGGAGTGCGGTTTCGAATTCGAGCGTTGCTGCACGGGGACGTCGGAGTGCCACCAGCCGGGGTTGCGATGCAACATCACGAACGACCCGCCCCCGGCGTTCAGCTCGTGCCAAAAACAGGGCGGAGGGCCGATGGGTGGCAGTGGTTGAGGCGCACTAGGCGCTCTCGGCCGGCACGGGCCTCCACCGGGGCGCGTAGGTCGCATGAACACCCCTTCCCCTCCAGCGTGACGCCAGACACATCCTCAGTGTAGCGGACATGGCGGTGCGTTGCCGGCTTGTTGCGGCTCGAGCTCGAGCGTGGCGAGATGCTGAGCGAAGAATCGACCGGGGAGGCGGACGCCACCCTCCCCGCCGAGCGCCCGCTCGCGGCCCGCTCCGCCGGAGGAGCCACCCCAGTCACAACGGATCCGACGTCCGGGTGGTGGTCGGAAGCGGCTCGAAGAGAAGGACGAGAGCTTGCTCCAGGACCTCGACTCGCTCCTCGATTCGGCAACTCGTGGCGATCCCGAATCTCTTCTGAGGTGGACGACAAAGAGCGTCCGGAAGCTGGCCGAGCAGCTGCGCGAGATGGGTCATGCTTTCGGTCGTCAGAAGGTCAGCGACCTGCTTCACGAGCTCGGTACAGCCTGCAATCGCTGCGCAAGACACGCGAAGGCGCCTAATACATCCTCCGGCCTCCCATCGCTCAGGACCGCCTCACTCGGCGCGCGGACGGCACACTCGAGCTCACCTTCAAGAGCATCTGGAAGGACGGCACGCGCGCCCTCGTCCTCGAGCCGCACGATCTCTTGGTCCGCTTGGTCGCCGCCGTGCCCCCGCCCCGGTTTCATCTGATGAGATACTTCGGAGTCCTCAGCTCTCACTCCTCGCTACGCGCCGACGTCGTCCCCGAGGTTCGGTGGAGCCTTCTCCAGCTTCGATTGCCCTTCGCGCTGAAACGGTTCCCCGACTGCCTCGCCCACGATCTCCGCCGCGCGAACGTAGAGCGTCGTCGTCGCCATGAATCGCTTACGCGGACGCGTCGGCCGGGAACACGAACGGCGACGGCCCCGTGCGGTGTCGCAAGAAACTCGGTGGGCCGCTCGAGCTCTCCTACCGGGACGCGGCATGATTTCCTGGCGATCCGGTCTCGGCACAGAACGGTGTTTTCGCCGGGAATGCCCAAGAAGCCCGGGCCGGTGGTGCGTCAGCTCAACGCACCGGGGGGCACGGTCACACTTCCGGTGGTCGCCTCCTCGGGCATGAGGTGGCGCATGTTGTAGGCATGCAGGAAGAGTCGCCGCTCCGCCTCGGTCAGCGAGGTGACCGCTCGGCCGACCAAGAACGCCGGAACGACGAGTGTTTGCGCGCTCGTGAGAATCAGAAACGTCAGCGCTGGCGCTTCGGCGAGATTGGTGACCCCGGGGAGGACCACCATGGCGCCGCTCTCGAAAGCGTACGAAACGGGGATCACGCCGAATATTTGCAGGAGCGCCGGTACGACGACCACGAGGGTTCCGGCGGCGACTCCGACGATCTGCAGGAACCGATCGGCGCGCATTTGCACGATGAATACGAGGACCGTAGCCGTGGCGAAGGCTGGCGTGAACACGAGCGGACCAAACAAGGAGCCCGCGAGAAGCACGAGCACGAAGGCCACCAACGCAGCGCCGAGCTGCACCGGCCGGCTGAACCGCGTGTTGCCGAAACCCGTCCATGCGGTGTAGCCACCCGCAGCAGCAATCAACAGGGCGAACGCGACGGCGGCGAAGGGGCTTCTGAGACCAGCCCACAACAGGTACGGAAACACGACCAAGCAGCTGACGTAGGCGCCGGCAGCCAAGCGCGAGTTTGCTCTTCTGCGCTGCACGAGGGCTTCCCGAAGCTCCTCTTCAGCTTCGGGCGGAACCTCGTTCAACGTCTCCCCGAGGACCTTCATCATGGTCTGCACGGCGAGCTCGTTGTTCGGGTTCAACGCCAAAGCCGACTGCAGCTCCTTGATCGCTCGGGCGCGAGCCATGTCGCCACCCGGCGCCGAGATGAAGTCGATCACCTCTTCGGCGTTTTTGGTGTGTTGATCGGACAGCTCTCGGCGGCGAGCCATATCGCGGTCGCCGTCGAGGAACCGCTCGATCGCTTCGTGCAGGTCTCTTGCGCTGGCGTACCGCTGCGCCTTGTCGAGTGCGGTGGCGCGGACGCAGATTTCTTCGAGCTCGATGGGAACCGCCCGCTCGGCACATCTGACCGACGGCCGAGCGTCCACTCCGCGAAGTGTCGAGGTCAGCATGCTTTGAACGCTGTCGCGCGGGTGAAGGGGCTCGAGCGTCAAGAGCTCGAACAAGATCGCCCCGAGCGAGTACACGTCGCTTTGACCGTCCGTCTCCTCGAGATTGCCGCGAGCCTGCTCCGGCGCCATGTACCCCGGTGTTCCCATGATCGACCCGTCGAGCGTTTGCGAGCTCGCCGAGTCCGCGGGCAGGTCCATGTCGATGCTCGCGGCCGGGTCGTCGGCACCACGCACCTTGGCCACCCCCCAATCGAGCACGTTCACCTCTCCGAACTCGCCGAGCATGATGTTCGCGGGCTTGAGGTCGCGGTGCACGACCCCCTTCTTGTGCGCAAAGGCGACAGCCAAACAAGCTTGGCTGAAGGCAGTGAGGAGCCGCCGCTGGGAGTAGTCTCGGCGGAGCTCGTTGCTCTCGTCCCTGGATATCTCGACGACTCGTTCGAGAGTCAGCCCGGCGACGCGCTTCATCGTGAAGTACTGAGAGCCGTCGGGCGCGAGACCGAGGTCGTGCACGGGAACGACGCTCGGGTGTTCGAGCTGCCCTTGAATACGCGCCTCTCGAATGAACCGCGCGCCCATGTCCGAACGGGATCCGACTCCCGGGAGAACAACCTTGAGCGCCACCTCGCGGCCGATCACGTGATCTTTGCAGAGCCGAACCTCACCCATGCCACCCTCGCCCAGCACGCCGCGGAGCTCGTAGCGAGCGTCGAAGTCGGCTTGGTGCAGAGACGCGGGAGCGGGATCGACGAACCCTTGCGAATTGGGCGCCTGGGCGAACGTGTCTAGAGCACCGACGTCCACCGTCGGGGCCGAGGCGTGGGTCGGCACTTTGGTGGGCGCGACGGGCGAAGCGCCTGGCGGCGTGTCACCGGACTTGATGGTGGACATGTGTATCCCTCCTGGTGATCACGACTTGTCGCCGACTTCGTCGACATCCGCACCGAACGTACCGAGGACCATGCGGACCGCGACGGGCACCGCCTCCTCGATGTGGGTCGTATCTCCTCGCACCACGTAGCGCATGCCAATGGCTTCGATGGCGTGAACCAAGCCGTAGCAGGTGAGCTCGTCCGGCTCGCGTCGAATCACCCCTGCGCTGTGTGCGCGCGACAAACCCTCCATGAGAAGGCCCGCGAGCTCGGACACTCCGACTTCGCGGCGAAGCACGAGCTCGCGACCGGCCGCATACACCTCTCGGTTGATGGCCTTTGCCACCGCCGGATTTGCGCCGATGCGCTGGTAGTGAGCGCGCACGGCGCCCTCGAGTCGAGCCGCAGGATCGCTTTGCCGGTCGAGCTCCTTTTGCTGAAGGCGCCGCGTACCTTCGACGGCGCTTTCGTACACGGCAGCGAACAGGGCCTCGAGGTCGCGGAAGTGCTCGTAAAACGTCGCGCGGCTCAGTCCCGAGCATTCGAGCACGGCTGCGACCGACGCTTTGGCGTAGCCCACGTCCGCGAAGACATCGGTCGCCGCCGCCAGCAGCCGCTGCCGCTGCTCTCCCTTGCGATCGACGGTGCTCTTCGATCGGTCGTATTTGCCGCGAGGTAGCCGTTTTCGGCTCGTCCGCGCCCGTAGGGTGACATTCATACGATTCGTATGTATCAGAAATACGGCTCATGTCACGGAATACATCTAATATATGCTTGCATCATGATGCCAGACAATTTTATATAGACTGGTATGTCTGTTTCCGTCCATGGCTTCGCGTCGATGCTCCTCCTCTCCGCGTGGGCCCTCCTGGGGTGCTCGGACTCTTCGGAGCGCGTCGACCCCGGGCCCGAACCCGGTGAATCAGTCGAGATCCTGCGCGACAAGAACGGCGTCGCGCACATCTACGCCGCCAACGACGAGGACCTCTTCTACGGCTACGGCTATCAGCTTGCCGAAGACCGCTTGTATCAGCTCGACTACTTTCGCCGGCGCGCCTATGGCCGCGGCGCCGAGGCTCTCGGTGGAGAGTTTCCGGGCGTTCAGAGCGTGACGATTCTCGGTGACGATCGTTTGGTTCGAATGTTCGACACCGAGCGCTGGGGCAATGCGGATTGGCGCATGGCCCAAGAGCACAACCCCGAGCGCTACGCGCTGATTCGAGCTTGGGTCGACGGCATCAATCAGAGGATCCGAGAGGTGCAGGCTGGCGAAGCCCCGTTGCCCCCCGAGTTCACCCGGCTCGACTTGTCACCAGAGCCCTGGGAGTACGTTGACCCGTTCGTGACGATGAAGATGGCGCATCTCGTGATGGACCAAACCATCCTCTACAAGATCTTGATGACCATCGTCGGAGACTTCGCCCCAGACGCATTGAACAAGGTCGACATTCTCAAGCCGGCCCGACCCGTCTACGCCGCCGAGGATCGGTCTCGAGCCGAGAAGTCGGCGTCGCGTGCGGCACCCTTCGGTCCAAGGCAGCGGCGCGTCTCCCCGTCCCGCGCCGAGCAGCTCGTAGAGCTCATCGCGCGGGTCTTCGGCAACCACATGCCCTACGGGAGCAACAACTGGGCGGTCTCGGGCGAGCACACCGATACGGGTCGCCCGCTGATCGCGGGAGATCCCCACCTCGGTGCGATCCAGTCCGGATACCCCTACGCGGTGCATCTGAACAGCGCGGACGCCGGCGGAACCTTCAACGCGGCGGGCTACGCGTTCGTCGCCGGGCCTGGCCTGCTTTCGGGTCGGAACGAGAACCTCGTCTGGGCCCCGACATCGAGCTTCGGCGATCCGATGGACTTCTGGTCGGTCAAGTCGCTCGAGGGCGGCAAGGCCGTCGAGATCGCGGGAAAGCGAGTCGAGGTGGTCGAGCGCCGAGAGGTGTTCGAGGTCGAGGATGGGGAGACTTTCGTCGACGTGATGCGGGACGTGCCCGGCTACGGCGTGCTCTTCGATCCGGATCGGGCGGGGGTGCCCCTCGCGGCCTCCGTGCTCGCGGGCGAGCAGCGCGAAGTGCTCATCGGCTACGTCGACATGCGGGCGCGTCCGTCACGCTGGTTTCTCGAGACCAACCGCGCTCGAAACCTCGACGAGTTCGACGACGCCGTCGACCGAATGGAAGAGATGAGCTTCAACATGGTCGCCGCGAGCGCCGAGGGCATCACCTACCGAGTGGGGCAGGAGGTCCCGACGCGAAACATCGACAAGGGGATCCAACCTTGGCGCATTCTCGATGGAGACGACCCCGATGCCTGGTGGACAGGCCTCGGTGGCGATCCCGAGACGGGATTCGAGATCGAGCAACTCGGGCCCGATCGGCTTCCCCACAGTCGGGGCGAGCGGGGCGGTTTGATCGTCACCGCGAACAACGACCCCTTCGGCTTCACCGCCGACGGCAACCCCGGCAACGACGAGTGGTACTACGGCGCGTTCTTTCTGCCTGGCTGGCGAGCTGCTCGCGTCACCAGCGAGCTCGAGCGACTCAGCGCGCGCGGCGACATGTCCGTCGATGACATGAAGGCGCTCCAGGTCGACGTGCACAGCAACCTGTTCGAGCACCTTCAACCGGTGCTCTTGGATGCCTTCGATGCGTTCGACGCGAAGAATCCGGATCTCGTCGACTTCTGGGACGGTTCCGACGCCGCCGACCTCCAGGTATTGGTCGACCTGCTCCGCGGATGGAACGGCCAGGCCCGCCGTGAGGAGACGGCGCCGGTACCGTTTTTCGTGCTCGCGCATACCATGAGCCGCAATGCGCTCGAGGACGACATCGGCGTGCTCTACGGACAGATCATCGACCGAGCGCCGATGTACATGTTCAAGATCATGACACTGCTGCTGACCGACGGTTACGACAACGGACACCTGGCCTTGCAGAAGAACGGAACCGAGTGCGTCACTGCGGATCCGAGCACCTGCGACCTGTACACGAAGAACGAGTTCGTGATGACGTGCCTGCGCCAGACTGCGGACTGGCTACGCTCGGTCTACGGGACCGTGGATTCGGCAGGCTACGTCTACGGCGACTGGCACCGCGCCAACATGGAGGGCGGCTACGGCGCCGGAGGCATCGTCTTGCCGCAGATTCCCGCGGACGGAGACGAGAGCACGGTGAGCGTGGCGAGCTTCACCAAATTCACCGACGACCGCGAAGCGGGCTGGACGTACGACTGGATGCCCATCGTGCGGTCAGTGGGCACCTTCGACGAAGCCGGAAGGCCCCAAATGGACTTCACGTTGCCCTGGGGCAACGTGGCCGACGAAGCGAGCCCGTACTTCGACAACCTCCGGCAGAACTGGACCGAGGGTGGATACGCTCGCATGTACTTCGACCGCGCGGATGTCGAAGCCCACGCGGACGCCACGCGCCAGATCACGATTTCGCGTCCAACCCGCTAGGTGTCGGGCACGGCGCTTCAGCGAGCGAGCGAACCCGCGGAGAAACGACGATGACCGAACGGAAAAGGCGACAGAAAGGAGCTTGGTCATTCTGGCCAGGCGGAGGTTTCGGGGTCGTGCTGCTCTCCCTCGCTTCGGGCGCGTGCCAAAGCGACAGCGGCGGCGGCCCCGAGGCGACGCCATCGCGCGTCGCGCCTCCCGTTCCCGCCGAAGCACCGCTTCGAAGGCTCACCTCGGCGCAGTACCTGCGCATCGTTTCCGATGTCGTCGGTCCCGAAGGTGTGCTTCCGGCGCGGCTCGAAGAAGACTCCGAGTACTTCGGGCTTCTTTCTTTGGGAGCGGCGAACACCTCGGTCAGCTTCGCCGGGGTCGAGCGCTACGAACGCGCTGCGTACCTGATCGCCGAGCAAGCCCTCGCCGGTGGACCGAACCGGCAGAGGCTCGTGCCCTGCGAGCCCCAAGGCGTGGTCGATGCGCAATGCGCCGAGCAGTTCGTCCGCGAGCTCGGGCGCAAGCTCTGGCGCCGGGGCTTGACCGATGGAGAAGTCGCGACCTTCGCGCAGATCGCTGTCGACGTCGCGAGCGATCCAGCCATCGCCGACTTTCATCGTGGCTTGGAGCTAGCGCTCGCTGGGCTGCTCCAGAGCCCCGACTTCATCTACCGGGTCGAGGTCGGTGCGCCGGCGCAGGGTGACGATACTCGACTGCGCTTCTCCGACGTCGAGATGGCGAGCCGCTTGTCGTTCCTCTTCTGGGGCGACGCACCGGACGAAGAGCTCTTGGCGGTGGCCGAGGCGGGCGGTCTCTCGGATCCGGCGACGCTTTCCGAACAGGTGGGCCGTTTGATTGCGGACGAACGAATCAAGAACGGCATTCGAACGTTCTTCGACGAGATGCTCAAGCTCGGCGAGCTCGGGCATCTCGAGAAGGATCCTACCGTGTTCACGGCGTACAGCGCCGAGCTCGGCCCCTCGGCGCGAGAGCAGACGCTGCTCGACTTGGAGAAGCTCGTCATCGCGGAGGACGGCGACTTCCGAGGCATACTGACGAGCACCCGAACGCACGTCGACCGGACTCTCGCCGCCGTCTATCGAGTGCCGGCGCCCAGCGTGGACGGTTTCGCGTTGACCGTGCTGCCTCCCGATCAAGGACGGGTCGGCCTGTTCGGTCACGCGAGCTTCTTGGCGCTCAATTCGCACGCGGCGAGCACCTCCGCCGTCAAGCGCGGAAAATTCGTGCAAGAGGTGTTGCTCTGCAATCCGATTCCGCCCCCTCCTCCAAACGTGAACACCGTGTTGCCAGAGGTCACCGAGGAAGCGGTGACGCTGCGCGATCGGGTCGGCATTCATCTGACCGACCCGGTGTGCGCCTCGTGCCACGAGCTCATGGATCCCATCGGCCTCGCGTTCGAAACATTCGACGCCATCGGAACCTTTCGGTCGCACGACCAGCACGTGGAGATCGACGCGAGCGGAGTCTTGCGCGACGCCGCTTTCGACGACGCCGCTGGGCTCGCTCGAGTCATCGCCGCCGACCCGAATTTCACCAAATGCTTCGTCGACACTCTCCACAGCTACGCCGTGGGAACACCAGCCGACGGGCGAGCGCGTGGAGAGCTCGACGAGCTTCGCGATCGTTTCGTCGAGAGCGGCTACCGCGTGCTCGAAGTCATGCGCGCCATCGCGACGAGCCCCCGCTTCTGGGACGCAGCCGTTCAGGTCGGCGACTCAGGGCCCACCTGCGACCCCATGCCGGAGGACACGTGATGAGCAGAGCCGGAAGAACCCTTCTCGACCGGAGGACGTTGCTTCGTGGGGCCATCGGGGGCGTTGCGATGTCGATGGGGCTGCCGACGCTCGAGCTTTTTCTCGATGCCAACGGCGACGCCTACGCCGACGGCAGCTCGTTCCCAAAACGATTCGGCGTGTTTTTTTGGGGAAACGGCACGCTGCCGGGTCTGTGGACGCCCACGACGCAAGGCGCGAGCTGGGAGCTCAGCGAGCAGCTCGGGCCACTAGCAGCGGTCAAAGATCAGATCAGCGTCGTCACCGGCATGGCGCTCAAGTCGCCGAACAGCACACCCCACGAAAGCGGCGCGTCGGGCATCATGGCCGGAGGGGACTTGATCCAGAACACGTTCTCGCTGACCCGTCCCTCGGTGGATCAGTCGGTCGCTGACGAAATCGGACGCGACACGCGGTTTCGCTCGCTCGAGCTCGGCGTCGTCGACGAGGGAAACTTCTGGTCGTTCGCCGACGCGAACGTACCGAACCCCATCGAGTTCGATCCGCACACGCTGTATCGGCGCCTCTTTGTCGATGGGTTCACCCCGCCAGGGGCCGAGCCCGTCGTCGATCCCCTGCTCGTGCACCGACTGAGCGTGCTCGACGCCGTACGCGAGCAGTCCGGGCGGCTTTGCGGAAAGCTCGGCGCGGTCGACCGCCAACGCCTCGAGCAGCACCTCGACGGGGTACGCGACCTCGAGCGCCAACTTGCCAACGTGACGCCGACACCGCTCGGATGTGTGGTACCCGGCCAGCCGGCGACCGACTATCCCGCGCTGCCGGACGGGTCCCCGGATCTCAGCGCGCGCAATGCCGTCATGGCGGGGCTCCTGGCCTCGGCGCTGTCGTGCGATCAGACCCGCGTGTTTACCTACTGGCTGACCGGGTCGCAGGCGGAGGTGCGCCTCCCGGGGGTCGAGTGCACGGATCCGGCCAGTGGCGCGGTCGGACCATGCCCCGAGACCTTTCACCGATACACCCACGACGAGCGCGGAGTCGACTGGTCGGATCAGCCCATCGTCAACCAGTGCGTCAAGCGGGTGATGGTGGAGCTCAACGAGTTTCTCTCGACGCTCTCGGGTACGCCCGAGGGCGACGGCTCGCTGCTCGATAATTGCGGCATCCTCTGCACCTCCGACTGTTCGTGGGGCGCCTACCACCTCGTCGACGAATATCCGATCATCGTGGCGGGCAGGGCCGGTGGCACGCTCAACGCCGGTGTTCACTACCGTTCGCCGAGTGCCGAGAACGTCAACAGCGTCACTCTGAGCTTGGCTCGTGCCATGGGCCTGAATTGGTCTTCGTGGGGTGAAGGCGCAGCGAAGACCAGTGACGGCTTGAGCGCCATCGAGAATTGGTAGGTCGGAAATGCATGGACTTCTCCGGTATTCGTCGCCCCTGGCCGCATCGGTGGTTGCGCTCGCGATCGCCGGTTGCGGTGATTCCGCCGAACCGCCCGACGAGCCGAACCCGCCCGAAGATCCACCCATCGCTCTCGAGGGACGCTGCCTGGGCGGCGACGATCCGACCAAGAGCATCACCCTTCTCATAGACGACTACGACATCGTCATTCCCGAAGCGGGCGCGAGCCTGGGTGTCGACCTCGACGGCGTCGATGGGAGCGACGAAACCGGGCTCGGCTGCGGCATCGACGACCTCGTCGGCGTCGACGGCACGCCGGGCGTCGACAACGCGCTCGGGCCGATCTGGGGCACCTTCATCGGCATCCTCGGAGAGGCCATGGCGCAGGGACTTCAGCAAAGCGCCATCTTCGACGGACGGGTGTTGATGCTGCTGCGTCTCGAGGGCGTCGACGACTACGCGAGCGATGATTGCGTCGACCTCAGGACTCTCACCGGCAACGGTGCGCCGCTCATCGGCACCGACGGAAGGCTGTTGCCCTACCAGACCTTCGGAATCGACTCCGACCGCTCGACCAGCTTCGCGCACGCGGGCTCGATCGACGAGGGGACTGCCCGAGTGCGCGCCGAAGTCGTGAAGGTGGAAGCGAATCTCGGTAGATACACGTTCGTCGCGGCGTTCCGCGACGCCGTCGTCGAGATCGCTCTCGATGAAGACGGCGCAACCGGCGTCTTGTCCGGGGGACTCGATACCGATTTCGTAGTCCGCGCCGCCCAGGAGGAGGCCCAGTTCAGCGAAGCATCGAGCCTCGTCGACGCGATTCCCATGCTCGTCGAAGCTTCCGCAGACCTGGCCCCCGACGCGGCCGGCAAGTGCACGCAGATCAGTTCGGTGATCACGTTCGACGCCATTCCGGTGTTCGTCGCCAGCGATGCCCCGAGCGTGGAGGAAGAGGGCTAGCGAGGCCAGCGACGTCGACATGGCTTCCGGGCGCCTGGGCCCACATGAGCGCTGAGCCTTCACCGATGACCTCGTCTCGCGCGAGCTTCCGCCGTCGCAGATCCAATGGGGAGGGCTCACCTGCAGCGGGGAGGAGCGCGGCGCGACCCGGCGCAACGGGCTGCTCGATCTCCTGACCGTTGAACCGCGACTATCGCTTTCAACCAGAATGTGCGCGCACGGGGGAAGTTCTTGGACCGCGATGCTCCGAGAGGCCAGCCCAGCCGACGCCAGCGCTGAGTAAGGCCCTAGCCGCGCTCCAGCGCGCTGGCCCGCGAATGTTTTCGCGCTGCACACGTGGACGCACACGATTTTTTTCTCGTGTCGACAGCGTTTCGGTCAGGCCGATCTCTTTTCAGGTCGGTGAGCGACGCGTTTCGGGATGACGTCGCGCGTGCTCTGACATTTCGCGCGGGTTTCCGAAGTCGCCGAGTTTCTCAATGGTTTCAGATTCTTGCGACACTTTACGCTTGATCGAATTGTGCGGAGCGTTAACATCAACTCATCGACTGGCGCCACCGCGCGCCAAACCGTCCTGGTTGAACGAGCTGCAGCATGGCGCCCCGGCGCACGCTGTCTGAGCCAGGCGAGGGGGTCGCGACGCCGTCGAGCACGCCGCCATGGATCCGTACACTCTCAACCCGTCTCGTCCCTTCGATGGGCTTCGTATCGCGCTCCCCGACACCGAGCGGTCGGCACGCGCCGCAGGGCTCGCCGAGCGCCTCGGGGCCTCGGTCGTTCGATTTCGCCTCTCGAGCCACGTTGGCGACCCCGAACGACGGGGCATCGAGCATTGGGTGAACGAGCTGCTCGGCGGCGCCTTCGACGACGTCGTCTTCTCGACCGCTCAGGGCGTGCACGTGCTTCTCGGTTATGGTCGGTGCCGTCACGACGAAGAAGCGACAATCGAAGCGCTTGCACGAGCGCGATGCATCGCTCGCGGACCGCAGGTGGCCGCAGCCCTCGATGGCCACGGGATCGAGGTCGACATCCGCTCGGACGACGCGACCAGCGCGAGCCTGCTCGCAGCTCTCGCCGGCCTCGATTTCTCGAAGCGAACGGTGGCGCTCCAGCTCTTCGCACGAAACCGAGAAACCGTTCTCCGTGAGCACCTGCGTGAGGCAGGAGCTTCTCTCCGTACTCTTGCAAGCAGCACCGACGAGGATGCGCCCACGATCGAGCTGATCGAGCTGATCGAGCACGGACGGCTCGATGCCGTCCTCTTCACCAGCTCGACCCAGATCGATCGCGTGCTCGGGGTTGCGAAGGAGTGCGGACGAATCCAATCGCTTCGACGAGGTTTCGATGCGACGCGCGTAGTCGCCGTCGGAGCAGCCGCTGCCGAATCTCTTCGCGAGAACGCCGTGCGCGTGGATGCGCTCGTCTCTCGTCGTGTGCTCGACGAGCCCGATCGAGAGCTACTCGCCGAGTCCCTCGACCGGGACGTCCGACCCGTTGACGCTCCGAGACCCGCGACGGACAGTGCTCGCTCCAGCCGCCGTCGCACGGTCGTCGTCATCGGCAACGGGATGGTGAGTCACCGCTTTTGCGAGCGAATCGTCGACTACGACGACGACGGATCGATCCAGCTCGTCGTCCTGGGCGACGAGCCGCTGCCCGCCTACGACCGCGTGAATCTGACGAGCTACCTCGACAAGAAGAGCGCTGACGAGCTGTTGCTTGCGGAACCGGATTGGTACGCCGCCCACGGAATCGACCTTCGCCTCGGCCGTCGCGCCGTTTCGATAGACCGCGACCTCCGGCTCGTGGAGACCGATGATGGCGAGGCCGTTCGCTACGACGCTCTCGTGCTCGCCACGGGATCGGAGCCTTTCGTCCCGCCGGTGCCGGGCATGAATCTCGACGGCGTCTTCGTCTATCGCACCATCGCGGATTTGGACGCAATCCGCACGCGCGCTCGAACTGCGACTCGGGCCGCCGTCATCGGTGGCGGACTCCTGGGGCTCGAGGCGGCAAAAGCAGTCCGAGATCTGGGTGTCGAAACTCACGTCGTCGAGTTCGCCTCCCGGCTCATGCCTCGGCAGCTTGACGAGCTCGGCGGCCAGCTGCTCGCGCGAGTGGTCGAAAACCTTGGCGTGCACGTTCACGTCGAAAAAGCCACGAAGAAAGCCAAGGGCGACCGCGCAGTCGAAGGGCTCGTGTTCGCGGACGGGCCGGATCTCGACATCGACATGGTCGTCGTGTCGGCAGGAATCCGCCCTCGCAGTGACCTGGCCGACCGCGCGGGCCTGCGGGTCGGCGAACGCGGCGGAGTCGTAGTCGGCGACGACCTGCGCACCGACGATCCCCGCATCTACGCGATCGGCGAGTGCGCGCTGCATCACGGCACGACCTACGGGCTCGTGGCGCCGGGCTACGACATGGCTGACACCCTCGCGCAGACACTGACCGGCAGTCCTTCGGCGTTCGAAGGCTCGGACATGTCCACGAAGCTCAAGTTGCTCGGCGTCGACGTTGCAAGTCTCGGCAAGCCTTTTCCGGACAACCCGGATCAGCCGACGGTCGTTCTCCAGGACTTGGTCAACGGGGTCTACAAGAAGCTGGTCCTCGACGACGCCGGCGAGCGGCTCGTCGGCGCGATGCTGGTCGGCGACGCCAAAGAGTATGCTTCCTTGCTCCACCTGGTTCGAAGCGGGGAGAAGGTGTCGGGTAACCTCGACGCGCTCATCGTCGGCGACCGCGACGGAGGCGACGACGGTGGCGGCCTACCCGCCGAAGCGCAGATCTGCTCGTGTAACAACGTCACGATGGGCGACCTTTGCCGCGGCATCCGCGAGCAAAGCCTGGCGAGCCTCCAAGACGTCCAGAAACACACGAGCGCCGGCACCGGTTGCGGCGGCTGCTTGCCGACGGTGGCGGACATCCTGAGCGCCGAGCTCATCGCCCAAGGGCATCGCGTGAGCCGACCCGCCTTGTGCGAGCACTTCGCCTACACGCGCCAGGAGCTCTACGAGATCGTCAAGGTTCGGCGCATCGCAGACTTCGACGCCTTGCTGGCTGAATACGGACGAGGCGATGGCTGCGAAGTCTGCAAGCCGGCTGTGGCATCGATCCTCGCGAGCACTCACAACGAGCTCATCACGCACCACCAGACGATCCAGGACACCAACGACCGTTTCCTGGCGAACATCCAACGCAGGGGCCTGTATTCGGTCATCCCCAGAATCCCTGGTGGTGAGATCACCCCCGACAAGCTCATCGCGCTCGGCACCATCGCGAAGAAGCACGGGCTCTACACCAAGATCACCGGCGGACAGCGGGTCGATCTGCTCGGCGCCCGCCTGGACCAGCTTCCCGACATCTGGGAAGCGCTCGTGCAAGAGGGCTTCGAGAGTGGCCATGCCTACGGCAAAGCCATGCGCACGGTGAAGAGTTGTGTCGGCTCCACTTGGTGTCGGTACGGCGTTCAAGATTCCGTGTCGATGGCTCTGAGGGTCGAGGGTCGCTACAAGGGCGTGAGATCACCACACAAGCTCAAAGGCGCCGTGAGTGGATGCATCCGCGAATGCGCGGAGGCTCAGAGCAAAGACTTCGGTCTTATCGCCACCGAGCGCGGGTACAACGTGTACGTCTGCGGAAATGGTGGCACCAAGCCCCGTCATGCAGACCTACTGGCGGCCGACGTCGACGCGGACACCGCGGTCCGCTACCTCGACCGGTTCTTGATGTACTATATTCAGACCGCCGACAAGCTCACACGCACGTCGGTATGGCTCGAAAGGCTCGACGGCGGCATCGAGTATCTCAAAGAAGTCGTCGTCGACGACCGGCTCGGCATCTGTGAGCAGCTCGAGCTAGACATGCAGCATCTCGTCGACACCTACCAGTGCGAGTGGGCAGCCGTAGTCAGCGACCCAGAGCAGCGGGCACGGTTCCACCATTTCGCCAACTCGAGCGAGACGGACGGCAACATCGAGTTCGTGGTCGAGCGCGGACAGCTGCGGCCTGCGGATTGGCTTCGCGACGATCGCTCGGACCATGATGTCGAGCGGCGCGTCTCACTTCCCGTTCTTCAGACGAGCTGGGTCCGGGTCGGCCGCGTCGAGGACTTTCCGGAAAACGGTGGACGGGCGATCAAGTACGGAGCCACCCAAGTCGCGGTCTTCAACTTCGAGTCCCGCGACCGCTGGTATGCGACTCAGAACACGTGCCCGCACCGGCTGGACCAGGTCTTGTCCCGCGGCATCATCGGAGACGCTGGCGGCGAGCCGAAAGTCGCTTGCCCGCTGCACAAGAAGACGTTCTCGCTCGAATCGGGTGAGTGCTTGAGCGGCGAGCCCTATCGAGTTCGAACGTTCGACGTGAAGGTCGCTGACGGCGAGGTGCTCGTCGACCTTCCGCCGGAGCACGCAATGGTGTCTTTGGTCCCCCACTGTCCTGCTCCAGCCAAGCCGCCGGCGCGGGCAACGCACTGAGCGCGAGTTTTTCGGGGAGGTTTCGGCGAATGACGAGCTTCGGCTCGGTCGGGAGAAGTGCACGAACTGGAGGATCCCGTGGAGATCAACAAGGCGACGAGAATCGATCTGCTCAGCTTTTCGAGCCCGCAAATGCGCGCATTTCACCTGACCTGGGCCGCGTTCTTCCTCTGTTTCTTCGGCTGGTTCGGGATCGCACCGATGATGGCGATCGTTCGCGACGAGCTTCAGCTCACCAAGGCGCAGATCGGAAACATCATCATCGCGTCGGTAGCGATCACCGTGGTCGCCCGCCTGTTGATTGGCAGCCTGCTCGATCGCTACGGACCGCGAAAGGTCTACACCCTACTGCTCGCAGTCGGCGCCATCCCCGTGATGGGCATCGGTCTCGCCGAAAGCTACGAGACCTTCCTCCTGTTCCGCCTCGCGATCGGAGCGATTGGGGCTTCGTTCGTCGTGACCCAGTATCACACGAGCCTCATGTTCGCGCCGAACTGCGTGGGCACCGCCAACGCGACGACGGCCGGCTGGGGCAACATGGGCGGCGGTGTGACGCAGATGGCAATGCCGCTCGTCATGGCCGTCTTCATCGCCTTCGGCTTCAGCGACGCGGCGAGTTGGCGCCTGGCGATGGTGGTACCCGGCGTCGGCCTTTTGACGGCCGCGTGGCTGTACTACCGGCTGACGCAAGACACCATCGACGGAAACCTCGAGGACCTTCGTCGCCAGGGCAAGATCCCCGGGCATCTGAGTGCCAAAGGAACGTTCCTCGACGCCGCGAAGGACCGCCGCGTCTGGGCTCTGTTCGTCATCTACGGCGCGTGCTTCGGCGTCGAGCTCACGTTCCACAACATCGCGGCCCTCTATTTCGCCGACCACTTCCAGCTCGATCTGAAGACCGCCGGATTGATCGCGGGCCTCTTCGGCGTCATGGCTCTGTTCGCGCGCACACTCGGGGGTTATTGCGCCGACCGAGCCGGGATCCGATGGGGGCTCAGGGGCCGGGTCGCGCTGCTCGGTGCCGGACTCGCGCTCGAAGGCATCACTCTCGTCGCGTTTGCGCAGATGAACGGGCTCGTCATCGCGGTGGCAACCTTGATCGTGTTCGGCCTGTTCGTCCAGCTGTCGTGTGGGGCCACGTTTGCCATCGTTCCGTTCGTCAACAATCGAGCGCTCGGAAGCGTGGCTGGAATCGTCGGTGCGGGGGGAAACGTGGGCGCGGTCGCGGCTGGGTTCCTGTTCCGGTCCGAAGCGCTGACGACACAGACCGCGCTCACCTACCTCGGCGTCGGCGTGCTCGCGTCGTCGTCTCTCGCACTGCTCGTCAGATTCAGCACTGCTGAAGAAGCCGGCGCCAAGAACGAGCTCGAGGAGCGACTGCGGAGCGCGGCGCCAGTGCCCGCCGAATGACGGAGGAAAAGTGACTCAACCAGCGTTTCGACTGCCACTGATCCATCAGGTGCTCGAAGAGCAGAGCCGCCTGACCGTCGTCGAGCGGTTCGCTCAGCGACACGCCGCGAAGGAGCCGCTCGCCCAACGCGAGCACTACCGCGCGCTGATTCCACTCACCGAGCCGGCCCCTGGCCAACAGTACGGTTTCCACGTCGATCTGGACAAATGCACCGGTTGCAAGGCCTGCGTCGCCGCGTGCCACCGAGTGAACGGTCTGGACGACGGGGAGTCCTGGCGCTCGGTGGGCCTCCTGCACGGGGGCACCGTCAACGAGCCCGTCCAGAAGACCGTCACGGCGGCGTGCCACCACTGCCTCGACCCCGCGTGCATGAAGGGGTGCCCCGTCGACGCCTACGAAAAGGACCCTTTGACGGGGATCGTTCGGCACCTCGACGACCAATGCATCGGGTGCCAGTACTGCATGCTCACCTGCCCCTACGAGGTCCCACAGTTCAACGAGCGCCTCGGCATCGTTCGCAAGTGCGACATGTGTGCGGACCGACTCGCCGTAGGAGAGGCGCCGGCGTGCGTCCAGGGTTGCCCGAACGAGGCCATCGAGATCCGACTCGTCGATCGGGAGCAGGTCGTAGCCGACACACTCGCCGACGCATTCTTGCCGGGAGCACCGTCACCGGGCATCACCGCACCCACGACCACCTACCAGACCGACAAACCCCTGCCGCGAAACGTCCTGCCTGCGGACTTTCACGATGTGCGCCCTGCCGCCCAGCACATGTCGCTCGTGGTCATGCTGGTTTTGACACAACTCTCGGTAGGTGCGTTCGCGGCGGATGCCGCGCTCCACGCGTTCGATACCGACGGGTCGCTCACCGCCTTCCTACCGCTGCAGTCGCTGGTTGCTCTCGGCAGCGGCTTGCTCGCCCTCGGCGCGAGCGTCTTTCATCTCGGGAGACCCGCCCTCGCCTATCGAGCCCTTCTCGGAATTCGCACGTCGTGGCTGAGCCGCGAGATCCTCGCCTTCGGCGTCTTTGCGGCCCTCGCCTTCGCCTACGCGGCTTCGTACTGGCTCAACGGATCTCTCGGCCAGCTGGTCCGACCGTGGCAGCCGCTGCTTGCCGCCTCGGTGGTCCTGGCCGGCGGCAGCGCCATCGCCTGCTCGGCGTTTCTCTATCATGCGACCCACCGGCGCTTCTGGCACATTTCAGCCACGGGCTTTCGGTTCTTCATGACCGCGGGTGCGCTGGGGCTTGCTACGACCCTCTGGGTCGCGGTCGTCCCAGCCGAGGCGCTCGGCGTCGCACACTCGACCTCGAGCGACGCCCGACGGGTGCTGGCTTGGGCCCTCGCGCTCGCGAGCGGGCTCAAGCTCGTGCACGAGGCCGGAGTCTTCGCTCACCTCACCGACCGTCAGCACGGTGACCTGAAACGGTCGGCGATTCTGATGACCCGACAGCTTTGGCCAACGACCAAGCTACGCTTCCTCGCCGGAACGGTGGGCGGCGTGCTCGTGCCCATGCTCTGCGCGTCGACTGGTGCTCTCGACGCCCCAGGAAAACCGACGGCCTTTTTCGTCACCGCGGGGCTCGCCGCGGTCGTTGCCGGCGAGATCCTCGAACGACGTCTGTTTTTCGCTGCGGTGAGCGCACCGCGCATGCCTGGCGCGGTGGGAGGCCAGGGCCCGTGAAGCAGCCAAAACACCTCCACGATCTTCTCTTGTGCCGCGACGGTCCGCTGACGCGGGAGCTTCTGCGCAAGCCGGCAGGCTTCGGGCTCGGGCTGCGCCCCGCGCGACTCGCGCCCGACGCGACGACGACTTCGGTGTGCGGATTTTGCTCCACCGGCTGCGGCCTCGAGCTGCACCTTCGCAAGGGCGCCGCCATCAGTCTTTCCCCGGCGAGCGACTACCCAGTGAACCTCGGCATGGCGTGTCCGAAAGGATGGGAGGCGCTGACGCCCCTCGCCGCCACCGACCGTGCGACGACGCCCCTCCTTCGCAACAACAAGGGCCAGCTGGTCCCCGTCGCCTGGGAAGAGGCACTCGGCACCTTCGTCGATCGATTCCGCGCCATCCAAGACGAGCACGGCCCCGAATCCGTCGCATTCCTCGGCACGGGCCAAGTCACCACCGAGGAGATGGCGTTTCTCGGAGCGCTCGCCAAGTTCGGCATGGGAATCCGGCACGGCGACGGCAACACCCGTCAGTGCATGGCGACGTCGGTGGTTGCGTACAAAGAAGCCTTCGGGTTCGACGCGCCTCCTTACACCTACGCCGACTTCGAAGCCTCGGACGTCATCGTTCTGGTGGGCTCGAACCTCTGCATCGCGCACCCCATCCTTTGGGAGAGAATCTGTCGGAATCCCCACCGGCCGGAAATCGTCGTCGTCGATCCGCGGAAGACAGAAACCGCCATGAGCGCGACGCAGCACCTCGCGCTTCGGCCAAAGAGCGATCTCGTCCTGTTCTACGGCGTCGCCAAGCTGCTCATCGATCGTGGCGCCATCGACGAGGCCTTCGTCGATGCGAGCACCACGGGCTTTCGAGAGTTTGCCGCCCACGTTCGTGACTACGACATCGAAACTGTCTCGCGCGAGACCGAGCTCTCCGTCGACGCCATCGACCATCTGGTCACCACGATTCAGAAGGGCGAGCGCGTGAGCTTCTGGTGGACGATGGGGGTCAACCAGAGCCACGAGGGTGTGCGCGTCGCACAATCGATCATCAATCTGGCGCTCATGACCGGAAACATCGGTCGGCCAGGCACCGGGGCCAACTCGATCACCGGCCAGTGCAACGCGATGGGATCGCGGCTGTTCAGCAACACGACGAGCCTTCTCGGGGGCAGAGATTTTCGCAGCCGAGCCGACCGCCGACACGTCGCAGACGTTCTCGGCATCGACGAGGGCCGCATCCCCTCGCAGAACAGCCTGGCTTACGACCAAATCCTCGAACGAGTGCTGAGTGGGAAGATCCGCGGGCTGTGGATCATCGCCACCAACACCGCCCACTCCTGGATCAATCAAGCCGATCTGGACGACACCCTCAGCCGCCTCGACTTCGTCGTCGTGCAAGACATGTACGCGAGCACCGAGACGACGCGATTCGCCGATCTCGTGCTCCCGGCGGCGGGTTGGGGCGAAAAAGACGGAACCTTCATCAACTCGGAGAGGCGTATCGGGCTGGTCAAGAAAGCCGTTCGCGCTCCGGGCCAGGCTCTCGCCGACTTTCACATTTTCCGATTGATCGCCGAAGCCTGGGGGGTCGGGGAGATGTTCGCTCGCTGGCAAAGCCCGGAGCAGGTGTTCGAAATCCTGCGGGAGCTCTCGCGAGGTCAGCCGTGCGACTTCTCGGGCATCGACGGCTACGACGATCTCGAGCAGCGGCGCGGCATTCAGTGGCCGCTTCCCGAACGAGCCGGAGACGAGGCCGGAGCCGAGCCCCAAGCCGAGCGCCGCCTCTTCGAAGACGGCCGCTTCTTTCACCCCGACGCCAAGGCCAAGCTCATTTTCGAAGAGCCTCGGCGCCTACCCGAGCCCGTGAACGACCGCTACCCGTTCACACTTCTCACCGGACGCGGAGCGTCGAGCCAGTGGCACACCCAAACCCGCACCGCGAAGTCGGAGCTGCTCCGAAAGCTGTACCCGAGCGAGGCCTACGTCGAAATCAACCCCGCCGACGCGGCTCGACTCGACCTCGCACCGCACGAACAGGTGCTGATCGAAACGCGCCGCGGGAGGATGGCAGCGCGCGCCTACATCACCAACGTCGTTCGGCCGCACCAGCTTTTCGTGCCGATGCACTACCCGGCAACCAACCAACTGACGTTTCCCGCCTACGACCCCTACTCACGCCAGCCGGCGTACAAGGCATGCGCCGCGCGGGTCCGAAAGCCGAGCGACCGCGGCGTCTAGCTCCAGCTCGACCGGGCGCCTCAGCGGGTCTGGGCTCCCCTACTCCTGCATAGGGAGGTTTTGCAGACGACGTGTGCGCATCCATCACGTCGCGCAACGACGTCCACCGAAGCTCGAGGCACCGAGGCGCCAAGAAAGACCGCCGCTCGGTCGTGCTGGTCGGTGCTTCCGAGGCGCGTCTGCGTGTCCAGCGTGAACTCAGCGTCGAGTTGGTCTGGACCGGTCCTACGACACGCGTCGTGCCCACGCGGAGGACCGAGCAGGTGCTCCTCGACCTCATCGCGAGCGCGAACACTGACCTCTTCCTTGTGAGCTTCGTTGCCTACGACGTACGCAGCGTCGTGACGGCCATGAATGAGGCCGCGAGCCGTGGTGTTCGTCTTCGCGTGCTGCTCGAAGCCTCGTAGACTTCAAGTTGGCCGAGGCCGACTTCTTTCTCGAGAAGGTGCGGGAAAGGTCGCTGGAGCTGTTCGAATGCAACTTCTACTTCAGTATCGGCGGCCTCAGCACTACTCGGCCGAAAACCTACAGCGAACTGGCCGGACCATCGACGACGTCGATGAAGAACTGTTCGGTGATGCCGCGACACGTGCTTGAATTCGCGATCGACAAAAGCGGCCGCCTCGGCGACATTGCAGAACACCCGCATGGCTACGACTTCCAAGACCGCCGCACGCACGAAGAACACAGCATGAGGAGCGTTCGGTACTTTTGGGCGTCTTTCGGACGGCCCTCGTGAGTCGCTCGGACGTCCCCGACGGCAGCGCCGCCGGTCGCCGTCGGCGCGAGCTCGGCGCCGTCGCCTTCGTGCTTGGAGTCGCAGCAGCACTCGTCTTCTCAGATGGCAAACGAAGCGCGTGGCCGTTCTCCCACTGGTGGCTCTATCACACGGGAACGCCGAAACCGCTCGACACGATCGTGCTGCATCAGGTGCGCGTGCTGGATGAGGCGGGAAGTTGGCGACGACTCTGGCCACGCGATTTGTTCACGCTCGATGACGACAGCTCGAGTCAAGATATGGGGCATGGGCTTCTTGCTCGGGCGGTGGATCCCAAGAACGCGCGGAGAGTGCAGTATCAACGAGCGCTGCTTCGACGAGTCTCACGCCTGCTCGACATGAAACCAAAGCAAGTCGAGATTTGGCATTTGACCTGGCAGGTGGACTACACAAAGTACCCGCCACTAGAGCTCGAAAACACGATCGCCGAAGAGCTAGCTCTGGTGCTGCCGGGGCAGTCGGGCGAACCACCGTGACTTTCCCTCGACGGCTCTACGACAAGTTTGCCGAGTGGCTCTTTGCACCGAAAGAAAACGCGGCGCAGCGTCTCGGACTCGCAAGAATCGTTTTCTGCGTCGTCTACCTGTGGCGCATCAGCACGTACCGCCTCACGGAGGTCGTGGATCTACCCGTTGCCGATTGGAGGCCGCCGTACCTCTTCAAGTGGGTGCCACGGCCGTCGGAGCTGAGTCTCTCGATCCTCGAGTCGCTGCTGGTTTTCGCGCTCCTTCTACTCATGCTCGGGTATCGAACTCGCCTGGTCGGGTTTGCGGTGCTGGGTCTCGGAGTCGCGTTCAACGTCTGCAAGCTCAGCGGCGTGGGCATAGGGCTTTCTGCGTTCCTGTTGATGTTCTGGGTCCCGGTGTTCCTCGTCTGGTCGCGATGGGGCGCGGCGTATTCGATCGATGCGCTATTGAACCGCCAACGCCACGGTTCAAGGGGCAAGGTCGACGAAGACACCGTTTCCTTTTGGCCAGCGCGCGGACTGCTGCTGGTACTCGCCATTCTCTTTTTCACCGCCGGCTACTCCAAGCTCACGCACTCCTGGAGCGAAAATCCTCGCTACGTCGCAGACTTACTGCTGGAAAAGAGCGTCGCGTCGTACCTTCGCAATGGGGCGCCCATCAGCCCGCTCAATCCCTTCATCGCGAGTCAACCGTTTCTGT
The DNA here is from genome assembly GCA_029261965.1 of Polyangiaceae bacterium. Lineage (GTDB taxonomy): Bacteria > Myxococcota_A > Polyangia > Polyangiales > Polyangiaceae > JAJDAH01. The sequence continues at coordinate 31,317 of JAJDAH010000135.1, forward strand.
ACGTGCCCATGCAGTTCGGTGCCCTTCTCTTCGAGCTCTCATTTCCGGTCGTCGTGGTCAGTAGACGTGCGCGCTGGGCGTACTTCCGCGTGGTGCCGCTATTTCACGCCGTCAACATGTTCTTCCTAGGGATCCCCGTCATCGAGATCCTCGCGGTGTATGCCGTCTTCGTCGACTGGGAAAGCGTCAGACGTTTCCTCCGGCTCGACCTCTCGTGGCGTTGGGGCACCGGCTGGATTCCTCCTGCAGTGCTGGCTGTCGCGTTCACGAGCGCAGCATGGAACACGCTGCCAGTACCTCGGGGCTGCTTCAACATGTTCGGCTGGCTCGACCACTACACGATTTGGGTGCTGGTCTCGCTTGCCACATTCGCCTGGTGGGCCGTCGATCTTCGACGTTGGATCCGTCAGCGAGTGACCGCACGAAGACGGTCATCGGTTGGCACAAGCAAGGATTTAGGCTCGCGGCCACCTGCGTCGACCGGTTCGGAGGGATAGAGATCATCCCGTCGCCGTTTCGGGTCCTCGGATTCGTTCATCGTCCGAACCCCATCTGCGGGCAGCGTGCTTTTGCGACTGCCCGCAGTCGAGAATCGAAAAGAGGGATTCCTGCTGGTACTCCTGCAGGACGAGGTCGTCCGAATACGTGTCCAGCCTCCCTGGAGGGAGGACGAAAAGACCCCATGATTGGTCGCTCCGCTGCCTCGACGTAGAATCTGGGGCGTGGCGTGGACCCTAGACGACCTCCAGGACCATCTACTCATCGGGTCGACTCTCGTGGAGGGCTCCACCCTGACCGAAGAGCAAGCCCGTGCTGTTCTGGCTGGACGCACGGTGCAGGGTCACGCGGTTCGCGAGGTCCGTGAGCTGAGCAACTACAGGGCGGCCACTGAGTGGTTGATGCAGACGCTCGAACCGTCACCCTACGTCTCGATCGATGTCGTGCTCTCGTACCATTCGCGCCTCATGCAAGGACTCAGCGACGAAGCCGGGCGTTTCAAGGCTCACGCCAACTACACGATTCGTTCCGACGGTTCGCGGCTGGACTATCTTCAGCCTGGCAAGGTGCCGGACGCGATGACGACCTGGATCGACGACTTCAACCGGTCGGCGCCGGACGCCGTGGCCACCGGCGCCGAGCTGTATGCACGCTTCCAAGCGATCCATCCCTTCGCCGATGGCAACGGGCGAATCGGAAGGATCCTGCTCGCGTACTTTCTGTACCGGGAGCTTGGCGTATCGTTCCGGTTCTACGCGCGCGACAAGCTCGCGCATCTGCGCGCGATGGAGGCCACCGACCAGAAGAACCTCGAGCCACTCGAAGACTTCGTGCGTGCTAGAGTCCAATCGTGAAGCCGCTATCGGAGCTCGTCGACGAATCCCTCGCCGCGGCTCTCCGTCACGCCATCGAGCGAGGAGACTTCCCACGTCTCGACTACCAGACGGCCATGGAAATTCTGCTGAGCGACGGCATCGTCCCCGCTTCCGACCTACCGGTTTCGTCCGTGCTGGCCCTCGAGGATTGGGTGCGCCAGACCGCTCTCGACCGGATCGCCTGACTCCGCCCCGGCCAGGCCCGCGCCCGCTCGTGCTCCACCGTTCGAAGCGGGCGTCCGACTGGAGGGCACGGACGTGAGGCTCGACACGCCGCCCAAGCGCCCCCCACCCCACGCTCGGGCTGGCGCGCGTGGGCCGAGCTCATGAAGCGCACGTTCGCCACCGACGCGGAACCGGCACCGCGGGAAGTGCTACCATTGTCGAGATGGCTGCCGATGCTGCTCATCGCCGGGCGACCTACGAGGACGTGCTCGAAGCGCCTGAGAACATGATCGCAGAGGTGCTCGACGGGGAGCTCCACCTGCAGCCCCGCCCGGCGGCTCGCCATTCCGCTGTGACCAGTGCGCTCGGCGAGGAGTTGGGTCCGCCCTTCAAACGCGGTCGTGGGGGTCCGGGCGGCTGGATCATTCTCGATGAGCCGGAGGTGCACTTGGGCGAGGACGTGCTCGTTCCAGACCTCGCCGGCTGGAAACGCGCCAGGCTCCCGGCCATCGGCGACGAGGCCTACTTCGAGCTGGCGCCGGATTGCGTTTGCGAGGTGCTGTCTCCGGCGACGGAGAAGCGCGATCGCGTCGCAAAGCTGGCGATCTACGCCCGCGAGCAGGTCCCCAACGCGTGGCTGATCAATCCCACGCAACGCACGCTCGAAGTGTTTCGTCTGCAGGGCGACCAATGGTTGACGCTCGGCGTGCACCACGACGATCAGCGTGTGCGCGCCGAGCCTTTCGAGGCCATCGAGCTCGATCTGGCCGTGCTGTGGGCGGACCTGGCGCTCGGGGACGGCGCGAAGTAGCCAACTCGACGGCGCCACGAAGCCGCCCAGTCACCGTTCGGGCCTACGTGCTCTCGAACCGCCGACCCTTAGGCACAGGGCCCGTAGCAACCACGAACCTGGGACTACCGGGGCAAGTCAAGGCCCGGCGTGCTCGCGCTCGCGGCGAAATGGCGCCGCCCGAATCGCTACGGCAGTCCGCAATTTGGGGCGTCCACGACCTTTTGGTTCAACTCTGAATCGCACAAGCTCAGCCCGATTTCTCGAACTTCATGACGTTCGTCGAAGAAGCCGTCGGTCAGTGCCGCGAAAGTCGATGACTGCCTACACCCTCACGGTTCGCATGCGGGGCGGGATTGCTCCGACGCCACCGGGAGCATCTCGCAAGCGAAGTAGAGTTCAGCCGGGACCTCGCCGTGGGCGGAAACCGGATGCATTGCGAAGGTCCCCTGCAGAGATTGCATGACCGGTTCGTACACCTCGCCGGTCAGCCTGCCGCATGGGAGGTTCGGGTCCGTGCTCGTCAATGTCAGCTGGATGTCCCAGCGTTGCGCCGCCGGAAGGATCGGGTTCGCCTCCAACGGAAACGTGTGTTCGGGGAGGTCGATCACTAGCGCTTCGGACGTGAGGTGGAATTCGATGGAATCCGAAAACGCTTCAACTTCGCGGGTCTGTTCGCAGGCTGCGACTCCGCGATACCTCAGCGTTCCACGGACGCTAGAGTCGGGTTGGGCCTCGGCCGTGTCGATCTCGAGCTGGGAGAGAATCGGGAACTGTTCCGCGGTGTCAATTCCGGTGCTTAGGGCGAGGAAGTAGAGGCCTGGCAGCGTCGAAGGATCCGGAAGCTCGACCGAACCGGGTGGTGGAGGACAAGGATCGCGGCAGACATCGAAGCTCTTGTCGCATTCGAGCCCTGACTCGCAGTCGCCGTATTGAAACAAACTGCGGCATGGCTCTCCCAGTTTCCTGTCGCCAGCAAACACCGGGCACGGTACCGGGCATTCTGTCAGGGCAGTCGACGGGCCGTCGCATGTAGCTTCCGTCCAGAGCTCGAGTTGCTGGTTCGCGCACTCCGAATCGAACCGGAGCCCGAAGTTCTCTGCGCTCGTGAAGGAGTGGTTCCACTCCTCGCGCGTTCTTGCAATACACTCCGCCAACCGAGTGGCGCGCTCTTCGGGATCCAGGAATGAGGCAGCGCTGCTGCACTCGACTTGGAGCTCGCACACGATCTCGGCGCGTTCATCCGCGTACTCGGAAGACGTCAAAGTGCCGGGCCGCCCGCCGTTGCACGCGACGCACCAAACACTAACCGCCAGCGCAACTAGTTTCCGGCCTCGGCGCACGGGTCTGGCTAGCTTCGACGTCGGCGTGCTGCAACCAAATTCCGCGCCCTTGATCCCATGATGTCGAGACGCTCACAGCGAGCGAAGGTAGCTCGTCAAATCTTCGATCTCTCGAGCCGTCAGATGCGAGGTTCGGCCGTGTTCGTCGCCGCCGCCACACTCGGGGTCGAATCTGGCTTCCAGCGTGGGCGCGCAGCCGGTGTGAATGAACGGCGCGCGGTAGCCGACGCCGACTAGCGAGGGGACCTGCAAGAGGTGGGTCGGTGGCGTCGTGCCGACGTTGAAGCTGCCCGCGCGCGTGTGCTTGGGGCCGGTATGGCACGAGACGCAGCCGACCTCCGACGATTCGAAGACCGCTCGTCCGCGCAGGGCTGAGGGATCGTCAGGCGCGACGATCGGCGCCGGCGGCGTCAACGAAAAGATCCAACCAGCCAACGCATTCAGCCGTTCCGGGCTTTGTCTCAGCCCGCCCATGCGACCGACGAAAACTTCGTCCATCAAGGTCTCGAGGTTCTTCATGTCGCCGTCCCAATGAAACGGCGCGGTGCCTTCCAGGCCCACGTTGAGCGACTGGGTGCGTCGATCGCCGATCGGGTCGAAACGCCACACTCGTCCGTCCTCGCCCCCTTCGACGTGGCACGACACGCACGCAATCCCCGCACCGGTGTTTCGATGGAAGATTTCGTGGCCAGTATCGAAGACGCTCCGTGTCTCGAGGCTCAAGATGTCCTTCTTCACTCCTACAGGGTCGTCGAGAAAATGCAGCGCGGCAGGCTCGCGCGTCTGTACGATCATCCAAGGGGCGCCGCGTCGCGCGGCATCGTCGGTGCCGGGTGAGAACGCCACCGCGGTCGACTGACCCTCGAGGTTCGTGCGGAAACCGGTTTCCGCACAATTGTCGGCCACACCCGCCACGGCTGACTCCAACAACGGAGTGAGCTCGTACACGCTCAGTGCACCTGGCGATCCGGCATTGCCTGCGTGCACGACAGCCACCCACCTGCGGTCGGGAGAAACCGCGGCGTCCACCGTCAGCACGCCGTGCATGAGTGGCATTCCAGCGCGAACCTCCCCATTCGGGCCCACTGCGCTCACCGTCGACTGGACGACGGATCCGCAGGAGACCTCCGAGGGGTTTTCGACGCTGCTGCCGCCACTGACGCCATACTCGCTGTCGTCCGATGGTGGCTCGGGCGTCTGGACGGGGGGATCGGTTCGGTCCACCGGTTCGATCCCGATCACGCCCGAGCGAGCGTACTGGTGCAGGAGCGCGGACCAACCCAAACCCATCGGCACCATTCTCCAACCGACCGCCGGGTCCAGCGACGAGGTCCGCTCCGGGCGGACGCCGACTTCGCCGGTCGATTCGTCGAAGAACTCGACAGGGGGGATCTGGTGGAGCAGCGACCGGGGGCGGATGCGCCGGGCGACCTCGCCGACGGCGTCCATCTCGAGCACCTCCGCCGTCTTGAACCGACTGACACGAAGCACGTCGCCCATGACGAGCACATCCCGCAGATCCACGTCGAGGTGGAGGCGCCGCGTGATGGATCCATCGAGCTCGGTCATGCTGACGAGTTGGCCGCCGGCGCATGCGACGTGAATCAACCCGTTCGCCGCGTCGTAGGCAATGCCTCGCGGCGCGCCGCAGACATCCACTCGCGAAACCGCCACACCGGTCTCGAGATCGATCGATGCGACGGCGCCGCCGCGCCGGAGCACGACGTGAGCGCGACCGGCGCTACCTTCGATGACTCGACCCGGTTCGTCTCCCGCGAGCAGAGTCACGGTGTGAACCAGACGCCTGCCCTCGACGTCGGCCAGCCAGACGACGTCACGGTCGGGATCGGCCGCGACCGCCCAGCGACCATCGGACGTAATCGTGAGCGTCCCCCCGCTGATCGGCCGCGGTGGCTCCGCCGCTGTCTGAACCGGCCGGTCGTCGAGCGGAACGAAGACCTTCGGCGAGTCGTCGTCCCTCGAGCCACAGGACACCATCAGCGCCGCCATCAGCGGCAAACAAACACCCGAGCGACACGTCGACTTCGTCATGGGACCCTCCAGTCAGCACCCACGATTGGCGCCTTCGATGTTAGTCGTTCGAGGCGCTGCGATTGAGCGTACATCTTCGAGCGTCCCCCCAACCTACCGATCAATCCGCCTGGGGCGCAGGATCGGGTCGAGGTCCCGGCCTCGTCTCGATGGGACGCTCGCTGTCGTCGCGACTTTGCCCCCGCGGCCGCGTCGTGAGACAGGGACACTCTTTCGCACACTCGAGCAATTCGAGCACCAGGTTGGCGCCCGTGTGGCTCGTACAAACCTCGGGGGCCCGGCTCGGCTGGCATTCGGCAGTTTCCACCGCACACGGAAGCGCCTCGGCACAGTAAGGGTTATTGATACACGCAACGTACGTGTCGAGGCAGATCGTGCAGGCGCAATAGTCGAACGGATGGCTCGCATTCTCGAGACACAGTGCCCGCGGACTGGTGCTCGTATCGATTGGATTCGCCGGGCCTTCGACGGGATCCGGCATGGGATCCGCGCCTCGGTCACTCCCGCACCCGAACGCCGTGAGCGCGATGAGCAGAGGGCCCGAAACCAATCGGCTCCGCATGCTCCCAAGCATGAAGGGCGACCGGCCGGAGCGCAACACCGAACGAGCCCGGACGCTTCTCGACACGCGCTGAAGCGAGCGGCACATCCCCGCGCGACAGCCTCACCCCCGGAGGTCGACGTACCGCCAGCTTCGTCGTGTCCCGAGCTACTGCCACCGACTCCCGTCTAGACCCCCAACCGCTCATTGTTGCGTGTGAGCTCATCTGCCTGAGATCCGCGTGTTAGGATGCTCACGATGAAGCGGCCGCTCCTCATCTCAGCCCTTGCCGGGGCTCTTCTGACGGCCTGCCTCCAACGGTCGATGACCCCCGGCGAGGTCCGAATCGCCGAGAACGATCCCATCGTCATGATCGAGGCAGGCAACATGGAGTTCGACGGGGGGAAGCTCTTCGTTAGATACCTGATCGACCGCTCGACTCGCACGTGCTGGGTCAAGGTCGGTGGAAGCCACGAACGACTGAGATGCTGCGAGCTCGCCCGCGTCCCGGCCGCGCGTCAGTACATCACCTGGGCTACTCCCGAGAGTTGCCCCACCGACTAGGGGGAAACACGTGAACGGGTTGGCTCCGCCTTCGAGCCACTTAGTGGAGCGCGCCCTCGTGGGTCTCGTCGCAGCCGCCATGCTCACGTGGTCGACGGACGTTCGGGCGCAAGCGAGCGCCGCGACGGGGACGGGGTGGGGGCCCGTCGTCGGAGGTCAGGGCATCGGCCCCGTCGGCCGCGCGTGGGGTGAGGTGGGCTTCATGCATCGCGACGGCGCTTCGGTACTGAGCCCGCTCGTCGGTGGCGCGGTCTTCATGACCGAGTCCATCGAGCTCGACGCCGTCTTCCCGGCAGCCTTTCTCATTGGAGACGAGAACGCGGCCGTCATCGGGAACATCAATTTGGGCGTTGCTCACTTCGCCAGCACCGATCGCGGGCGCCAACGCGTGGGTCTGGCCGTCGGTCTGCCGACAGCTCGAGCCGACAATTTCGAGGAGGGGTTCACCCTCGACACCGCCGCCCTCATGCGCGTCGAGCAGGAGCTCTGGTTCTGGCCAGTGGACGCCATTCCGATCACGGTCCCACTTCACACGGAGCTCAAGTGGCGGTTCATGATCTTGATGAGCGACATTGCCGTGAGCGCCTGGGTGCCGATCGGCGATCGTGCAGATCCGGAAGTCATCTTCCAAATCACTCCCACCTATGGATTCGAGCTCGGCGCGACTGGCATCATCGGATGGCGTATCCCCATAATCCTCGCGACCCTGCCAACAGGCGGTCAAATAGGTTTGGAGCCCTTCCTCCGATTCGGCCATCGGGTGTTCTTCATCGCCCGCGGCACTCTCACATTCGATCACGACCCCAATAGCGACGAGATACTCTACGGCGCGCATACCGGCATGGGGGCCACGTTTTGAGTGATCGGCGATCCGGAAAAATCCGGGGCGTTCTCGTCGCTTCATGCGACCGCCGCTCTCTCGAGTTTTCGGTGGAACTCGGGGTCTGTGTCACCGACTGTTCCGAGGCCGCCGCGACCGTGGGAAAGGCCTGTATCCTCGGCGCCAGCGGCCTCGAGTGCAGCCGTAGCCAGAGCTCGGGCTTCATCTAGGTCGCCTCGATGCGCGGCGATCACGGCTCGGGCGCCGTTTGCCATGTATACCCGCCAGGGGAAAACCGGATCACCGTACGTTTCGAGTGCTTCGAGCACCTCGTCGAAGAGCTCTGAAAGCTCTTGTTCCACGGCGAGCTTCCCGAACGAGAAGCAGGCGTTCGACTGGAGTCCTGGGGACTCTTTCTCGCGCTTCAGGGCCCGC